>JAQXHU010000057.1 GCA_029007435.1 Bacteroidales bacterium
CCGAACTGGACCATATAGGCATAGAGTCCCTGCACGTACGAGGAAAGGTATTCAGGGTCGTTCTCCACCATCTGCGCCGCATTGCTTCCGGTCAGATAGGATGTCGAAGGCACATCGAACTGCTTCGAGCAGGAGGCAATCACAGCCACCGCAGCTATGGACGATATTATATAAGATAATTTTTTCATTGTTTCACAATAATTTAGCATTCGACATCAGAATGTGAGGGAAACGCCTCCGGACACTGTCCTGAGAGCCGAATAAGTAAATCCCGTACTTCCGCTGAAAGACTGGCGGACATCAAGTCCCCTGCGATACGATATGTACCAGAGGTTGTCTCCTGTGAGGAATATCCTGAGATTCTGGATTTTGGCCCTCGACAGAAGGTGAGCCGGGATAGTGTATCCCACAGTCGCATTGCGAAGGCTGAGGTATGACGACTTGGTGAGGAACCTGGTTGACATCTGGTTCGCCTCCTGGAATCCGTCCTGGACGCGCGGAACGGCAGTGTCAGTGTTCTGTGGAGTCCATCTGCGGAAAATATCCTTGTGCCAGTTGGTTCCGAGAGAGCCGGCGCTCATCAGCGAAGCGTAATTGGAGTCCATTGTCCAACCGCCAATCTGATATGCGAATGTGGCGCTCACATCGAAGCCGAAGAACCTGAGGCTTGTGGAGAATCCTCCGTAAATATCCGGAATGGAGGTCTTTCCGATGCGCCTGCGGGTAGCCTCAGCAGTCGTGGTCACGTATGACACAGTCTCCGTACCATCCTCATTCTCAGTATATTTGGCATACATTGAGAGACCGGTTTTAGGATTGACCCCGGCCCATTCATAGAGGAAGTAGTCATAGAGCGAGCCGCCTTTCGAACGGTAGTATGGATATGCCTCGTAACCTTCAGCCGGTTTGTCCGACGGAAGTTTTGTGAGGGCGTTCTTGTAATGGGTGCCGTTTATAGTGACATTCCAATAGAAATTCTTCGTTTTGAAGATGTCGGCGCTGACCTCGAACTCTATACCGGTGTTCTTCATATCCATATCATTGACAAGCTGGGACGAAGGAACTCCCTGGCTCAATGCCAGAGGCCTGTAGTAAATCATATCTTTCGTCACCTTGATGAAGAAATCGGCATTGACACTCAGCCTGTCCCAGAACTTCGCCTCTACTCCGGCATTGAAATTCCTGGATTTCTCCCAGGTCACGTCAGGAGCGGCCCTGAACACGCGCCTCAACGAAGGCTGGCCGTCCACTCTGTCCACGACATACAGGTCCTCATAAACTTTCGTGATACCGATATTGTCATTTCCCTGCGTTCCGTAGCTGGCCTTGATCTTCAGATAGTCAAGGAAGGAGGCTCCGGAAAGGAAATTCTCACGTCCTATGTTCCAGGATGCACCCGCAGACCAGAAGTTACCCCATCTGCTGTCCGGAGCGAATCTGGACGAAGCGTCTGTCCTGTATGATGCGGAAACGAAATACCTGTCGTCAAATGAATATTCCGCCCTGCCGAAAATTCCCTGGAGGAAATATCCTGTCGTCTGGGATGTAAGGCTCTGGTAGAATGCCGCATTGGCGAAGTCAGACACCTCCGGATCGAGGAAATTGGTCATCTCCGCCGAGAGGGAATATGAATTGTCCTTCTTTATCTCGTGACCGACAAGGACACTGAGAGAATGGTCTCCCCACTGCGGGGTGTAGTTCAGGAGCTGGTTGGTGTTCAGGGCTGTGTACCTGGATGTCTCCTGGTTGCCGCGGCCGTTCACATTCAGGGCGTCGCCGCCGGCAGGGGTCTGGAACACATCCGACCTCTGGTTGAACACGTCGTATGAAAGATTGACCGTGAATTTCAGGTCCTTGAGAATCTTTATGTCAATATAGCCCCTGGTGCTGAGGTTGTCGGAGATGAGCTTGCTCTTGGAAGTCATCATCTGGCCGTAAGGGTTGGACAGCTGTCCGAACGCGCGGGACTCGCCCCAGTCGTATTTCACTTTCCCTGCGGCGTCATATTGCTTCTCTCCTGTCTCAAGGTCATACTTGTAAATAGGATAGATAGGAGCGATGCTCTGTCCGAAATAGAACAGGTTGTTGAACGCTCCGGAAGTCGAGGAGCCTCCGTAGGTCTGCTGCACAGTATTGGCATAAGAGATGTTGGCCCCGATTTTGAGCCAGTCAGCGATGGTCTGGTCCACTTTGGCCCTGACTGTGACCCTGTCAAATCCGGAATTAGGGACATATCCCTCATCATTCAGATAAGAAGCAGAAAGATAGACCTGGGTCTTCTCCGAGCCGCCCGACGCGCTAAGATTGTACTCCTGGCGGATTCCGTTGCGGAAAACATCCTTGTTCCAGTTGTCGGTCCATTTCCTGTCAACGGCGAGAGGGTTGAGTTTCCCTGTGACAGGATCAACGAGTTCCTCGTCATAGACATCCCGGTAAACATTGTATTTGAGAGTCTTGATGAGGGCTCCTGAAGCGTATGCGTTGGCCTGGGCGAGAGACATCGGGTTCTCGTTTCTGTAATATGCTGCATTGCGCAACGCCTCCCAGGCCATCTCATAATAATCGCCCGGATCAGTAATCACATCGTAAGAAGGCACGCAGCGGGAATTGAATCCCACCTTTCCGTCGAATGTAATCTTGACTTTCTCCGACGAGCCTCTCTTGGTGGTGATGATGATGACACCATTGGATCCGCGAGCTCCGTACATCGAGTTCGCAGCTGCGTCCTTGAGGACTGTGAGAGATTCTATATCATTGGCCGGAATGGAGTTAAGGCTGCCCTCATACGGCACGCCGTCCACCACAAGCAGCGGGGACTGGGAAGCCGTCACCGAACCCAGGCCACGGATAATCATCGAAGAAGAAGAACCCGGTGTACCTGAAGAACTTGCTGTCTGAAGGCCGGCCACCGCGCCCTCCAAAGACTTGGAGATATTGGAAGTCTGCATTTTGGAAAGTTTCTCACCGCTCACCTGCGTGGCAGCTCCGACAAATGAAGACTTTTTCTGCACGCCGTAGGCAACGACAATCGTACCGTCCAGGCTCTCGGAGTCAGGATCCATCGAGACATTTACAGCGGCATTGCCTTTCACCTGCCGCTCGGCATCAACATATCCCACTGAAGAGAACACGAGGACGGAGCCTTCTGATGCGTCTATGGAATAATATCCGTCGGCATCCGCAGAGACACCGTTGGAGGTGCCCTTCACCATAACGGCTGCGAATGGAATGCCCTCTCCGGTCGTTGCATCCGTGACCTTTCCGCGCACAGCGATTGTCTGGGCGCCGGCGGCCACATAGATGCAGGACAGGACAAGAGCCAGAATATATCTAATTCTTTTCATCTGGATTATCGGATTATTTTAGAAGAAATTTCAGTCATTCCAGTATTGCCCCAGAGAAGGACACTCTTGCCGAAATTCGGATTGGCCACTGAGAATGAGCTTGCTGATGCCGAAGATGCGGACTTGGTCATAGTGAGCGGGAATGTCGGGGTTTCGGTGAAGCCGTAAACGCCGTCTCCGCTGTTCGCGGTGGCAATGAAGCCCATCGTGGCGAATGTCGCGGTGCTGCCGTCATTCCTGGAAACGGTGTTTCCTGTCACAGAGGCCTTGGTCTTGTCAGAGTTGGAGAATGTGGATTTCGCAATCTCGTAAACACTGTTCATTGTATATACATAAGAATCGGTATCGATTCCGCTGAACCACAGAGCGCAATTGATCTGGTTGCCGGAGCCGTCCGTCAAGGTGACACTGTCAGCAATCTTGGATCCTGCGAAAGACATAGATCCGTCCTCGGCATTGAAGAGAGCATAGCAAGGAGTGTCGCCGACTGCCTCGGACTGCCATCCGGTGATCGCATAGCTCTTCTCGGTCTCGTTCCTCTTGATGTTTATGGAATATGTCGTCGAGCCTGAGCCGATGGTCCATTTTCCTATCCACGCCTTGAATTCATCTGACATAGGCACTGATACAACAATCGGGTCAGTGACAGCATATTTGCCCGAAGGCGAACCGTCCGGCAGGACACCGATGGCGTATGCATAATAATTGCCGTCCTCATCGAAGGTGTAGCCTTCTTTTGCTGATGTCGTGTATGAAATGTCATACCAGGTGAGGTTCGCGCCGTACTGGGCATTGAACTGCTTGAGCAGGCCTGTCATATAGTCGCAGGCGTCGGAGAAGAAGCTGACAAGATCCCAGTTGTAGTATTCCATTCCGGCCTCGTCCATAACCATAATGAAGTACATATCCTCATTTGTGGCCGCGGTGCACTCGATGATATGGTCGTAAGTCTCGACATTGCCCTCGGAGTCAGTAAGATTGCCCTTGCCCTTGTCAACAATTGTCCAGTTCGGATTCTTGACGACATCGAAGACTCTCCTTGTGGTCCTGAACTCCACAGCGACCGGTGTGCCGTAAACGGTCCCGTCTTTGACACCTGTCACGACAGCACGGTAAGCGGTGTTGCTTGCGAGACTTGAGAATTCAAGGGTCAGGTCCCCGTCCTGGAGTTTGGAATTCAGATTTGCCGTTCCTGCAAGGGTGTTCTTGCACAATGTGGCCAGGGATGTCTCGACATCAGTAGTGACGAAACAGTACCACTTGTCTGTCTCATCACCAGTCGTGGTGACGCTGACCATAGCGGTTGACTCTGTAGGATTGCCCACGAGGTTGATGGAGAGTTCCGGAGCTCCTTTGAGTGTGGAGAACTGGCACTCGCCCGATTTGCCGTAGGTGGTGCCGTCTGTATTGAGGCCGAACACTACGTACCTGTAGTTTGTGCCTGACTGGAGGCCGGTGAGGACAGCCGTGCGGGCCGTTCCGCTCTTCACTTCCGTGTAAAGATCCACTTTATTGTCATTCAGTTCCTTGATTTTCTGATTGACAATGGCGTCAATGCCAGTGGTGCAGTCAGTCGTGATAAAACCGCAGTAAGTGTCGTGAGATGTGCCGTCGTGGGAAATATTGATATAGGCACCTGTGGAAGTCTCATTTGATGATGTCACTGTGAACTGGACATCGGAGAAATCCGGAAAATTCTTTGTGCTGAACGGGTCGTTACACCCGACAAGCAGAAGCGCCGGCAGAAGCGCCGCCGAAAATAAATACGTACGTTTCATTAATATAAAATATAATTTGCTTCAATATTATAGGAGCTGACTTATTTGGAGCAACAACACCTTGCCAAAATGCAGCGCAAAAATAAAAAAAATAGATCTTTACGCAATAGCATTTTTAAAGTAATTGCGTTTAAACGTTACACAGTATTTTTCTTAAACGCAATATGTTATGTATCAATATTTTATAAATATAATACCTTATATTTCAAAACCATTTTGCTGTAATTTAGATACGAATTGAACTAAATTACAGCAAAATAGATTACAGTTTATTATTCCTTCACGCAGCGTATCGGAGCGGCCCAGCATCTTGCTCCGAACGAGTAGAAGTCAGTGAATGGATTGTTCTCATACACGGCACCGAAAGCCACATAATGGTAGAGTGACACCAGACCGCCGGCCTTTCCGTAATTCACATTGTCGAGTTCCTTGGCGGACCAGTACATCATATCTTCGCCTGTATATCTAAGCCTGCCTGACACATCCATTCCTCCGGCACAAGGAAAATAATCTCCGGTGCCCTTGGTCCACACATAGCCGTAATCAGCCCTGACCCAGTCATCTGTAACAAGATCCAGCCACTGATCGGCGCCGACTGTAGCATAAGAACCCTGCGTAGGAACCACATATCCCGGAGGACAAGGGTCGAAAATGCTCTTGTAACCGGTCTGGGGCACTGTCGGCTTGTCATTTGACTCGGCAACTTCGGACTCGCCCCAGAGATGGGAGTGGGACTGCATAAAGACTCTGTCATTGTCACCGCTGTAATCTGCCTTGTCAAGGACAAGATACCAGTCGAATATATAGTCTCCGAGAGATGATGACTGGCACTGGAAGAAAGTGGTCGGATGGGAAACACTCTGAGGAATGTTGCCTGGAGCCGTGAAACAGATATTAGGGACATAATCGGCGAGAACCCATTTGGCGGAACCGTCGCCCACCTGGGTGTTGAACACATTCGCCAATGGACGGAGTTTCGCAAGTTCAGCGTCTATCTCCGCCTCCTGCTCTGCGGTCTCATTCGAATTTTCGGAATAGTCGTGACGTGGCATATCAATGTATTCACCGGTAGAAGGCATAAACGGATCCTTGCGTCCCCACTGGTAGAATGTTCCCCTGTTGGCTATGTCACCGGGAGTATTGTTCAGGGCACCGAGGTTGCGGTCCATCCATTCTACATTATTGAAGAATTTTGTGGCCACAGGCTTGTCGGTCACCCAGATATGCCAGCTCCAGATGACTTCCCCGTCAGCTTTGCAGACTGCTATCACCGCGTTGCCTTCGACAGGACCGGTCTTGAACCATACAGTGCCGGTAGCGGAATCATAGACAGGAGAGCCGTCGATAATCTTTCCGCTCCGTGTCCTGTCCGCATCGTAAGTAGCCTCCCAGAGCAGGTCTGCATAGACAGCATCCTTGATATCAACTCCGTATGCGTCAATATATTTAGAATATCCGTCTCCCTTGCCGTTGCCTTTCACTTTGGCGGAGAAAGAGCAGGAAACAGAAGTACCGGCCATATAGCAGTTTGCGGTTCCGGCAGCGGACAGGTCCACTACCGAATTTCCGGCCTGGATGAGCTTGAACCTTTTCACCGCATTGTTTTTGTCAGCGTCTCCAGTCTCAGGATCAGCGGAGGCCGAGATTGTTATGACAGCCGTCCTGGAATCAGGATCGAGGTTCTTGTCGGCTGACATAATGAGTCTGTCATTGTCCTTTATGATAATGAGCCAGTCCTCCTCGCATTCATACGACCAGGATGAGGCATTGGAAGAGACAAATACAGTCTTCTGGCCACCCTCAACCGGGAAGAAAGCCTCCCTGGAACTCGTTTCGAGCGTCACCTGGGGAGCATAGAATATCTCCTCGTCATCGTTGCAGGCGGTGGCGGACATAATGGCCCCGCCTATGGCGAAAGCAAGCAATATATTGTGTTTCATTGTTATAATCAATTAATTTTCATTATTTCCAGTTAGTCGGGATAGAACCATAGTCGCTGAGACCGGTGCAGCCTTTGAATGCCGATGAATAGCCGGTTATCTTCGAATATACAGTCGTGGCATAATTGCCCCTCTCATAGAGATGCACCTTTGTCTCGCCGTCAAGATTGTACGGGCTCTCCCCTGTCAATTCGGTGCAGCCGTCGAATACGTATGAGAAATTGGACACTTTGGTGTTCTTCGCAAAGAGGCCTTCCGGCAAAGCCTTGAGAGAAAAGCAGTTCTGGAATGCATAGCTGAAATTGGTAACCTTGATGTTCGCATCGAAGATTCCTTCCGGGAGCGAGGTAAGGGCGGAGCATCCCTGGAAAATTCCGGCCATAGATGTAAGATTGACGTTCTTGGCGAACAGTCCGGCAGGAATATCAGCCAAATTCTCGCAGTACCTGAAGACATATGTGAAGGCTGAGGATTTCACGAGGTTGTCGAACAACCCGGCAGGAACTGACTTCAGGGAGGTGCAGCCCTGGAACATTGAAGAGACAGCTATAACTTTAGTCGTCAGGCATTTGGAAAACAGGTCCGCCGGAATCACCTCAAGCGATGTGCATCCCTGGAATGCGGAAGTGACTCCTGTTGTCAATGACGGGAACAGGCCTCCCGGAATCTGTTTGAGATTTACACAGTCAAGACAGAGATTGTTGAACGAGGTGGCTTTGACACAGTCATCGAACAGTCCGGCAGGGATGGACTCTATCGCTGATTTTCTGAACAGATACTGAAATCCAATGGTCACGGCACCCCATCCCGAGAACAGACCGGCGGGAACAGTCTTGATTTGTGTCTCGGCGAAGCAATACTGGAATGTGCCCGCCTTCGTCTTGTCACCGTATGAGAACAGGTCCTCCGGAACAGTCTCAAGTCCGGACTTGTTGAACATATAGTTGAACTGGTACATCTTGACGCAGTCCTTGAAGAGGCCCTGCGGAACAGTCTTGAGAGAGGTGCAGCCCTCGAACATATACTGGCCGTTGGTGACAAGGGACATTCCCTCGAAAATGCCGGGATCCAGTTCTTTAAGGTTGGTGCAGTTCTTGAACATTGAATAGAGGCTCGTTATCTTGGTCAGCGGCTTGAATATGCCGGCAGGGAGGGTCTCAATGCCTGAGCCATAGAAGATCTCCTGGCCGTTGGTGACATTGTCGCAGTTTTCGAAGAATCCGGCAGGCACAGTCTTGAGAGATGCGCAGTTCTGGAACAGTCTCTTCACGCTCGTCATATTAGGGCGGAAGAATCCTAACGGCGCCGATTCGAGCAGGGCGCAGTCGTGGAACAGTTCGGTCAAGTCAAGTCCGGCAGCATCAGCGCCTTCGAACAGATCAGCCGGGAATGTTGTGATGGCGGTACCCCTGAACGCATAGCTGAAATTCTTCGCATTGTCGCAGTTCCTGAACAGGCCTCCAGGAATGGATTTTAGTTTTCCGTTCTTCGAAAGGTAATCCCGGATTTCATCTGTTGTGAAGGCATCGTGCTGAACGAGCGAACCGGTGCCGCACTCACAGAAACAGCCATAGAAGTCCGTGACAGCAGCGCAGTTGACGAACAGGTCAGCAGGTATTTCAGAAATAGAGGCCGCATCATAGAATGTACTTGTCATTTTGGTTGCCTTGGTGGCATAATAGAAAAGCCTTGGAGGAATAGCTTTCAACACAGGCGTATTGTAGAAAGCCTCATCAAACGTGGTCACCTCGGAGAAAGAACCAGCCACATCATTCGGAATCTCGGTCAAATGCTCGCAGGTCTTGCACATCGTATTGGCAAGGGTATAACCCATAACGCCCCACGAAATGATTTTCTTGGCAAGCACAGTAGTGCCGTTGTCCACTGTTCCGAATGAGAGATTGTTGCATACGCCTTTCACTTTCACGATATAAATTCCGGCTTTGGCGAACTCGTGAGCCGGACGGACATCAGTGTAATGTTTGACCGGCGTGCCGTCACCCCAGTCTATGTCCACGTCAATTCCTGTACTATATCCCGTTCCGGAACCGGTTCCGACAACGGCATCGTAGGCGGTCACACCGTCCTTTGTCACCTCAATCTCATATATAAGTTCCTGGGTGTCTTCACCTATCTGGTAAACTTCCGCAGTCATCGAAGCCGTGTTCTCTCCGTATCCGACCGTGAAGGAAACCGAAGCTGAACGCTGCTTCTTGTCCGATGCCGGATCAATGGTGAATTTCACGGAATTGCCGTCTTTCTCAATTTTGAACCAGGACTCGTCTCCCTTGACTACATCCCAAGGAAGTTCCGGATTGGAAGTCACATTGATGACGCCCTCAGTCCCTTCATAATCAGTGGCCACCGACCTCGAGTCAAGTTTTATGTAGGCAATGCCGTCCTGGGTGACGCTCACTGTCTCCGAAGCGGTCTTGTCGCCTCTTCCAGCAATGAGGGTGAGTTTCATATCGCGCTGGGTGTTGAGCGGGTTCGGCTCGGCCTTGAGTGTCACTGTCGTGTCCGTGGTCTCGACAAGAAGCCAAGGGCAGGAGCACTCAAACGACCATTCGTCCAGATTGGTGTCAACATCAAGGACGACTGACATCTCCTCACCGCCTAAAGCAGGGAAATTGTGGGCCATCTCAGAAACGCTTATCTCAGGCTGGCCATAATAATTCTGGGATACTTCAAGTGTATATGACACAATGCGCTCGTCGTAGCCTGCGGAAATCACGAGCGTTGAAGAAGGGGAAACCTCTTCAGTGTTCTGGCCTGCGGAAATGAGCAGTCCGAACTCTGTCTCCTCGACGTCAAGCCAGTCAGGGTTGCTGTTGGTGTAGGTCCATTCTTTCTGGTTGGTGAGCACATCAAGAGACAGTTCCCCGCCTTTTGTCTTGAAACGGACTGAGCCGGAACCGCCATCAGAGCCCTGCACTAAAAGCGGGCTGTCGGATGTGACTTCGAGGGAAATGTTGTAATCCGGCGCCTCCACCTCGTCATCAGCGCAGGATGTGACCGCAAACGCAGCGCAAAGCGCCATTGCGGCAGTATATAATATATTGTGTTTCATTTCAATGGATATTTTCGTGTTCTGCCTTATTCCTGTGAGTCATTGCGGACAAGATATATCTCCGGGCCCATAGGCAGGTATGTCTTCGGGTAAGGATACATTGAACCGCTCTCGCCCATTCCCCAGAGACCGAGCCCTGTGACACAGCCGTCAGCGCTGAGATCAGGCAGTCCGGCCATTGTCACGACTGAGGCGTCCTCGGAAATGGAGCAGTTGAGCTCCACTGAGTTATATCCCGCGCGGTAAGTAGTGTATTTGCTCTGAGAGGCAGTATATGTGTAACTTACGACTGTGCAGCAGAGATATATCGCCTCCCAGGCAGACTCCGCCACCATCCATCCTGCAGGAAGTGTGACTGTATTGGTATTCTTGTCGTAAGCCAGTTTCAGGACCATCCCGGCCCCAAGGAAGTTCTTGAGCAGCAGAGATGTATTGTACTCATCCTCAAGAATGTCGCAGTATGTGGTTGTGTATGTGGTCTCGTACGATGTGCCGTAACACTCGCCGGGAGCTTCCTGATAAACATATCCATTGGTGGAATGGGCGTGGAACCAGAGCTCTGCCGGAACGTCAAGTTCACCGGTCTCGGCGTTCTGCTTCATTATAGTGGAAGCCTTGATGTCGTAATGTCCGAGCCATTTGTAATACGGATTCTCAGCCCTTGTGCCCTGGCGCACAGTCAGGGTCACCGGCTCAGCGACGGTTTCATCAACAGGGGCGACTGTCACTGTGGCCTCAAGAGCGTTCTCCGAGGTGTTCGCAGAGGCCGTCAGCAGTATTCTGGAGGATTCAGCGTCTTTTTCACAGGCAATCCATCCGGCGTCCGACACCACTGTCCACTCAACATTGGAGAAAACCGGCACAACCACTTTTCCTCCTTCAGAATCAATGCTGTAGGTTTCCAGATTGTCAACCCTGAAAGTCCTGGCCTCTCCGGCTTCCTGCCTGACGTCGATTGTCACCGGAAAGAGAGCTCCGCCTCCGGACAATGTCACCAGAGCGGACCTGATGGCAGTGGAAATGTTAGGTTCAACTTTGATTGCCAGAATGTCTCCATCCTTTTCAGTGGCACACCAGTCAGCGTCGCTTGACGGCTGCCATCCTTCTTCTGTCAGATTGACACTCTTTACAATAATCTCTCTGGACCCGCCTCCAGAGGTGAAGAGCACTGCCGGTTCTGCCACGGAAATCTCCGGATCCGGATTGTCTTCCTTACATCCTGTGACTATGGCCAAAAAGAGCCCTGCGCACAGGAATAGTCCTTGCTTGTTTGCTTTCATAGATATGTATTATTGTTGATTATTTCAACACCTCACTTCTTGTAAAATCACATTTACAATGCACATAACACACAAATTTAGGAAAAAGATGAAAGCACGCAAGAAGTTTTTCAATTATTTTAATATAATACGTTTTATATATAAATTTATTTAGTATCTGTCTGATTATCTGCAAGTTAAAACTTCACCACTTTCACATTGAAAGCAAATGCCAAATCCAGCATAATATATGAAAAGA
>JAQXHU010000058.1 GCA_029007435.1 Bacteroidales bacterium
ATGCGGGTCCCGTCCCACTGGACTGAGCCCTGCATCAGGAAAGTGATGGCTCCTGTAATGGCTCCGATGATGACCATCGGGTGCAGCCTGATTATACGTCTGAGGAAGAAGTTCTTGAGAGTCAATGGATTCCTGTCCGAGTTCGAGGAACTTCCCGCCCATCTGTCATCATAGGCGTAGGAAATCACGAAGCCTGAGAGGATGAAAAAGAAGTCCACAGCGAGATATCCGTGATTGATTCCTTTGATTATGGCGTCGCCTCCAGCGAAAGCGAATCCCTCGAATACGTGGTACCATACTACAAGGAGGGCGGCAGCTCCGCGGAGCCCGTCCAGAATGTCATAATGGGGTTTGGTGTCGGCGAATGAAGCCGCTGATCTCAAAGTTTCCATATAGTTTTAATTTCGGCTGTACATTTATGCAAAGTTAAGCAATTATCCCGGAATGGTCGAGTGAATAGCGGAGAATTACTATAAAAAAGTATTAACTTTGCATAATAATTACATTGTAAAAACACATGCTATGAGAAGCGATTTGACAATATCCGGCGCTCCTATGCCGGGGATGCCTTGGGAGGAACGTCCTGAAGGCTATAAGAAAGTTATGTGGCGTTATTCTGCCAATCCGGTAATTCCCAGAGATCTGCTCCCTGATTCCAACAGCATTTTCAATTCCGCTGTAGTGCCTTTCGAAGATGGCTACGCCGGAGTGTTCCGCTGCGATGACACGAATATACGTATGGCCCTGCACGTCGGATTCTCCAAAGACGGCATACATTGGGATATAAATCCTGAGACAATAAAATTCGAGTGCCCGGACCCGGAGATCGGGAAATGGCAATACGGGTATGACCCAAGGGTCTGCTGGATCGAGGACAGATATTATGTGACCTGGTGCAACGGCTATCACGGCCCGACAATCGGAATCGCCTGGACAAAGGATTTCCGCACATTCCACCAGCTTGAGAACGCGTTCCTTCCTTATAACAGGAACGGAGTGCTTTTCCCCCGCAAGATAAACGGCAAATTCGCGATGCTCTCCCGTCCTTCAGACACAGGGCACACACCGTTCGGGGACATTTTCTATTCAGAATCACCTGATCTGGATTATTGGGGACACCACCGTTTCGTTATGGGACCGTCCGATTTCGAGAAGAGCGCATGGCAGTGCTGCAAAATAGGGGCGGGACCCGTTCCTATTGAGACATCAGAAGGCTGGCTGCTGTTCTTCCACGGTGTCCACCATACCTGCCAGGGCTACAATTATTCATTCGGTTCAGCCCTTCTGGACAAGGACCATCCTTGGAAAGTTATTGCCCGTTCCGGTCCGTATCTTCTTCATCCTGAGACAATTTACGAGTGCACGGGAGATGTTCCGAACGTATGTTTCCCATGCGCCTCTCTCTGTGATCCGGAGACAGGACGGGTTGCCGTTTACTATGGGTGCGCCGATACTGTGGTCGGACTGGCGTTCGGCTATGTGGATGAAATCATCGAATTCACCAAGAAGACCAACATATTATGAAACATCCTGGAATTCTCTCCGTCCTGCTGGCATTGACCGCTCCTGTGGCCATTTCCGCTGCGGAGAACAGGCTTGTTGACTACGTTAGGCCATTTGTGGGCACAAGCAATTTCGGAACCACCAATCCAGGGGCTATATGTCCTAACGGAATGATGTCTGTCACTCCGTTCAATGTGATGGGTTCGGATCTGAATGTGTTCGACAAGGACAGCCGCTGGTGGTCAACGCCTTATACAAGCGACAACTGTTTTTTCACGGGTTTCTCGCATGTGAATCTGAGCGGTGTGGGCTGTCCGGAAGTGGGACTTGCCCTCACAATGCCAACCTCCGGTGACCTTGAGGTGGACTATCATCTTTATGGTTCAGAGGCAGTTGAAGAAACGGCTGAACCGGGTTATTACGCCTGCTCTCTTTCCCGTTACGGAATCAGGGCTGAGGTCAGCGCCACATTGCGCACCAGTATCGAGCGCTACATTTTCCCGGCAGGAAAATCCAATGTCCTCGTGAATTTCGGCGAGGGGCTCACGAACGAGACCGGAGCCTGGCTGAGGAAAGTCAGCGACACCGAGATCGAGGGGATGAGGATGGCCGGGACGTTCTGCTACAATCCGCAGGCGGTATTTCCGGTTTATTTCGCTATAAGAATAGGAAAGACTCCTGCGGCCGGAGGTTTCTGGAAGAAGCAGCCAGAGATGAAGGGCGTGGAGGCCCAGTGGACTCCCGATAACGGCAAGTACAAGATTTACAGGAAATACGGCAGGGAAATAGCCGGTAATGACATAGGCTATTGGTTCTCTTTCGAGACAGGAGAAGGGGAGGCTGTGGAGCTTCAGGTGGGAGTGTCATTCGTCAGCTGCGCCAATGCCTGGGAGAATCTGGACGCCGAGCAGCTTCCTGTGACTGAGGCACCGCAG
>JAQXHU010000059.1 GCA_029007435.1 Bacteroidales bacterium
GTGGTGGCTTTCCTGTCCAGGTTCGCCGCCGTAAGGCTCAAATGCCCGAGCACAGTCTTCCTAATCTGCGGCGAATTCCCTATGATTCCTGGTGGCGGAGTGTTCTGGAGCGCCTATTACATTGCCTCAGAGCAGTTTCCGCTTGCGTTAAGCTCCGGTCTCCAGGCAGTCAAGATAACTCTTGCCATAGTGCTCGGCATCATCATCGCGGCGAATGTTTTCAACCGCAGGAAGTAGCGGCTTATTTTTTCACGAAAAGGGAGGCAAATCCGAACATATCCGGGTCATAACCGCCCCACCCCCACCAGCTTTCTCCGAACGGAGGCTGGTCGTAGTCGCGGAACTCCACGTGCAGCCCGTCTTTCATAAGAGCGAAGACAACAGTAGATTCTCCGAGACTTTCGCTTTCAGCACTGAACGCCCTGTTTGCGGATGAGAGCTTGTAATATGTGTTGATCTGTTCAGGATAGCCTGCATCTGCCATAAACATATTGCTCTCACTGGTTGTATATGAGCCGAGCGCATATCCTTCTGATGTCATATTCTCAACAACAGGAGCAGAGAGAGTCACAGTCGCCTTGCGGAAGAAATTGCTGAAATCACCGTCGCCGGAAGGGGTGATGCTGATGCTTCCGTCGGGCTCCTTTGCGAAAGTGAGGGTGAATCCTTCATTGTGTGTAGGCAGAAGGTCCGGATCGTCCTCTTCATCCATAAAAAACAGTTCAATCTCCTCAAGGGAGAAAATCTCCTTGAATTCCCAGGTGCCGACAAGTTTGTCAGGTGTCTGCAGACCTTTGAGATTCAGGATCATATCCTCGTTGTCGCCCGGGATGAACCTTGTGGCCTGGTCAGAATTCACTGTGAGCAGCGCCGCGAGATCCCCGGAATATCCATCCTCTACCTTGAAACGCACAGTGGCTGATGTCTCTCCTGCATAAAGCATTGCGCAAGGGGAGAGAACCGGCTGGCTCTTTGCCTCAGGGATGAAAACGAGATGCCCAGCGCCTTCTCCGCTTACCGAGATAGGTATCGCTATGTCCTCGGATGTCACGACATCTTTTCCGGAGACCGCTCCAGTGACATTGATTCTTGCCACATAGCCTTCGAGGACGTCAGCTGATTCATATGCAAAAGAGTAAACCAGGGCCTCCGCGGGATCAGCTGCCACTACTGCCACATTCTTGGCGCCGAGTCTGTAACCTGCAGGAGCTGAGAAAGAAAGGCTGAGCTGTTTCTCCGTGCTGAGGCTGATGTTACTGATGGTCACGAATCCTTCAGTTTCGCCTGCGGCGATGCTGACAGACTTTGATGAAACTTCATAATCGATTCCTTCTGAAGCGTTTCCGCCGAAAGTAAGCGGGATGTTCAACGCTGTGGCTGCAGGTTCGCTTATGTACAATTTCACATCAACTGAACCTCTTTCATATACAGTGTATAGAATATTATTGAATTCGATTGATGGTGAGTCGTCAGTTGAGCAGGACATTGACGACATTGCCGCAGTGCTGACTGCGATAAAGATTAAAATCTTTTTCAGCATGACAATAGGTTTTTATTCTTTTATAAAATATCAATTCTGGCCGGCTGTGGCCTGTTCGTATTCTGCTTTTGCCGCCTTCACAATCTCTTTTTCTTCTTTTGTGGGAACAACTCCTTTCGGCTTTATATATTCCTTGGCGGCATCATTTGTTTTAGGCGGAAGCTTTTCAAATCCGCATCCGCAGACAATAGCTGAGGTAAATACAACTGCAAATATAGTGATAATTATCCGTATTCTCCTGTTTCTCATAATTCTGTTCAATATTTCATTATCAATAAACATATCCTGGGTTCTGTTCGAAATCCGGATTGAGGTCCACATCCTGTTTGGACACGGGAGCAGTGTACAGATATTCCAACGTGCTGTATTTTAATCCGTTGCTGATTATCCACCATTCCGGACGACCGTTCCGTTTCAGCTCGAACCACCTGTCGCCTTCCATATAAAGTTCTTTCCTGCGCTCGTCGAATATTGCCTGGAGCAGGGGAGTCAGAGGTTTTCCATAGACGTCGACTTTGATCCTGTCATCATCCCTGACTGCCGGCAGGTTATCTTCCGTCAAAGGCTCAACTCCCTCTATGCGGTTGTGTCTCAATTCGTTGAGCCATCTCAGAGCTGTCTCCCTGTCATTCTCGTGATAAGCTGCCTCGGCCATCATCAGCACAATTTCCGACAGCCTGACACGGCATTCAGGCACCTTGACATTGAACCGCTTCCTGTCGAAGCTGGCCGCATAGCGGACATCTTTTTCAGGTTCCGGGCCGAACAGCTTTATGAGGGACGCGCAGGCCGGCCTGGACGCCAGATAGCCTTTCATATAGGTGAAATACCAGTCCAGTTCGCTGGAGTTGTTTATGTGTGAGCGTACAAGCACTTCTCCGATGGTGTCGTATTTCGAATTGATCATTTCCTCATATTCCGGGGCAGGCGTCAGGATGAACCCGCTGTTGTCCAGTATATCTCCGCATATTTCCCGTGTCCCGGGCCAGTCACAGCACCAGAACGCAAGCTTCGCCCTGTATGCTTTGACTATCCATTCAGTGAAAATGTAGGTCTTGTCTTTTGGGTTAAGCTCCAGAGACTTGCGGAAGAGTCCGTCAATGTATTCGTATGTCTGGCGGACAGTGCCGCGGAGCGGCTTGGCGTTGATGTCGAACTTGTCCACAACCGGGATGCCCGGCAGTTCGTCCGCCTTGCCGTCGTTCCAGGGCTGGCAGAAATTGCGGAGCAGATTGTAATAGCATATTCCCTTTATCGCATAAGCGGCGGAAAGAGAACTGGCAGCTGTCTCTGTGGAACGGCCTGACAGATTCTCAATCAGGATGTTGCAGTCTCTTACGACTTCCCAGATATCCTCGTAGTAGAGCTGCATTGTGTTGATGCACTCTCCTGAATACAGGGTGAGCGATCCGGACGCGATGTTGGCGTCGAGGTCGTCGGCACAGCCCTCCAGCCTTGCGATGACCTCCATATTGCCTATTATGCACTCGTCCCCTCCGCCCTCGATCTCACGCAGTCTTGTGTGGAGAATGGATGCGAACTCCTCGTCCGTCCGGGGGATCACCTCTCCCTGGGGCTGGACGTCCAGATATCTGCCGCAGCCTGTCAGGATTACAGTGATTATCAATATGTTGAATTTTCTATACATAGTTATTGCCGTCAAAAATCAATATTCATTCCAGCGGAAACGCTTCTTGTCGTAGGATAGGTGGCTCCCGGAATTTCCGGGTCCATTCCATCATATTTGGTGAACGTGAAGAAATTGTTCAGCGCCACATTGAAGCTTATTCCCCTGAGCTTTATCTTCCTTACCGCCTTGTCCGGGACAGAGTAAGTCAGAATTATGGACTTTATCCTCATATACGAGTTGTCTTTCAGGTAGATGGCGTCTATGATGCTGTAATCCATCGGGTTGTAGCTTGAGAAATTGTATTTGGTTCCGAAGTAATCGTAGATGCGCGGGTATTTGACTCCGGTAGTGCCGCTCTCTGTCCATCTGTTCACCCGGTCGGAAGCTACATTCAGATGGTTGGAATACAGGTCGCTGTACTGGGACTGGACGGTCTCTGTACTGACTCCGCTATGCTTGCAGGAAGAATAGCTTGCCGGTGACTCAATCTTGTCGAAAGTCTTGGAGCCGAGTGAATATACTCCGCTGACACTCAGGCGGAAATCCTTGTATCCGACACTGATGTTGAAACCTCCGGTATATGGTGCGACGGTAGTTCCGAGATAGGTCCTGTAATTGTCCGGCTTGTTCAGGTCGGTGCTGTTGTTGATGACCGAGTCCTCCCTCAGCCTGAACTGATATAGCCCGCTTACGTTGTCCACTCCTGCCAGGTCACCGCTGAAGATGGCTCCTGCAGGGTAGCCCTGCACATATCTGTCTTTGGAGGTCACTCCGGAAGATGTGGAAGGGCGGTATTTGAGCACTTTGTTGTAATTGTATGCGAAATTCACCGCCGCGTTCAGCGTCCAGTCTTTCCTCTGGATGATTTTCCCGTTAAGTGTCAGTTCGGCTCCGCTGTTCATAATGTCCGCTGAATTGAAGTTCACATAGGTGAATCCGCTCGTGCTCTGCACCTGCGACGAGGTCACGACATCCGTGCTGAGCCTGTGGTAATACTCCGCGTTTACTGTCAGCCGGTCTTTCCAGAGACCGAAATCGATGCCTGCCTTGGTGTCCCTTGTCTTTTCCCATCCGAGGTCGGGATTCGGGGCTGACGGTATGGTTCCGAGGTTGAATGTCTGCTCCCCGAAATACCGGTATTGCTGCTGCAGGTATCTGATTACCAATTGGTGAGTGGTGCTGGTGTTTACGTCTCCGGTGAATCCGAAAGCCACCCTGACTGTAGCGTGGGACACCACGGGGAGCGCTTTCCGGAACCAGCTCTCCTCACCGATATGCCAGGCCGCTCCGGCGCTCCAGGTAGGATTGAACTGCCGGTTGTTCCCGAAATTGGAACTGCCGTCAGTGCGGAATGATGCGTTCAGGACAATGGACTTCCCTAAATAGTAGTCGGCTGAAGCATAGAACGAGGCATACCGCGTCTTGGTGAAATACTGTCCGTTGAGACGCTCCAGCTCGCTTACCCATTCGTCCTGCTTGCCGCTTACAGGAGGAAGGGAGGTGGTCCCGGTCTTGGGGTCGTAATTGTATCTCTTTGAGAACAAGGTGTTTGAGTCTGCGCCCCGGATTTCCGCACCTGCGAGAATGTTCACTGTGTGATTCTCCTTGAATGTCCGGTTGAACGTGAAATGACCGCGGAGCACATAACTGTTGCGGTTTGTGCGGTTCTGCGATATGCTGCCGTACAGGTTGGTCTGCGAATGGTCATCGTCTCCGAGCCGGTCCTGAAAAGCCGACCACGTGTATTTGTCCACAATCTTGTCGGTGGAATTGTTTGAGAATGTGTAAGATGCAAGACCGTTGAAATGCAGTGGGCCGAAGATGCGGATGTCAATCTGGCCTCTTACTGTTCCTGCGGTGTTGGTGGTTTTAGTGTAATTTGAGTCCAGTTCCCGGAGAATGTTGAACCCGTTCTTCGGCATCACCTGCTCATCAGCGCGGCCGTTGTAATATCCGAGCGAAAACCAGGTCCTGTCCGGGGCGTAGCTCCCGTCATCATTGTATGCTTTCTCGTAAGGATTTGAGAAATAGGCGTATTTGAACGGGTCAACACTTGAGTACGGCATTTTTGACTGCTGTCTGGACATCTCCGCCCCGAGGTCGATTCTGGCCCAGTCAACGGGCTTCATCGTCAGGTTCGCATTGAAATTGTACCGCTTGTAGTCATTGTGTATCAGCATTCCGTTCTCGTCGTTCATACCCAACGCCACATAGTAGGTGTATCTGTCCGAGCCTCCGCTTGCGGAAAGATGGTGTCCCTGGGAGAATGAGTTGCGGAAAAGCAGTCCGTACCAGTCAGTGCTGACATCATTCAATGAAGCGATGTATGCGTCCTGGGCAGTCTTGTCATCTTTCATATATGCGAACTCTCCTGCTCCCGACCTTATCTGCCCGACAATGCCTATGACAGGATAGATGACCGTATTGTCAGTCAATGACTTGAGATATTTTGCCGCTGAGAACTCGTTCCACAGTTCGTCTTCCCAGGCGAGTTTTTCGGCAGAGTCCATCAGGCTCAGGTCCTTGTGGGGCTTGAAAGACCAGGAGAAAGAGTTGTTGTAGCTGATCCGCATTTTCCCTGCCTCTCCTTTCTTGGTTGTCACGACAATCACTCCGTTTGCCGCCCTTGAGCCGTAGATGGCCGCGGCTGCTGCGTCTTTCAATATCGTTATGCTCTCGATGTCGTTCGGGTTGATGTTGCCGATTCCGTTGACAAAGATGTCGTCGAATCCACCCGTCGCAAGCTGCTCGCTGGACAGGGAAGGGGAGTCGTTCTGCATCGGCACTCCGTCAATTACCCAAAGCGGCTGGCTTGAGCCGGTGATGTTGTTGATTCCCCTGATACGGATCCTGGACTGTGTTCCTGGCTGTCCGGAAGTGGCAGATATGGCTACACCGGCGACTTCTCCCTGCATCAGGGCATCCACTGACGAGATAGCCTTGGCCTTGAAAGTGTCTTCATTAAGCACTGCCACAGAGCCGGTTATGCGTTTTACCGAAGTCTGTGCGTAGCCGGTGACGACTACCTGGTCCAGTTCGTTGTCCTCCCAGTCGAGGACTATTTTCACATTCTCTGTCCTCACGGGGTTGAGGCGGTATTCCAATGTTGACATTCCTACAGAGGAAATCCTGAAGGTTTCCGCTCCTGAAGGGATTGCTATGGAGAAATGCCCGTCGATGTCGGTGGTCGTGCCTGCTGATGGCTTTTCAATGCATACGATTCCCGCCCCTATGACAGGAGCGCCGTCATTGTCGATGATCGTGCCTGAGAATCTCCCGTTCTGGGACCAGGCTTGAGCTGACGCGAGCAGGAATAGGACAGTTAAAGGTAATATATGACGTTTCGTTTTCATATTGGCAAATATACATATAAATCGTCCAATTATGTGGCGTTAGCAGAATAATTGAGGAAAAATCATATATTTGCAGTATGGCGTAAGATTAAACATTAATTCAGATGGGTGGAAATATTGAACAGGACAATTCCGGTTTTCTCTGGAAAAATGAGGCGGTCCGGCTGATGCGGAACTGCAGGTATTCTGATGCGTTCAAATTGATTAAGCCGCATCTTTACAGCGGAGATGATGATGCTTCTGCTCTCATTCTCACTATTCTCCGGCATTCGGACAACGTGTTCCAGCTCATTGAGGAGGTGGATTATATCAAAGAGAGGGCGCTCGCAGGCGACTCCATTATGCAGTTCGCCTGGGCCCGTTACAATGATGCGGTGTCTCCTGAGGCTGAATCCTGCTCCATTGCCGAAAAATATTACAATGCTGCTTTGAGAGCCGGTATAGCCGATGCCCGTATGTACCTGGCTTTTATGTACCGGGATGGCGACCTCGGATTTGTGGACCGGAGCCGCTATTTTCAGGAACGTGACAAGGCTGTTGTTGAAGGAAGCCATACTGCTGTCCAGCAGACTGTCAGAGACATTGTATATGGCAATTCAGGCTGTCAGGCTGAACCGGAAAAGGCTCTTGAGATGCTCAAAAAATATATCCACAGTGAATCACCCGGAATTTATCTGGATCCGGAGTATTATGCCCTTGCCGGAGATGCCGCATATGCGCTCGGAAATGTGGACGATGCTTCTTCCTGGTACCGTCGGGCTATGAATGAGGGCTGTTTGCGGGCCTGTTTCTTTCTCGCTCTCGCCGCAGCCTGTGATGTGGACGGCAGAATCTCTGATACTGAACAGTTTTTTGAAATAATGGAAAAGGGACAGGAACTCCGGTGTCCAGCTGCGTTCCTGGCTGTGCAGATGGCTGTGGATGAGGACGATTTCGAAAACTACGGAACTGAACTTCAGGACCAGGTCACTTCCGGACTGGAACTTGACCTTGAAACTGCCTATACATTAGGTGATTCAATAGGGGCATATTATCTTGGCTGCCATTATTATGAGGGCAATTTCGGATTCGGGAAAAATGATGAGACCGCCTGGATGTGGTTCAGCAGGGGAGCTGTCAGACGGGATCCGTTCTGCTATAAAATGCTTGCCGTGATGCTTCGGGATGAGAACTGCTCCAAAAAGATGAGCCGGGATTTTCTGAATGAATGCGAACTCCGCGCCCTCCGGCTCGGATGCGAAGATATGCTTGACAATGTAGTTGACGCCTACAAGAATGGCTTCCTGACGGAGTACGCCGCGGAGATAGAACAATACTATCTGCCTCTGGCCTCAAATCAGGACGAGGAACAGTATGATGAACCGGATGATGACGGACGCTTCGATGCCTGGGCCTGAATTCCTGCTACAGAATCTGGGCGGTGTGGTTCTTGGTATCCACTTTGTCTATGATTCTCTCGACAATCCCTTCTGCGTTGATGATGAATGTCTTGCGGAGTGTCCCGACGCATACTTTGCCGCACATCTTCTTCTCTCCCCAGGCTCCGAACGCCTGAAGCATTTCAGTGGATTTGTCGGAAAGCAGAGTGAATGGAAGCTGGTACTTCTCGATGAACTTTCTGTGTGAGGCGTCGCTGTCTTTGCTGACACCCACCACTTTATATCCGGCTGAACCCAGGGCCCCGATGTTGTCCCTGAGGTTGCATGCCTCCGCCGTGCATCCCGGAGTGCTGTCCTTAGGGTAGAAATAGAGCACTGTCCTGCTTCCGAGCAGGTTCTCCGATGTGAAAACGTTTCCGTTCTGGTCAATGACCGAGAAATCCGGTATCCTGTCTCCTTCTTTAATCATAAGTATATGATTTTAAATTCTTTACTTCTCCTTTTCCGCAGCTGTTGCCTCGTTGTAGCACTGGCGGCAGAGCGGCTCGTAAACGTCTTTTTCGCCGAGTACCACCAGCTTGTGGCTCTTGGTAAGACGGTGGGAGTGATTGGCGAGGTTTCCGCATTTCACGCAGATGGCGTGAACTTTCTGGACGTCCTCAGCCACAGCCATAAGCGCAGGTATCGGGCCGAACGGCTTGCCCTTGTAGTCGGTGTCAAGTCCGGCTATGATGACCCTTTTGCCGCGGTTGGCAAGTTCCTGGGCCACATTGACCAGCGACTCGTCGAAGAACTGGGCCTCGTCTATTCCAACCACCTGGGTGTCATCCGCCGCTTCAAGCATTTTCACCGGCTCTTTGACCGGGGTGCAGGGTATGCTGTGGAGGTCGTGCGAAACCACGTCCATATCCGAATATCTGGTGTCCACTTCAGGCTTGAAAATCTCGATTTTCTGGTTGGCGAATCTGGCTCTTTTAAGTCTTCTTATCAGTTCCTCTGTCTTTCCTGAGAACATTGAACCGCAGATTACTTCAATACAGCCGTTTTTCTTGATATTTTCTGAAATCATAACTAATTTTGTATTCACAGTTGCAGAATACTGCAAAGTTAATCAATTATTCGCCTTATGGACAATAGCCGGAAGGAAAAATTAGAAGAACTTATCAACACGGTTGCCGAACTCAGGGAGCGTGTCGATGCTCTTGAAAAGCAGGTCGAGGAATACAGGCTTGATTATGAAAGCAGCCAGTATGATGAGCCTGTCGAGATGATTGATTTCTCCAACGAGGATTTTCTGGAGGATATTGCATATATGCCTGAAGATGAACCGGCTGAACCGGTTGTGGAACCGGAAATACCGGAGCCTGCGCCTTTCGTGGAGCAAGTTCCTGGGACGGCCCCGGAATCCGCGGCTGCTCCTGAAGCAAAGGAAACAGAACCTGAGCAGGAACCTGTCCGGGAACAGGAAACAGAACCTGAGCAGGGACCGGAGTGCGAAACTGAAGAGGCTCCGCCGGAGCCGGAAAATGACGGGGAATCATTCTCGCTGTTCGGAGAATTCATTGAACCTAAAACCGCTCCAAAACCGTCCCGCCAGCGCATTCTCAATGATGCGAATTCAGTCAGGGCGACAGGTGCGGTCATAGACCAGAGCGCTCACCGCCTTGCCTGGCTTACCGACATTCCGGGACCGGAAGTAAAAGATGTCCGTAGCGCTATCTCATTGAATGACAGGGTAATGTTCATAGGCACCCTCTTCCGTGAGGATTCGATGCTGTTCCAGGACGTGGTCAGCCATATCAATTCGATGACCTCTTTGGACAAGGCAGTAAGCTACCTTCAGGAGACCTTTCCGGAATGGAATATGGATTCTGATCCGGTTTACCGCTTTATGATGGCTGTCCGCAGGAAAATCAGATAATTATGCCAGGAAGACTGTACATTGTCCCGACACCTGTCGGCAATCTCGAAGATATGACCTACAGGGCGGTGAAAGTCCTGACCGGGGCCGGACTGGTTTTAGCCGAGGACACCAGGACAAGTTCTGTGCTGCTCAAGCATTTCGGCATCGAGGCCAGGCATCTTCAGTC
Source organism: Bacteroidales bacterium (assembly GCA_029007435.1). Classification (GTDB taxonomy): domain Bacteria; phylum Bacteroidota; class Bacteroidia; order Bacteroidales; family UBA932; genus Cryptobacteroides. The sequence goes on from JAQXHU010000059.1 coordinate 9,993, forward strand.
CCATCACAAATTCAATGAGCACCAGACAGTTCCGATGATAAAGGAGAAGATTCTCTCGGGGCTGGACGTGGCATTGATAAGTGATGCCGGCACTCCGGGCATTTCAGATCCGGGTTTTCTGCTCGTAAGGGAATGTGCGGCTGAAGGCATTGAAGTGCAGACACTTCCGGGAGCTACAGCCTGCATCCCCGCCATAGTGTCGTCCGGCCTGCCTTGTGACAGGTTCTGTTTCGAGGGCTTCCTGCCGGTGAAGAAGGGCCGCCAGACTCTGCTGAAATCACTTGCGTCCGAGACCAGGACAATGGTGTTTTACGAGTCTCCCTACCGTCTGGTCAAGACACTTGTCCAGCTGGCGGAGTATTTCGGACCGGACAGGCAGTGCTCTGTCGCCAGGGAAATTTCAAAAATCCACGAGGAACACCGCAGAGGCACACTTGAGGAGGTGGCATTATGGTTCAAGGAGCACGAACCGAAAGGGGAGATTGTACTTGTGGTAGCAGGTGCTCCATCCCGAAAGCGCAACGAGGAAAGCGAAGACGGGAAATAATTGTAAATCAAGGGGAAGCGTGACGGCTCAATAATGGACCGTAAAAATTGTGGCGGGGATAAGAACCGCCCGTCAAGATCTTTTGTCACAGGGGCTGTCGCCCTTGCGTTTTTAATTATCGGATATCAGACTGCCCTGTTCATCCACAGGGCGGCCTCGTTGAGAATTCTGGCTTCAACGCCGGATACTGTGTATGTGGACATTTCCGGAACCGAGGCTGCTTTGCCTCCATCTGCAAGCTCTTCAGGATCAGTGAAAAAAGAATCTGTGAACCGGCGTGCGGAAGTGCGCTCCACATTCACGCCGAGGAGCTGTATGAATTTCCCTTTTGATCCTAATACCGTGTCCGTTGAGGATCTGAAGCGGCTGGGTTTTTCTCAGAAACAGGCCGCCTCCATAGAAAACTACAGGGCTAAAGGAGGACGGTTCAGGCGGAAGTCAGATTTCGCAAAGTCTTACGTGGTGGCTGACAGCGTTTACCGCCGTCTTGAACCATATATCGTCATACCGAAGCTGGACTTGAATTCTGCCGATTCGGCGGAATTCTGCACTTTGCCCGGAATAGGAGCGTATTTCGCTTCCAGAATGGTGAAATACAGGAAGCTGCTTGGCGGATATTCAGATCCGGAGCAGCTGATGGAGATATACCATTTCAGCAAGGAGAGATACGATGCCATTTGCGATCTTGTGGAAGTGGCCTCACCTCCTGAACCTTTCAGGCTCTGGTCACTTCCGGCTGACTCACTGAAACTCCATCCTCATATCCATAACTACAGTACAGCCAGGGCCATTGTCCTCTACAGGGAAAACAATCCGGCCTCCGCGCTGACCGTTTCAGGCCTTGCGGAAGCCGGAGTAATTGACAGGGAGACAGCCGAAAAACTGTCCCGGTGCGTAATCCGTTAGTCCTGTACTTTCTTGAGAGCCTCGCGGATTTTAGCCTCGATTTCCTCGCTGAGTTCAAGGTTGTCCGCGATGAGTTGTTTCGTGGCCTCACGACCCTGGGCGAGTTTCTGGTCTCCGTAGCTGAACCAGGAACCGCTCTTGCCGATGATGCCGTACTCAACTCCGAGGTCAACAATCTCTCCCGGACGTGAAATTCCCTCGCCATAGACGATGTCGAACTCTGCTTTCTTGAACGGAGGGGCCATCTTGTTCTTGACAACTTTGACTTTGGTGCGGTTTCCGAGAGCCTCGTCGCCGTCTTTCAGCTGGGTGGTCCTGCGGACATCCAGACGTACGGAAGCGTAGAACTTGAGCGCGTTTCCTCCCGTGGTTGTCTCCGGGTTGCCGAACATTATGCCGATTTTCTCACGAAGTTGGTTGATGAAAATACAACAAGTGTTTGTCTTGCTGATATTTGCAGTCAGCTTCCTGAGAGCCTGGCTCATAAGTCTGGCCTGGAGACCTACCTTGTTGTCTCCCATCTCGCCTTCGATTTCCGCTTTCGGCGTGAGCGCCGCCACCGAGTCGATTACAATGATGTCAATTGCTCCTGACCTGATGAGGTTGTCGGCGATTTCAAGCGCCTGCTCGCCGTTGTCAGGCTGAGAGATGAGCAAAGTCTCAAGATTCACCCCGAGAGCCTTTGCGTAGGATCTGTCGAAAGCGTGCTCCGCATCAATCATCGCCGCGATGCCGCCGAGCTTCTGGGCCTGGGCGATGGCGTGGATTGCAAGAGTGGTCTTTCCGCTGGACTCAGGTCCGTAAATCTCGATGATTCTTCCGCGTGGATAACCACCGATTCCTAAGGCGTGGTCCAGAGCGACGGAGCCGCTTGGTATAACCTGATGTTCATCCCATTGTGGCTGGTCCCCCAACTTCATGATCGTCCCTTTGCCGTAGTCTTTCTCAATTTTGTCGATCGTTGCCTGCAGAGCTTTGAGCTTTCCGGAATCAATAGTCTCGGCCCCGCTTCCCTTTGCTGCTTCTTTAGCCATAATGTAGTATTTTTTGTTAATATATGCGGATTATGCCGCATTTCATACAAAGATATAAAAATCGCTGCAATCAAGAACGAAAATTTGATTAAATTTGCTAATGCTCCGGAGTTTGTTGCCGGACTAATTGCAACGTATCAGATTATGAAGAAGAAATTGTTGGGAAAGAACCCGTTGGAACTCAAACAAATCGCGCTTGAGTGCGGGCTGCCGTCCTATGCAGGCGGCCAGATTGCCCAGTGGCTGTACAAGAAGAAGGTGCGGACAGTGGACGAGATGACCAACCTGTCCAAAGCCGGCAGGGCGAAGTTGTCCGAGAACTATGAGACCGGAGCCGTCGCCTACACTGACTGCCGTGTGTCTTCAGACGGAACCAGGAAGTATCTTTTCCCTGTAACCTGTGCGCTCTCCTCCGGTTTATGGGCTGCCGAGTCGGAAGAACAGTGCAGGATGGAGACCAGCTGCGTCGAGTCTGTGATGATACCAGAGCTTGACCGGAAGACACTATGTGTCTCATCCCAGGCAGGATGCAAGATGGGCTGCCGTTTCTGTATGACCGGAAGGCAGGGATTCCACGGCAATCTTTCACCGGCAGACATACTTGCGCAGTTCGTTTCCGTGGACGAGACCGACAGCCTGACCGGTACCGTCTTTATGGGGATGGGGGAGCCGCTTGACAATTATGAGAATGTGCTGAAAGCCATAGAGGTCCTTACGGCTGACTGGGGGTTCGGGTGGAGCCCGAAAAGGATAACCCTCTCATCCATAGGCGTTTTACCTTCGTTGAGAAGGTTTCTGGATGAGACCAGATGCCACCTTGCCATCAGTATGCACAACCCTTTTCCTGACGAAAGGGCTGACATAATGCCTGTCCAGAAGGCCTACGACATACGGGACGTGGTCTCGCTGATAAAGAAATATGATTTCACAGGCCAGAGGAGGGTGAGTTTTGAATATACGATGTTTTCCGGGTACAATGATGACAAACGTCACGCGGATGCCATCATCCGTCTGCTTTCAGGGCTGGAGTGCCGGGTCAACCTGATACGTTTCCACCGTATTCCTGATTTCCCTTATGAGACATCTCCCGATGGCATTATGGAGATTTTCCGTGACCGCCTCAGCAGGGCAGGCATCACTGCCACAATCAGGGCGTCACGCGGAGAGGACATATTCGCCGCATGCGGTATGCTTGCCGGTAAACACTCTTGAGATTAACTGGTTATGAGACGGATTCTGTTCATATTGGCAATAGCTGTTCTGGGCTTGACAACTGGACGGCAGGCGTTTTGCAGTACTCCGGGATTTTTGGCCCAGGCTGACAGAACAGTCACCCCGGGGATTGATGCGGCCGAAGATTCCCTGTCAGTGGAGAGACTGAAGGCTTACCTTGACAGCATCCGTCTCAACAGGCCGGCTGTAGCTCTTGTCCTGAGCGGAGGAGGGGCCAAAGGAGCCGCCCACATCGGGGTGATTGACTATCTTGACTCATTGGAGATACCTGTTGACATCGTGCTGGGTACCAGTATGGGAGGCCTGGTCGGTGGCCTGTATTCATTAGGATATTCCGCTGCCGATATGGATTCAATAATCCGGAGGATAGACTGGGATATGGCCCTGTCAGACCGCGTTCCACGGAACTATGTCTCCTATGCGACCAAAAAGTACAAAGAGAAAATCCTTCTGTCTTTCCCGTTTTATTATGCGAAGGAGGATTATCTCAATATGCTTGAGAGGGACAGCATATATATGGATTATGGCAACAAGCACGATCAGATTCATTTTGGCAGCGGGAAGGATGATGCGGTGTCAGTTGTGAAAGCCAATTTCCTCTCCAGTCTTCCTTCAGGATTTGCATACGGACAGAATGTGAACAATATAATCAGCTCCCTTACCGCCGGCTATCAGAATGATACAGAGTTCATCAACCTTCCTGTCCCTTTTGTGTGCGTTGCAACGGAAATGGTTACAGCCAGGCCGAAAATCTGGTACGGCGGCAAATTGACCACGGCGCTGCGCTCCACAATGTCCATTCCCGGAGTGTTCGCTCCCGTCAAGGTGGACGGAATGGTGCTTGTGGACGGAGGAATGCGCAACAACTATCCGGCCGACATTGCCAGGGACCTCGGCGCTGACATCATAATCGGTGTGGATTTATCCTCGGGATTCAGGGGCTATTCCCAACTTAATGACCTGAAAGACATCATATCGCAGGGAGTTGATATGCTTGGCAGGGAGTCGTATGAGCGCAATATGAACATCCCGGACGTGACTATAAAGCCGTACCTCCCGGAGTATAATATGATGAGTTTCGATGACAAGAGCATCGATGTGATAATCCGGCGCGGAAAAGAGGCCGCGGAGGCGCAGTCCGAACGTCTGGACAGTGTGAGGACATTGATAGGAACCTATCATAAAGAGCTGAGGCACAAGAAGGCTGTTGACCTGAATTCCAATTCGGTCCTTGTGTCGAAGATAGAGATCGAGGGAGTCTCGGACAGGGAGTCCAGGTATCTTATGAGCAAGATTTCCCTGAGACCTGACCGGCCGCTTGGCAGGTCTGACATCGAAGATGCCGTGGCGACGATTTTCGGAACCGGGGCGTTTGACTACGTGACCTACGAACTGGAAGGCTATGAAGAACCGTTCGGACTGATTATCCATTGCAAGAAAGGCCCTGTGCATCAATTCGGCATAGGAGGCAGGCTGGATTCTGAGGAGATGGCCTCGATGATTGTGAATGTGGGCCTCAACGCCCACAAACTTCAGGGATCTGCTCTGAATTTCACCGGCAAGGTCGGCATAAACCCGTCCGCTCACCTGAATTATTACGTCAATGCGGAGAAAGGACCCACTTTCAATGCCTCGTTCTCTGTAAAGTGGCTTGACAGGAATAGATTCACTCTTGGCTCCAGTGACTACAATGTGGCCTATCTCAATGTGCGAGAGGAACTTTACCTTTCCAATATCCGTCTTCGCCAGTTCGGCACCAAGATTGGTTTGAGAAGCGATTTCTTCAAACTCAACAACGTGATGGCAAACAGCGTCACTGGAGACTATGACTTGAACAGCCTTACCAATAATTATTTATCATTGTTTGCCGACCTCCGGGCTGACACCTTTGACGACGGGTATTTTCCTACAAGAGGATTTACTATAGGGCTTGGATATGAGTGGCTCTTCGCCGGGCTGCGCAGGAACATTGACAGGTTCCACGTGGTGACGTTCGACTTCAAGACAGTGGCGCGGATGGGATGCTTTGCAATCATACCTGCAATCCGTGCGAGATATATGTTCGGGGGCGATCCGTCATTGCCGTATCTGAATCTTATAGGCGGCTCCATACCGGGACGTTATCTTGACCAGCAGATTCCGTTCACGGGCATCAATTATGCCTCGGCTATGCAGAATTATCTGACGGTTGCCGGAGCTGATTTCCGTTTCAGGCTGTTCAAGAACAATTATCTGTCGGCCATAGCAAATTATGCCTGCTCTGTCGCGAATCTGAAAGATTTGGGCAATGCCAATAAAATATATGGAATTTTAGGAGTGGGACTCAAATATTCGTACAATTCAATTATCGGTCCGGTGGAACTTCAGTTCCATTGGCGTTCAAGGAACAGGAAAGCCGGGGCTTATCTGAATATAGGACTGTATTTTTGAGAAATGGACAAAGAATTATATACCAAGGTCTTGGGAAGAATGCAGGCTCAGTGCTCCAGACGGGAGTGCTGTTCTTCTGACATTTACAAGAAGGTCTTGAAAGCTGTTGACGGAGACGTTGAGATGGCGGGGGATGTCCTGGAATCTCTGGAGAAAGACGGATTCATTGATGATTTCAGATACGCATCAGCATTTGCCAGGGAAAAGTCAACCCTGAATGGCTGGGGCAGGATAAAAATTGCCTATGCATTGTCCGCCAAGGGCATAGACAGGTCTGTAATAGACCGTGCTTTCTGGGAGACTGACAGTGTGGCCGCAGGCCGCAGGCTGGATTCGCTTCTTGCTTCAAAGGCAAGGTCACTTTCCGGAGACCCGCAGCGCCGGCTGAAACTTATCCGTTTCGCGCTCGGCCGCGGTTATACTTATGACGATGTCTCAGACGCTGTGGAGCGCGCTTTGGCGGCGGAGAAATGATTATCTCGTCTTCTTGATTACGTAAGTGACTATGCCCCAGATTGTGAAGTCGTTGCCTTCAGAAATGTGAATCACCGGATATGCTTTGTTGGCGGGAACGAGCCATAATTCTTCCGGCCTGCCTATGATGTTGAACGAACTCCCCGGCTTCTTTGCTTCCAGGCTCGGCCTCCCTTGCTCCGGATTGTGGAAATAAACGTATTTGAGCGTGAACTCACCGTCGACGAAGCATACGGCCATATCTCCTTCACGTATCTCCAATGATTTGTCAATTATGAGTATATCACCTTCTTCAACTCCCGCGTCAATCATAGAGTCCCCGACAACCCTGCCGAAAAAGGTAGCTTCAGGATGTCTGACCAGCTCGACGTTCAGGTCAATGCCTCTTATCATATAATCTGTAGCAGGCGAAGGAAATCCTGCGTGGATTCCGCTTTCCGCAAGTTTCGGCAACTCCTGCGCCGCATCTGATGTCCTCTCTTCTTCCATATCACTTTCTTTGCCGAAAGATACATATATTTTTTTGTAAAATGCTATTTTTGCAACCCAATGGGTGATTTTGAAAACAGTGTCCTGAGTTTTCTTTCGGATAGATTTCCGGATGCGGAATCTGCATTCAAAGGCGGATTCTGTGTTTTCTCGTGCCCCGGAGGGAATGTCTCGACAGTGGCTGTCCCGGTCGTCTCGGAAACGCTTGAGGATGCTGAACGACAGGCGGAAAGGCTTGAATGTGAGGTCAGAAAGCTGCGGGATGAGGGTAGGACTGTTGTGATTCTTCCGGAAGACATATGGCGGAGCCGGAGGAAGATGATTCAGCATAGGCTGCTGGCCCAGTTGGGAGTGTTCCGCTCTGTCTTTGCCAGAAATACTGAAGTCAGACGAATAGACAAGGCCGCTTCTTCGGCGTTCTTTACAAACTGTCATACTTATCGTGACGCAGCCGCCCGTTACAGATACGGGCTGTTTGACAGACAGGGGAGTCTTGTGGCGGCGGCCAGTTTCTCCAGCGCCAGGGTCTGGGACAAGCCTGAAGGTAAAGTAAGTTCTTGTGAATGGGTGCGTTATGCATCCCTGCCTGATGTCCGGGTGGTAGGCGGAATGGGAAAGGTTCTCAAGGCATTCCTGTCAGAAGCCGGGCCGGACAATGTGATGAGCTATGCCGATCTTGAGTGGACTGACGGGGCAGTCTATGAGCGTCTTGGCTTCAAAATGGAGTCGGTCCGCTGTCCTGTGGCTTTCGCCGTTGACAGATGTTCCTATGAGCGAGTGCCGCTCAAATATGCTTCATCCCTGAAAAATCCTCTGTTCCATATCAACCGTGGAAGCATAAAATACCGGCTTCTTGTTTGAAGTTCGGCAATATTTATTATATTTGCATCGTAAATAAGCCGGAAATTCCCGGCGACCAAATCCATCAAACATATCCGACGGCTGTCAAAGGCCATTGCGGGGGCATTGTATCCCGTTCTCTCTGACTGTTTCACGGTCAGTTTATCTTTGACATACAGGCAGCCGCGGATATGGGGTATTATTTAATAAAAACATTATTATGATGGGTAAAAATTATCAGCTGGTCGCCTGGACCGACAACATTTCAGATTCTGAAAACGGCAGATTGGGTATGATTCCTTCACTGCATTATGAAATGCAGGAGCCTTACATCAGGGAGATCGGCAGATGCCAGGCGGAGGAACGGAAAGCAGGAACTGTCAGCACGGATCTAGCCAGAAGGTATGTCAGGGCGTATGAAGAAAACGCGGAGTTTATGTTCCTGACCGGTTTCTCGGGAGACGGAATCAGAAGCCTGTTCAAAGCGGCTTCCTACTGCATTGACGATGAGGATCTTAACTGGGCATACATCGATACTGACCTCGGCAGTTATACTTATTATTGCGGCCCGCTCAGCCACGAATTCGACAGGCTCTGCCGGAAATGTATCAGGATGATGGAGAAATATTCCAGGACTGACATTCTTCTTGAGGACGAACCTAAATATGTGATGGGCATATATAATGAGCATCTCCGTGAGAGCAGGGATCTTGCGGCTTATGTTGAAAAAGATTGACAGAGGGCGCAGGGAAAAAATGATGGTCCGGCTATTCACTATTAGCCGGACTTTCATTATCTTTGCCCGCGGAACAACCAATCCCGGATTGGGACAGGCCGAAACTTAAGTTAATATTTATTAGATATGGAAGCAATAGTCAAGACCGATTTTCATTTCCCTGGACAGACCGGGAAATACACCGGCAAAGTACGTGATGTCTATGACATTGACGGCAAGTATCTCGTTATGGCTGTATCTGACAGGATATCAGCCTTTGACGTGGTCCTGCCGAAGGGAATCCCGTTCAAGGGACAGGTTCTCAACCAGATAGCCGCCAAATTCCTCGATGCGACATCTGACATTGTCCCAAACTGGAAAATCGCGGTTCCGGACCCGATGATCACAGTCGGCTACAAGTGCGAGCCTTTCAAAGTGGAGATGGTCATAAGAGGCTGTCTCGCAGGGCATTCCTGGCGTGAGTACAAGGCAGGAAAACGGGTGCTCTGCGGAGTCACCCTCCCGGAAGGGATGGTTGAAGGACAGCGTTTCCCTGAGCCGATCATCACCCCTACTTCAAAGGCTGCCGAAGGCCATGACGAGGACATCACAAGAGAGGAGATCATAGCCAAAGGCATTGTATCCGAGGAAGATTACATCCAGATTGAAAAATACACCAGGGCCATTTTCCAGCGCGGCCAGGAGATCGCAGCCAAGATGGGCCTGATTCTGGTCGACACCAAATATGAATTCGGTAAACTTGACGGCAAGATTTACCTGATGGATGAGGTCCACACTCC
>JAQXHU010000060.1 GCA_029007435.1 Bacteroidales bacterium
CACGGCAAAGGACTGCTGAACCTGATAAACCAGATTCTCGACATTGCCAAAATGACATCGAGCCAGGGCAGGATGGAGACGCCGGAATGGAAACACGGCGACATTGTAGGCTTCATCTCAATGATTTGCGAAAGCCACAAACCATTCGCCGCATCCCGCGGAGTGGACATCTGGTACGGGCCTAAGGAGGACGAGACGGAGATGGACTTCATTCCTGACTATATGCAGAAAGCTGTATCCAACCTGCTTTCCAACGCCATAAAATTCTCCGCCCAGGGAGACGACGTGCTGGTGACGAGCAAACTCACCGACAATGGCGAGACCGTCCAGATTCTCGTGAGCGACAAGGGAATCGGAATGACAGCCGAGCAGATTTCCAACATTTTCAAGCCGTTCTACCAGGCTCCTGGAGACAGCCGCAACATCGGCACAGGGATAGGCCTGTCCCTTGTCAAGTTGTCCGTGGAGGCAATGAACGGCAAGATTGACGTGCACAGCTCGCCGGGGCAGGGCTCCGTATTCATAATAAGAATGCCTGTGAAATACGGCGGAGAAGTGACCGGAAAACTCGATATGGCCGAGTACAATGTCTCATTCGACACCGTTGACAGTGTGACTGTGGAGAACGAGGATGTGGTCAATGACGAGAACGCCACCAGAATATTGATTATCGAGGACACTCCGGAAGTGGCGAGATGGCAGATGAAGCAGCTCGCCCCGGAGTATAATTTCTATTTCGCCACAAACGGACGGAGCGGCCTTGAAAAAGCGGAAGAACTTGTCCCTGACCTTATTATCACAGATATAATGATGCCCGAGATGGACGGATTCGAAGTATGCCGCCGGATCAGGTCGTCAGAGGTCCTGAGCCATATCCCTGTGATAATGGTTACGGCGAAGGCCACGCACGAGGACAGGATGCGCGGCCTGGAGGCGGGTGCCGACGCTTATCTGGAGAAACCGTTCCACGCCGACGAGCTGGCTGTGAGAGTGGCCAAGCTGCTCGAACAGAGAGCCAGTCTTCACGCGAAATGGGCTGCGGACCTCAAAAACGGCAATCCTGTCGAGGACACGGCCATCCCGGAGAGCAGCCGGGAGTTCGTATGCCGTTTCACCGACATTGTGAACGAGGCCATTGTAAACGGGGAGCTTGATTTTACGAAAATCGCCTCCGATATGTGTATCACCAGGACGCAGCTCAACAGGAAAATCAAGGCAATCACCGGCTATACCACTACAGAATACGTCCTCCAGATACGTATCAGCAAGGCCAAGGTACTTCTTGAGAAGAGCAATATGCGTGTCGGAGACGTTGCGCAGAGCTGCGGATTCGAGGATGTAGCCTACTTCAGTTCAGTTTTCAAGAAAACGACCGGAGTGACTCCGACAAAGTGGAAAAACCGCTCTGGAGACTGAAAAAGTCATTTTACTCATAATTTTTGTCACAATTCTCATAACTTCGGATAGTCTCCGAGGCTAATTTTGCGGATAGAAACGGGCGGCTCGCAAACGTCCGTTCGGAAGAATTTGCAAACTATTAAAACAAAAGCATTATGAAAAAATTTCTTTCCATCATTTCCGCAATTGCAGTCCTCTCCGGACTTTGCTCATGCGAAGAACTCGATCCTACATCCCTCAGCGGAGATTCTCTTCCTGTCAAGGTGACCGTGGCCGGTCATTGCAGGTTCGTTGCCAAGGACAAGTCCGGTGTGAATATGAACCCTGAAATCGTGACAGTCGGCACGCCTGTCGAGATTCTCTACGGTGTTCCGGGTGCTGACAGCAAAGTGGAGTATGCGTTGAAGGCCGTGAAAGTCAACAATGAGGGTTACTTCGAGACTGAAATCGGATGTCCTGCAGGCAAGACTCTCTCAGTTAAGGTTCAGTCCACTTTCAGGGGCGAGAGCTATGCCAAGGAGAACAACAAGAGTTCCTACACAATGGTTGAGACTATTTTCTACGGAACAGTCACCGAGAGCCTTTCTGCCGGCGACGCAGGTTATTTCGACCTCAAGCTCTTCCCTCATGCTTATCTCGGACAGGAAGATCTCGTCCAGCCGTAAGCGGCTTCTCTGTCATTTCGACCGTGCGAAGCGAGTGGAAAAATCTCCCTCCGTATAGCATAATCAATCAACAAATCCGAACATAATGAAAAAGACTATAATATTAACAATAATCGCCCTTGTCCTCCCTGTCCTCGCACAGGCCCAGGAGAAGACCTACTTTGTGCCGAAGAAGGGCGACTGGTCAGTAGGCGTCACATTCAACGCCGCCAGCCTCGGCCACAAACTCAGCATGCAGCCCAAGACCGGAGACTTCGCCGGCCAGTTCATCGAGGACCTCGCCTCCAATCCGAAGCAGATGTTCATCCTCTCCCAGGACCCGGTGGCCGCTTTCAGGGTAAAATACCAGATGTCCTCCAGATGGGCGTTCAGGGCATCTCTCGGTATCAACGGAAGCCTCATCAACTACAGGGAGTATGTCCGTGACGACTATGCCTGGACCCTGGATCCTGACACCGAGAACAAGGTCATTGACCGCGTGAAACACAATATGAACAGCGTCTCCCTCCTGCTCGGTATGGAAGGCAAGAAAGGCGACAGATGCGTGCGGTTCGTTTACGGGTTCGACCTTATGTACACCATCGCCGGCGGCAGGATGAAGTTCGACTATGGCAATGAGATGACAGACCTCAACCACATTCCATCCTCAATGCCTATGACCGCATCGATGAAAGAAGGCTCGGTTAATGATTTCCAGAGCACTCTCGGCATTGCCTACGGCCGTCCGACAGAGAGATACAACTCCGGCTACATCCACGGCATCGGCCTCTCGTTCGATATGGGTATCGAGATCTTCCTCGCCGAAAGAGTTTCACTCGGAGCGACGATGAACTTCACCCCGATAATGTACACCTTCCAGCCGCAGACCTACACCATCTACGAGGGATTCTCCACCAACACCGGCAAAGTCGAGAAATATAACGGCCTTGTCAGCCCTGGCAGCGACGCCTTCCTCTACGGAACCGAGAACATAGGTCTCCGGCTTTCAATAAACTATTACTTTTAATATCCAGACTAAATGAAAAAATTCATATATCTGCTGGCAGCCGTAGTGCTGTCAGTATCCTGCGACGAGATAGCGGACCAGATGGCCACAGTGCCGACATTCTTCATCCCGGAAATAATGTACAACGGACAGACTTTCCAGGTCACCCGTTTCGCAACCTGCGAATATCAGTTCTCCACCGATTCCAAGTACCTGACTATCACCGAGACATCCGACGGCAAGTTCATTGCCAAGGCGGATGGCGCATGGGTAACCGAGACTTCAGTCAAGACTGTTCCGGTGAAAGTGACGGCTGTGAATCCTGACAACAGCTCAATCGACCCTCAGGTGGAGGAGACGGTCCTCGTTGACTGGGGATTGAAGTTGTATGAAGGAGATGCCACCGTTTCCAATACCGAGCTCATTGCCGGCAAAACATACCGGCTGGAGATGATTTCGGCGAACACAGGGCTCAAGATCGAGACAATCTTGGGCGGCGCGACCGACACGACCAATCCGCAGGCTCTTGAGTGGACATTCGCCGCTGACAAGGTCCAGGAGGTGAGCAGGACAGCTACCACATTGGAGTTCAAGCCTAAAGCTGCCGGTTTCTTCGGAATCGTCGCTTCACTGGGAGAATATAAGGTCAATATGAGCGGGAACGCGCATTAATGCATTCCCGCTTGCGGAACTAAAACAGACAATATTATGAGTATCAAAAACATATCAATAGACCTCATGGTCGCGGCCGCCCTGATGGCATCTACTCCGGCATCAGCCCAGCTCAAGAATTTCCTCAACAAGGCCAAGGACGCCGTCGAGAAGGCAGAAAAGGCTGTTGATCAGAAGCCGGCAGGAGCGCAGACGGCAAGGGCCGCCCTTCCGCTATCCGGCAAGAACTACTACGTCAATGCGGCAACCGGCTCGAACCGCAATGACGGACTCTCCAAGACCACGGCGGTCAAGGACCTCCAGAAGGCCGTTGACCTCGCTGAGGACGGCGCTGTCATCAATGTCGCCGAGGGCAATTATCTCGGGACCCTCGATCAGGGCTTCATCCTCGTGAAGAAGTACCTCTCCATCGTGGGAGGCTGGAACAGTGATTTCTCCGAACGCAATCCTCTGAAACACATCACATCCATCCGTCCGGGAGCCGAACAGGTCGGCACAAGCGGAAGCCACGCCAGCCTTGAGGTCTATGTCCGCGGCAACCGCAACGGAGTCGTCCTCATTGACGGTATTGCATTCGACAAGGGCCAGTACAACAGCTACTGCGGCTATGCCCCGGACGATGCCCGCACAGGTTCTCCTGAAGGCTGCGAGACAGGACGTCTCCTCATCGAGGGAGAGAATCCTCCTGTCCCGAAGGTCGGCGGAGCCCCGATAGGCAAGCCGCTTCTCCGCGGAGAAATCGAAGGCCAGGTGACCATCCGCAACTGCACATTCGTCAACGGCTATCATTTTGCAATCGAAATGGGCTGTGTCGCAGGACATTACGATATCTATAACAATGTCTTCGTAGCCAACCGTATGTCGGCCTGCGAGATTCGCGGAATGAATCCTGACCACAGTCTCTGCTCCCTTGATTTCCACGACAATACAGTCCTCTTCACCTGGTGCCGCACCAAGGTGCAGGAGAGCATGGGAGTAGGCTTCAGGTTCATGACCGGCCTCAAGAAAGTGAGGGTTTACAACAATATCTTCGGATGCTCCAACCTCGGTGCCATCGAGCGCACATTCGTGGACAGCAATGCAGCAAAGGAGGCAGAGCGCATAACTTCGGCCACCAACAACCTCTTCTTCATGAACCGCAACAACATGACCGAGAGGGCAGCCGACCTCGTGCTTCCTTCAGGCGGCGGAAAATGGCTCTTCCTCGCAGCCTCGCAGTTCGAGGATGCCGAGCAGCTCAAGGAGTATGAGGGCAACAAGGAAATGGCCGCCGATGAGAATTTCATCAATGCCATCGACCCTGCCTACCTGAAAGGCTATATGGGCATAAATATCAAGAGTTCATCATCTTACGATCCTAATTCGGCTGCCAACCAGGTCAACCGTCTCTTCGGCATGAACCAGCAGGGCACTGAGATCGTACGTGCGTCAATGTTCGCCAACCGTTACCCTTACGAGAAGGCATTCGACCTCTTCGGCGCAGTCAGCGGATACGGCGCACAGAAACCGTAACCATTAAATAACCAAATTATGGCAAATCAACCTAAGCCCAGGATTTCTCGTGAAGAAGTGCAGAGGATAATCGACGAAAGGCTTGAGGTGATTCTGAGCAAGGAAGCTGCTGCCGCACAGGTGAATGCCTGTGATGCCGGGCCATCCCGCAAAGACGGCATATGCTCTTTCTTCCGCAGGCTTGCCGGGCTTTTCCGGAACTAAAAACACATTGAAAATGAAAACATTATCAAAAATATTAATAATTCTCTTCTCCGCGGCGGCAGTACTCTCCGCCTGCGGCAAGGAAGAAAACGGCCCCGGCGAAGTGAAGGACTTCTTCCTCACCAGTCCGGCCAGCGGATCCCTCACTATCGTCCAGAATGAGGAATTCCGCATCAGATTCGGCACTGTCCCGGAGGAGGCCGCCGGCACCGTACAGGTAGAATGGAGCATTGACGACCCGAGTGTCGCCACTGTGAAGAACGGCCGCGTGACTCCCCAGAGACCCGGGGAAGCCGTCATAACTGTCAAGTGCGGGAAATTCACCGAGACTGTCAATCTTACTGTCAAAGGCATACCGGTCACATCTTTCTCCGTACCTGCGGAACTGAATGCTTATTATGACAATCCGAAGGAGATTCCCCTGACTGTCGAACCTGCAGAGGCCAATGCCGCATCCCTGAACTGGTATGTGGAGGATGAGAATGTCGCTTTCATCACGTTCGAGGATGGAAAGGCTTATATCAATGCTACCTCAGAAGTGGAAGGCGGCACGACCACAGTGACTGTCTGTGGAGATGATCTGGAGCCCCAGACAATAGAAGTTACTGCCAGAGCCAAAGGAGTAGTGGTGGCCTAT
>JAQXHU010000061.1 GCA_029007435.1 Bacteroidales bacterium
AACGAAACCGAGTTTCGAATAGAAACGGCCCATACGGTAAGCCTCCTCTGAACCGAACATATGCCTGTATTCAGCTATGGCATAAGCCATTGACTTGTCGCGGTACTGCCCCCAGTAATATCCTCTGAGGTCATTCGGAGTCCCGAACATAGGCAGCTCGGTGAAAGGAACGTCCCCGAATCCAATCTGCGTCCGGGCAGTCCAGGCGAGAACACTTCTTGGCCGGAACACCTTTGCAAACTGTCGGTATTCGAGATCGACCATCTGATAATCATAGCGGCTTCCGAGAATATGAGTGAATACCTTTCCCATTCCGCTGACAAGCATTCCTCTCGTCGGGGTGGAAATGTCATCCCTGGTGTCATATTGGACAATGCCGCCCAAGCCGACATTCAAGTATTTGGGTTTGAAGGCGTTGAAATACGGATCCACAGCCATCACCGGATTGACGTCCTTGGAATATGCATAGCTTATCTCCGCAATCGGGCCGAGGAAAAACCCTGGCCTGAGTTCCCAGACCACTCTCGGAAAAACAAGGAATGACGTCTTCTTGAACCTCGATGTAGTGTCAGACCTGTGCACAGACTCGATGCTGTTGAAACCCTTGCCATAATAATGGGCAGGCTCATTCCTGAACTCGTACTTGAGATAAACCCGGAAATGATTCTCTTTCATATACAGAGTCCCGGATCCGGCAACCACGACAGTGCCGTTGATGGAAAGATTGAATCCAACCGGCACAAAAGAACGGTAAGACACCGAATCGAGCCTGTTCATCTTGAATGAGGCAAGCATAGCACCGCCCACGCCGAGCGAGGCCTCCGGAGTATAGGACGGGCCTCCAAGAACGGAAATCCATACTTTCTTGTTGGCACGGATAGAATCACGCCTGTGCTGGCGAAGCTCGGACTTGTACTGGTATTCAGGCTGGGGAGCGGCGACTGATGCGCTGTCCCTGATATTACCCGCTGCTGACGTATCGGCAAGTGAATATGGAACACTCCCCGCGCGATGAAACGCCGGGAGCATTAATAAACTTACAAACAGAGCCTTTTTTAAAATACGGTTCATAAAGAAGTGTAACCCCACTTTTCCACAGCCTTGCTCCAATGGGCATTCACAGCGGAAACGGTCTTTTCGTCATATTGATACTTGTTTTTCCTGAAGCCCCGTTTCTGACCTGCATAGGCCTCCATCAGCGGCTTGACAGATTCGAAATCTCCAAGATCAAGAGTCTTGTAAATCTTCTCAGCCATAGCCACAGGGTCTTTCTCGAAATCTTCAAAGCGCACTTCTATCAAATGGCCGTCAGGAATAAGCCCCTTGTCCGCCTGATATTTGTCATAAAGTTCGGTATATGTTTCCAGTATCTCTTTCTCAAGTTCCTCACTGGAAATATCCTGAAGCTGGGTTGTCTTGAGAGTGTTCCCGATGAAACTCATTGTGGACTTGTAAACAGTGTATGGATTCCTTACAAGATAAATGAATTTCGCATTCGGATATAGTTCCAGCAATTCTTTCACCCTGCCAGTATGCGGCGGATTCTTGCTGAGGAACTGGCGTTTTCCGCTTGCATTCAACGCAAGATTGATCATTTTCCTCTGAACCTCATTGAATTCAGCTCTTTCCTCATCAGTCATATCCTTCATAATCAGATACTTCCTGCGATACTCCGCAATATGGCGGGGAAAGCACCAGAAATGATAATAAGAGCACGGAGACATATTGGCCAAAGCGAACTCCTCCTCCTGCGGCTGGTCAGGATTCAGCTCCAGAGAATCCGTAGGCCTGCTCGATGGCATAACAACCTTCATACACCATCTGAAAAAGCCGCGTCCCCACAGCATCAGATGCGGGAAAACAGTCTGATATGTCGTGCAGTATCCGAACTTCGGGTCTTTGGATATGACGTTGTGCACGAATGTTGTCCCGCTGCGCCAATGTCCAATAATGAATACCGGATCCTCTATATCCTTGGCCGGCTGGAATTTCCTGTATTTCCGCTCGTTTACAATGTAGAACCAGTTCAATATCCACTGAATGCACTTCGTAGTGCGGAATTTCGTCTTGAATTCATCATCTATCTCTCTATCAACCAGTACTTTGTGGAAAGTTTTCTTATCTGCTCCGACAAGGGTGTTAACAGGAAGATTGTCAAATCTGAAAAGTCCCATCTATATCTATAATTCCATTCGATTTATAATCAATACCTCAATTTAATGTTGTCGATGTGCAGCATAGCGCCAGGGCAGCCGACATATGCTCCTCCGTGGCCGGAAGACAGACGGAGAATTATATGAGTAGGCACGGCGTCTGGCGAAGCCCAGCCAACTTCACGGATAGGAACGACTTTTCCCTTGCTGTTCCGGCAGTAATAGCCGTCTTTCCCGCCATCCTGCAACGCCATATACGGCTTATAATAATCAGTTCCTGAAATATCTCCGTAATGAATCGGAATCTCATTGCCGTTAATCCAGCCCTTGGTGCTTTCAGAGTAGCGCGGCCAAGCCGTAGCGACCCTTTTTGCATAGACATTGCCTTCGGCATCCTCCCAGCGCTGCTGGAGAATCAGGCATACCTCCCCGCAGTTGATTCCCTCGATTTCCTCGGTGCGTCCGAAACCGGGAACACGGATTCGCTGCCCTCCGTTCTGGCCCTGCTGGAAATTGTAATCATATATCAGAGATTTTGGTCTATCCGTGAACTCCACACCCATCAGCAGTTTCGCCATAGGGTCTTTGGTATCCCTGACAGGCTCGACGATCTGACCGAGAAACATAGTTCCCGTGGCAAGAACGGAAATATTGATGATTCCCATCACCTTCACTCTCTCGATTCGTGTCTCCATCCTTGCGGCAAGTCCTTTGCCGTGATACTCAGGGAATACAGTGGTGCTGGCCTTTGTGATGCCCTTTACCACAGCCATCACACTTGAGTTGCCCCACGGAGACACTGAAAGGTCAGGAACAAACGGAGTATTGCCGGTCAGGGTGTCACCTTCTGCCAGGTCATATATATATTTGGTCTTTCCTCCAATAATTCCTGACTCATCCACCCTGCGGACAAGCCATTTCTCCATATCTCCGAAAGGAATCGGTTTTATCTGTGCCGAAGCGGTCCAGCCACAAGGCCACCCGCACATTCCGGCAGCTGAAAGAAATCCGCACAGCAGAAACCTAAATGTAATTTTCCTCATATTTGTCTTGATTGCCCCCGCAAGAGATATGCGAAGCTATCTCATTGAATATCAATTGTGCGCACTCTTCAGGTCTGGAATTGGTAGTGTCTATGCTGAGAGTCGGTTCCTCCGGAATATCGAACGGAGCGGAAATACCGGTGAAATTCTTGACCTCACCTTTGCGAGCTCTTGCATACAGTCCTTTCACATCACGTCGCTCGCATTCTTCAAGCGGAGTGGACATATAAATCTCGACAAAATCATCTTTTCCGACAATATCCCTCGCCATCCGGCGGAGATCATTGGTAGGTGACACAAAAGCGGCGATTGTGATAATGCCAGTCTCCGTGAAGAGTTTGCAGACCTCGGCAATCCTGCGGATATTCTCATTACGGTCAGCCTCTGAAAAGCCGAGATTGGAATTAAGTCCCGTCCTTATATTGTCACCGTCCAGAATCCTGCAGAGATAGCCTTTTGAGGAAAGCAGGCTCTCAAGGGCAATGGCAACAGTGCTCTTGCCAGAACCGGAAAGGCCTGTGAACCATATAGTCACGCCCTTCTGGCCGAGAACTGCCTCTTTGTCAGTCCTGGACTCCATAATGTCTTTGATTGGAAAGATGTTTTCTGTCATCGTTATTCAATTTGGAGTGCAAAAATAATTGAAATATTCATAATAATCGACTTTTACCGACTTTTTGAACATTCAAAACTTAATTTGGAATATATATATGCCAATTCAGTGCCATTGGAATCATTTTTCATCCTGCTTGAATGAGTTGTCAGGAAAAATTCTTAACTTGCAGGATATTCAGAAAAACTGCAGTTATGGCACAGAATGACCTCGCCGGAATCCGGCAATACATCGAGCAGAACCGCGGAAGGTTCTATGAAGAATTGTTCTCACTTCTGAGAATCCCGTCTGTCAGCGCACATAAGGAGCGCTCCGGAGAAATGGAGAAATGCGCCGGACGTATGGCTGAACTCCTGCTTGAAGCCGGAGCTGACGAGGCCGGCGTTTATCCGACAGAAGGCAACCCGGTGGTGTTCGGGCAGAGAATAATCAACCCTGAGTTCCGCACTGTCCTGGTCTATGGACATTATGATGTCCAGCCTGCCGAGCCGCTCGAGAAATGGAACTCCGACCCGTTCGAGCCTGAAATCCACGACGGGGCCATCTGGGGACGCGGGGCAAATGACGACAAAGGCCAGTCTTTTATGCATATAAAAGCCTTTGAATATCTGGTCCGCACAGGAAAGCTCGCCCATAATGTAAAATTCATTTTCGAGGGCGAGGAAGAGATAGGAAGCAAGCACCTCGCCGGCTGGGTGGAG
>JAQXHU010000062.1 GCA_029007435.1 Bacteroidales bacterium
TCTCTCTTCCTTTTAACCGTAGAAATAGTCTCAAGTTCGCTCTCTAAGAATTCAACAGGACTCTTGTATTGTATTCTATTTCCTTTATAAAGCCTTAAGGTCTTCAACGTTTTGTCGGAAAACAGACATTCAATCGCTAAAACCCAATTTAGTAAAGGAAAATAAGACAAACTCGGATCGTATCCAATCCCCTTTAATCGAGACCTGAGTGACTGAGAGAAACAGGGGAAAAATATTAAAAAATATACAAATGGATAAATAGGGTTATTCAAAAAAGTCACTTTAACAGTCGGAGTAAAACGCCAGACAATATTATCAGTAGTTACAAAATGACAAATATCAACCATAAAACAAGCAGAAAGAAATAACAGACACTCCACTGACAAACCCTTGAAATATTCATAATTTGAAATCGGGGTCAGTTTGTATATAGATTCATATTCAGCACTGTATCCTGGTTTATAACTACCGGACTTCCTGTTTATTAATAGAGCACCAACCGCATAAACTATCAGAAGATAAGCAATTGGATGAATGAAAAGTTTCACACCTTCAAACAACGGAAAGAACTTTTCGATAAAAGCCAAAAATGAAGCAACAGGGAACAAGAGAAGCAGCCATCCACTATGATTCGATTTATGATATCTTTGCACAAAGAAGGGCAAAAGATAAATAACTAAAGCTACAACAGTCATATAAATCGGAACGCAACATCTGTATCGTAATATTTCCAATAAATCAAACGATTTATTTCCGTGAACGTTCCATTCGTGATACCATTCAAAAAGAAATCCAAAAACAAGTATTGGAATTGACGTGATTATCACTTTTTTCAAAAAGACGGACAGACTGATGCTTTTAGACAAATACTGGTACTGTGGCATCAGTAAATTCTTTTTTTTTCTCCTCTTGAAGACCATCTTTGCAAAAAGGTCGTGAATATACTCATATCTTATTGAGGATCCATCAATTTTTATCCGCCTGAGCAACTTCAGGTCAACAAGATGATCAAGCTGGTTTTTATTGATTTTCTTGGACATCAATGCTTCAGCCTCATCCACAGAACTACGTCTGCCATCTTTAGTCAGCAGACAACTTTCAAGATACCTTGTCGCCTTTTCTCCAACCAACTCGCATATCCAGTCATAATAAGATTCAAGATAAGAATTAATCTTCCTTAAATCATCATACATTATACACCCGTAAGCGGCATTCTCGCTCAACAGTGAGCAGATCAAAGACAATAGTGCAGTGTTGATTTCCGTGAATCTGGAGCCGGAATTCATTTTGACAATTTTTATGATTGCCTTAATAATTCTATCCTCCATACCAGGCTCCAAGCCTTCAGGGCCGCTTGTCCTCCTGATAACTTCATATGCATTGTCATCAGAAAGGGACTTGATTCTGAAACGGTTATAGCGCAATTCCCAAAGAGAAAACCTATCTATTATATCTTCCAAACAATACAGATAATCTTCTCTCATAGAAAACACAATCCTATAGTTGGTATAATCCAATGTCCGGCCCTTGACTGCTATACTGTTGTCAAGCAAATCATACAGTTCCTCAGTAATAAAATCAACTGTACGCTGCCAGTTCTTTTCATTATTAATGGTTTCTTCAAACTGGTCAAAAATAAGGACCGGTATATATGGCTTTCCAGAACAATCAGTGAAACTCATTTTTGAAAAAAACTCACACAATGAGCACTCAGAAAGATCACTGTCATCTATAGGCTCCAAGGATAATGACGGTTTGCCAAATTGAGGATATTCACGTTCCGCCTCTTCTGAAATACGCCGTATCACAACCTTTTTCAGATCCTCATTTTCATAAAAAGCAAGCCTGATGATGACCGGGAACAATCCATTTCTTCGAAGTTCAGGAAAAACTCCAGCCTGAATCAGAGATGTCTTTCCGATTCCTGATTTACCATAAATGAAAGTCTGGACATTCTCAATAATGCTTTCTGATACCTGAGCAATCTCAGTATCGCGTCCATATATTGCCTGCCCCTCCGAATAGGAGTCAAGCATATTCCACTTCCTTATGCCTTTATTTTCCATTTTGCTGAATATTAGCTATCTTCTCTCTAATTGCCAACGCCCATTCAGTAAATTCGGGAGCATTATGAGAAAACTCGTGATTATCTGTTTCTGCCAACCATCCTAATGCATCTGGATATTTTCTGGCATTGATATCATAATTGTCAGCATACGCTGCAAAGCATCTGCAATCAGCCGTCAAGCCTAATTTCAACTCTTGAGCCCATTCCCATTCTCTTCTATAAATGTGGGGTTCACTTGCTTGCTCTGAAACCGAATTTGTAAGTACTGCAATGAATATCTTCGATGTGTCAATGGCTTCTTTCAAAATTGGCATAAACTTTCCTCCATGCCTTCCTCCCAAATTCAGTTTATCATACCAAACGCGTAACCCTGCTGATGTCAAATCCTCATACAGTTTTTCCACTATCATAGAGTCCGCTCTTGAATAAGATATGAACACGTCAAAACTGTCAGGGGGAGAATTCCATTTGTCGTCATCATTGCGTGTAGCCTCTACAATTTTTTCCACAAGTTGGTCTGCATCATTATTGATCAAAATGTGATTCATCTTCAAGTAATGATAAAGGCTCTCGCTTTTAGCATGCCCCGAAATCACTCCCCTTGAAAGTTTTCCGCAATCTCCTTTCATTGTATACCAGATAAAGCGGAAAAGCCAGTCATCCTGAGTGCATCCCAAGGTAAGAATATATTTGTCTGAAGTATATTTCAGCAACGTTGAATTAGCCATATCAAGTTGCCATTTTTTCAAAACAGAAAGAGCATCATTGTCTGTAACAACGAATTTCTTGGGCACTTCATTAGCTTTCGGAGCTTCAGCCTTACCGAACAGATAGTATATCGTAGGTATATCAAAATCGCTCCTGGAAGAAATATCCCGATTAGCTTTATCAAAGATGTTCATCACACGGACTTCGCCGAACTGTTCTCTCATCGCTATTTCAACCAACGGGTCAAATGAAGTGGTAAACACAAAGCGGAATAATCCGGTCTTTATTATACGCATCAAGCCTTCGGACACATCCTCCTCTGCCGAATACTCATTTCTCTCGATAATACTGACAATTTCATCGTGAATACTACGAATATGATTATGGTTTTCCTTATCCAGCAGAAAACGGTTGTCAAAACTAAGATCAGAGAAGTCAAGATTATCTGTTCCCGCGATCTTATTCAGTTCACGTGTCAGATAATCATAAAAATCTCCATTGAAAGTAATTGTGTTGGCTTCAAAAGAATGGCCTACCATCAAAAAGACATTCCCCTCTTTAATCGCTTCAATAAAAGAAGAAAAACCATCGTTTCTCTGTGATGATGGCAAATCTCGCTGAATCTGCTTTGCTCTCATAAGAATATTTTGTAATTGAGAATTATCATATAACATCACCCTCTTTCTCCCGCCCCTCCTGATCGCGCTGGAGGTGCTCGCGGATGCGGGAGCTGCTGAATTTCCAGAGTTTATGGCAGAGGTAGAGGAAAAGGATGAGCAGAAGCAGGCCGATGGACGGGGCCACGGTCGAGATGAACAGGACGGAGTCGAAAAGGCCGTGGGCTAAAACAGGCGCCAGATAGACTGAAAGTCTGTTCCGCAGGGAAGAAGCCGGCGAGAACACCGCAAGCGAATAATAATAGCCCATGATGATGCCGAAGCAGAAATGAGCCGGCACAGAGAATATCGCCCTTGAGAATCCCACCGCCAGGAACGAATCGTAATTGGAGAAAAGATATTCCACATTTTCCACAGCTGCGAAACCGAGCGAGACGCAGACGGCATAGACAATTCCGTCCATATTCTCGTCAAAATACCTATTGCGCCTCAGCACAAGCCAGAGCATCAGCAGTTTTGCCGCCTCCTCCGGAATTGCCGCTCCCCAGAACGCACAGCGGACACTGTCCGCGACCGTATATACGTCCTCCGTGAAAAAGCCCAATGCCTCGAGAGGCAGGGATATGCACAATGACAACGGCGCTGAAACCGCTCCGAGCAGGAACGCCTTGACCATCTGGCCTGTCGGTTCTGGGCAGAGGCTGTCCTTCCGGTAAATGTAATACAGGAGAATCATTACAGGCAGTAGCGCTGTAAAAACAATCAGATAATCCATAGGTCAATCCGGAAATCAGAACAGACTTGTCACCAACTTGTCAAGCAGAAGCCGCACTCCCCCGGCCGGACCGGTGAAGACCTTCAGCCTGCCGTCCGAGAGCAGGCCGTTTTCCGTCAGCCAGGACTCGTTGCGGGCGAAGAAATACAGCAGGACCATCTGGAACGCGAACTCAGGCGTGATGGTCTCGACATTGCGGCAATAGAATTCAGCAGGAACCAATTTATTGTATTCAGCCTCATAAACCTCATCCTTCTCAACCGGAGGCAGTCCGGCCCGCAGTTCATCCGCGAATCCGCAAAGCCCGGCAAAATTTCCGCGAATCCTCTCCAGCTCCGGTGAGACAGCGATGAGATGATATATCCGGCCAACTTTCGCGCGAAGAAGATTCTGGCAGTCTCTCTTCACATAATCCTGAAGAAGACTTCGATACTCCACTATATCGTCATAATTGCCTCCGTTGAGCTTCTCCTTGATGGTCTTCCTTTTCGCATTCTCATATGCCTTCTTGAGATCATCAAGCGGAAGAGCCTCGTTGCCAAGACTTTCGCACCATGCACCAGCTGATTTCTCAAGAGCGTTCTGAAGCGCCGATACAGCCGCCTCCATATTCGAAACTCCGTTGGACCAGACCTGCATCTCGATTTTACGGACGAGCTCCGCGATCAATCCGGAAGCGACCGCGTCTTCATTCTCTCCAGAAAGATAATCTCTGAACTCGTCAGCCGCCGTATCATGGATTCCCCATTCAAATCCAGCCGGAAGCGTGTCGGTCATTCCGTCCCCGTCCCTGAGCTTTGTAACAGCGAAATACTTATCGCACAGCTCTTTTATCTTTCTTTCGCCTGAGCCGACGAGCTCTTTGAGATCAAAAGAGCCTACAAGAGCGTCCGCAATGGCTTCAGCCGACTTGGAATCATCCTGCAACAGGCTGAACTTCAAGAAGTCCTGCCTGAATCTGATACTGACATAGTCTTTTCTCTCCATAATGTTGCCTGTATTCAATTCTACTGTTTGTTTCTTGTGACAGTCAATGTTGAGCACCAGTCCACAATGGACACAAAAGAGTACAGGAATTGCGGACGTTGGTTGGTTTACAATGTTTACAAATTTATAAATCTTTTCCGGAATTTCATAAACAAACAGCCTGTTTTTCAGGCATATATTTTACATACAGGCACTCCCACCGTGCATCACATTCCCAGACTGACGGACAGGCCGGCTTTGATGATGATGCCTGGCTGGGGAATATTGCCGTAATCATAATAGACTTTGTTCAGCAGGTTCTCCCCCTCAAGATAGACCGAATACTTGTGATAGCGGCGGAAATTGTCTGTCCAGCAAATCCTTGCGTCAAGAACCGAATATGGGGAGAACGGGATGACCTCTCCGGTTGAGGAGAGATTCTCGTATCGTTCATAAGTTCCCACTCTGTCATTCCATCTCCAGGAGGCGTCAATGCAAAGCCCTTTCCAGATGTGGAATCCGGCACGGGCGACAATCTTGTTCCTGAGATACTCAAGAGCGAACATAGACTGGATGCCGCTGCCTGTGTCCAGATTCTGGTCAATATGGCTGTAGGAGAAATCGAGATGCCTGAGGAAAAAGTCCTCGCGCACAAGAAGTTTCCTGAAATCCAGCCGGACATCCAGTTCCTCGCCGACAGTATTGACTTTGGTGTAATTCACAGACTTCCACAAAGCGTCAGGTCCGTCCGCCTCGTCCTTGATCCAGTCTATCATATTGCTGCCGTGATTGTAATAAACAGAGAGGACGGCATTTAGCCACGATTTAGACCAGCGCAGCCCGGCTTCCACCGACTGCATCCTCTCGGCCTTCAGATTCTTGTCAGCCAGACGTCCGCCCACAGAATAATACAGTTCCGTGAAAGTAGGCATCCTGAGAGACGAATTATAAGAAAGATAAGCCTTCCAGTCTCCGGCGAAACGCAGAGAGGCGTTGACTCCGGGATAGAAACGGAAGCCGTCCTCATTGCCGGTATTCTTTATCGCCGCCACTCCTGCGGATGCGGAGAAATTGCCGAACTCGATGCTGTGCTCGAGGAACAGGCTGATATTGGTGCGGTTAAGACCTTTGACATAAGATGTGTCTGAATGCGGGACAGGCTTCGGGGAATTCAGCCACTCCCCCAGATTGGTGCTGATAATGTCCTCGTTCCGCATTTCCGCCCCGAAAGCGGTCTTGCCTATCACAGTCTCTACCCAGGCATTCAGATTCACTCCCCAAACACTTGTCCGGTGATGGTTGAACGGGACAGTCACCGGGTCATCCCGGAAAAGCTCGAAACGGTCCTGCGAGCGGTTCCAGTAAACCGACGGCCTGAACTTCACGAATCCTTTGGTCTCGGCCTGCAACGCAAAGAATGTCTTGAAGGTATGTTCGAACTGGTCATCGAATTTCGGACTGTAAAAAGTGTTCGAGCCGAAATTCCTTGAACTGAGTCCGGCATACCAGTTCAGGTCAATGTCAGGATGGGAATAGCTGCCCTCATAAAATGCTTTCACCGTATTGTAATCACTGTTCAGCCCGCCTTTGAGATTCCTGCTGTAGCCGTCAGTCCTGAGATAACTGACCGACACTGAATTGGTCAGCCTGTCGTTTGCGAAACCGGCACTGGCTCCTCCGTTGAAATAGCCATAGGAGCCGCCTTCAGCGAAAGCAGAAACAGTATTGCCTTCAGGCTTCTTGGTGACAATGTTCACAGCGCCAAGCAGGGACGACGAGCCGTAAGCCACTCCAGCCGGACCGGAAAGAATCTCTATTCTGTCTATGCCCCTGATATCCAATGGAAAATCCACAGCGTTGTGTCCGGTCTGCGGATCACAGATATTGATTCCGTTAAGGAATATTGCCACCTGGTCATAGCTTCCACCACGGACACTGATATCGGTCTGGGCGCCCATACTGCCCCTCTGCCTGACATCCACGCCAGCTGAATATTTCAGGATGTCATTGACACTCACAGCGGTAAGAGAAGAAATTGAAACACTGTCAAGCACAGTGACAACCCTCGCGCTCTTGGCAAGCGTCATCGGCACTCTCGCTCCTGTAACAGACACAGAATCAAGCATCAACGTTGTCCTTACAGAATCCGTTTCTGAAAATGAAGATTGCATTGATTTCTCTCCGGCACAAATCTGGCCCGTGGCAAAGGCGGCCGGAACACAAAATGCAGATACAGCGGCAAGAATCGCCCTGCTCTGGAATTTCGACATAAGATAATAAAAGGTTTAAAGCGTAATACGAAGGCAAAAATATGCATATTTTGCGGAAAACCAAAATATCATTGCTTAAAAAAATGCAATTTGCTATCTTTGTATGATTTGACTCAAAACGGACATTAATATAGAGATTTTTATTGGAATTATGACAGCTACCAGTCAGAACCAGACCGAGGCCGGAAGATGTTTGAGATGCAGAAATGCCAGGTGCTCAGCCGCTTGCGCAGTTCATACTGATGTTCCGGCAGTGATGGGGTTATATAAGGAGGGGAAATTTGAGGAGGCAGCAGCCATCTTGTTCAACAACAATCCTTTCGCCGCAATTACCAGTCAGGTATGTGACTGGAGCAAAGCCTGTTACGGCCATTGCGTCCTTAATGCGAAAAAAATTCCTGTCAACTGGCATTCAATAGAATTCGAGATTGCCGGAGAGGCTCTTTTCCACACAGATATCGTTCCAGGAGCTGATAATGGCCGCAAAGTAGCAGTCATAGGAGCCGGCCCGGCAGGTATCGCAGCCGCGTTCCTGCTCAGGGAAGCCGGATTCTCCGTCACTGTTTTCGATGCGAACGAGCGTCCGGGAGGAGTGCTCAGATACGGCATTCCGGAGTTCAGGCTGGACCGGAAATACGTTGACAGATATGAAGTTATTATGTCAGAAGGCGGAATCGTATTCCTGGGGAACACAGTTCTCGGAAAAGATATCACAGTGTCCGGGCTCAGAAAGGACTTTGACGCTGTGCTGATTGCCGCCGGAGCGGGAATCCCGAGAAAGCTCGACATCCCGGGAGAAGAGTCGGACAAGATTATCTATGCGCTTGATTATCTGAAAAATCCGTCCGATTATAAGCTTGGGCGGAAAGTTCTCGTCATCGGCGGTGGCAATGTCACGATGGATGCCTGCCGCACCGCCAACAGAAACGGACACGACACCTGGGTATATTACCGCAAGTCATTTGAGAATATGCCCGCCAATTCAAGGGAAGTCGATGAAGCCCGTGAAGAAGGCGTCAAATTCCAGCTTTTCGAAGTGCCTGTGGAAATACGTGAGGGAAAAGCGGTTATGAAGAATTGCGAGAATGTCACACGCCCTGACGGCCGGATTTCCACAAAAATGATTGACGGCAGCGAGCACGAGGTGGAATTCGACAATATGCTCGTGGCCATCAGCGCCAATATTGATTTGGGCGTCTTCGGGGACGAACTTCCTGAGATGACGGAAACAGGCTGGCCTTCGGTAGATGAGTACCAGAAAACCAGTCTTGACAATGTCTATGTGGCGGGGGATTTCATTCTCGGGCCGTCAACTGTCGTCGATGCCGTAGCCTCGGCCAAAAAGGCCGTCCGGGGAATAATCAGCTCATTGTCAACCAATTAAGCCCGAATACCATTCACAGCTTCTTCAAGACGCAGCAGAGCTTCCTCAAGGACTTTCCGCGGAGAAGCTGCATTGAGTCTCATAAATCCTTGTCCTCCCGGTCCGAACATCTCACCGTCATTGAGGGCGAGACGCGCCTTGTTAACAAAAAGGTCAATCAGGGAATCGTGATCAAGACCGAGCCCCCTGCAGTCAAGCCATACCAGATACGAAGCCTGCGGCCGGAGAGGCTTGATGGAAGGAATATGTTCTGCACACCAGTTCTCGACGAACTCTATATTGCCCTCAATGTATTCAATCATCTGGCGGCGCCATTCCTCCCCATTGCGGAGAGCGGCCACTGTCGCGATTGGAGCGAACATATTGGGCTCGTCGAATTCATTGGCCTTGAGCCATTTGAAGAATTTCACCCGAAGTGCTTCATCAGGTATGACGCACCAGGAGCTGACAATACCGGCGATATTGAAAGTCTTGGTCGGAGCGCTGAAAGTGATGCTGCAGGACGCCGCCTCTTCAGAAACGGAAGCAAAAGGAATGTGCTTGTGCCCGAACAGCGCCATATCGCAATGTATCTCATCGGACACTACAATGATGCCCCTCGAATGGCAGAAATGGGCAAGACGCTTCAATGTCTCCCTGTCCCAGACCAGACCGCCAGGGTTGTGCGGATTGGAAAGAATCAGTAGCCGGCATTTCTCGTCGGCCACCTTCCCAAGGGAGTCGAAATCCATTGAATAATAACCGTCCTCATTCTGTATCAAAGGGTTATATACCACTTCCCTGCCGTTCTCCTCAGGCGTAATGCGGAAAGGATGATATACCGGAGGCTGGATTATGACTTTCTCGTCAGGCTTGACGAAGACATTGACCACCATTCCTATGCCCTTGACAATTCCGGGAATGTATGAGAGCCATTCACGCCTTACATTCCATCCGTGATGCTCCCTGATCCAGGCAATTACAGAAGGCCAGTAATCCTCCGGCTCGACAGTGTAGCCGAAAACTGAATGTTCGAGACGGGCTTTCAGTGCATCAGTGATGAAATCCGGAGTCTCGAAATCCATATCCGCAACCCAGAGAGGAATCAGGTCGGGCCGGCCGTATCTCGCCTCAAGAACATCAAGTTTGAGCGCCCCAGTTCCCCTTCTGTCAATGATTCTGTCAAAATCGTATTTCTTTTTCATTATATTATAAATTTTCAATCTCATCAACAAGCTGCTCAAGATTGGGCAGCGGGTTGTCGGTATGTATATGGCGGATGATACCGTAAGAATCTGATATATAAATTCTTGGAATCACAGAAGAAGCGAAGAGGCTGTAAACGGCACGGTCTTTCTGTGGCGAATACGGAAGTGTCAGGCCGGCTTCCTGCCAGTACCTTTCTATGGACACCGACTCCTCCTCACGGCTGATAAGGAGCAGTGGAATCTGCGGATAATCTGAATGGAGTTCATCTATCAGTTGAAGCTCTTCACGGCAGTCCGGGCAGGCCGTGTTGAAAAACACGATGCACGAGACAGAACCGACAAGGTCCTCAGGAACATTGACACTGCTGCCGTCGTTCAGAACGACTGTGAACTGCGGCAGCCTGTCTCCCTCCTTGAGCGGATCCCGGCCGCCGTCATTGTCTTTGATACAGCCCCCAGTAATCACAGTCAGGGCAAGAACGGCAAAAACATAAAAACACAAATATTGAAATTTCCCCTTCATATTCATTCTGCGTCGTATTTTACAAATATATTAAGAATTCGCTAAAAATCGGAGAATGAGTTTGCAATTAAGAAGAATTGAAGTAAATTAGCGATAATGCAGAATTACATTATGGAAGATAATTACAATATGGCAGAAAATATCATAACAGATGAAATACGCAGGAATCACGAGCCTGTGATATCGTTCAAAAACGCCGAAATAATGAACGGCGAGTCTCCCGTCATATACAACTTGAATATGGACATATATCCGGGAGATTTCGTATATATAGTGGGCAAAGTCGGCACCGGGAAGACCTCGATAATCAGGACAATGATTGCCGAGAACCGGCTGAAGAAAGGCAGCTGTTCCATCTGCGGATACCAGATCAACGGCATCCAGGAAAAAGAAATTCCGTATCTCAGGAGAAAAGTGGGAGTCGTTTTCCAGGACTTCCAGCTGCTGATGGACAGGCCTGTATATGACAATCTCGAATTTGTCCTCCGGGCCACAGGATGGAAAGACAACGAGCTGATTGACAAACGGATAAGCGAAGTCCTCACCAATGTCGGAATGCTCAGCAAGTCCCACAGGATGCCTCACCAGCTGTCCGGCGGCGAGCAGCAGAGAATCGCGATAGCCCGTTCATTGCTCAACGAGCCGGAAGTGATTATCGCCGATGAACCTACAGGAAATCTTGACAACGACACTGCGGACGGCATTCTCCAGCTCATAACCAGGATCAACAGGGAAAAAGGCACGGCCGTGGTTATGGTGACACATAACAGGAGCATTTTCGAGAAATATCCGGGCCGTGTGATGGTGTGCAGGAACGAATCCTGCGAGGAACTGAAATGAAATATGACAGACGAACTGAATAGAGGCTGACAAAATGACAAAAAAAGAAAGATTCAGGGGAATCACAGAATGGTTCGAAGAGAATATGCCGGTGGCAGAGACAGAACTGCACTATGAGACGCCGTTTCAGCTGCTTGTGGCTGTGATTCTCTCCGCCCAGTGCACTGACAGGAGAGTGAATATGACAACCCCTGAACTGTTCAAGCATTTCCCTGACCCACAATCATTTGCGGAGGCTTCATTCGATGAGCTGTACCCGTACGTCCAGAGCATTTCCTATCCCAACAGCAAAACCCGCCACCTCATCGGGATGGCTCAGAAATTGTTGCGGGAGTTCAACGGTGAGGTTCCGTCAGGAATCGACGAGCTGATGAGTATGCCCGGAGTCGGACGCAAGACCGCAAACGTGATTGCATCCATCATTTACGACAAGCCCGTCATCGCAGTGGACACTCACGTTTTCAGAGTTTCCCACAGGCTCGGTCTCTCGGACGGAAAGACTCCGGAGGCTGTGGAGAAAGACCTGGAGGCCGGAATCCCCGAGGAAAAACGGGCGCGTGCGCATCAGTGGCTGATTCTCCAGGGGCGCTACATCTGCACAGCCCGCAATCCAAAATGCGAGGAATGCGGACTCACTGAATGGTGCGGAGAATTCCGCAGAGGCAAATGAAACGAATTGTAAACTGGACATAATATGCACACAGCGATACATTTCACATCCCAGAATATCTTCCTGATAGGTTCTATACTCGTATTCACGGCGATTATGGTTTCCCGTACCGGATATAAATACGGAGTGCCTTCTCTCCTGGTATTCCTGATTGTCGGGATGCTGTTCGGCAGTGACGGGCTGGGACTTATATTCAACAATTACTCCCAGGCGCAGTTTGTCGGCATAGCTGCGCTGAGTGTCATCCTGTTTACAGGCGGTATGGAGACCAAGCTGAAAGACATCAAGCCTGTCCTGATGCAGGGAGTCACACTCTCCACCATTGGAGTGCTGCTCACAGTCGTGTTCACAGGGTTCTTCATATTTTTCCTGTCAAGATTCCCGAAATTGGGGCTTCAGATGCCTGTCGTGATGTGCTTCCTTCTTGCAGCTGTGATGTCATCCACGGATTCAGCATCGGTCTTCAACATCCTGAAGAACTGCAATATGAAGCTGAAGCAGAACCTCAGGCCTATGCTTGAGCTTGAGTCCGGCAGCAACGACCCGATGGCCTATGTCATCACAGTGGTTCTCATCGGCGTGGCCAAGACATTGTTCGAGCCTGCCTCAAGTGTGGAAGGCATCAATTATACCAATCTGTTTTTCAGCTCTTTATGGACTTTGGTCCTACAGATTGCCATAGGCACGGTAATGGGAGTCGGCATCGGATTCGCCACTGTATGGATTCTCCGGAGAGTCAAGCTGAACAGCACCCCGTTGTATTCCATCCTTCTGCTCGCTGTCAGCCTGTTCACAATATCAATGACCGAGATTGTGAAAGGAAACGGCTACCTTGCTGTTTATATTGCGGGTTTCATCATCGGCAACAAGCCGATGAACAACCGCAGGGAGATTTTCGGATTTATGGACGGTATGACCTGGCTGATGCAGATAGGTATGTTCCTCACTCTCGGACTTTTAGTCAATCCCAAAGAGATGCTGCACGTAGCCCCTGTCGCCCTGCTGATAGGTCTTTTCCTGATATTCATCGCAAGGCCGCTGACAGTTTTCCTGTGCCTCGCCCTGTTCCGCAAGATAACATTCAGGGCGAAGCTGTTCACTTCCTGGGTCGGGCTGAAGGGAGCCGTGCCGATAATCTTCGCCACTTATCCTATCGTTGCGGGGATTCCTGGTTCAAGCCAGATTTTCAACATTGTATTCTTCATAACACTGCTTTCGCTTGTGTGCCAGGGGATTTCCGTGCCGAAAGTCGCGAGGATGCTGCGCCTGAATCTTCCGGAAGAACGGAAGCCGGAGACATTCGGCATCGAGATACCTGAGGAGGCCGGAAAGCTCCAGGACTACACGCTCACCGCCGGAGACCTTGAAGGAGGAAGCACATTGAAGGAAATCAATCTTCCGGAGGGAGCGAGAGTGGTGATAATCAGGAGAGAGGAGCAGTTCATTGTACCGGACGGCTCTGTAGCTCTCAAAG
The DNA here is from genome assembly GCA_029007435.1 of Bacteroidales bacterium. Taxonomy (GTDB): domain Bacteria; phylum Bacteroidota; class Bacteroidia; order Bacteroidales; family UBA932; genus Cryptobacteroides. Next base: position 13,483 of record JAQXHU010000062.1, read on the forward strand.
AAGGCGACAGGCTTTTGATGATTTACAGCGACAGCGGAAAATAAACGACACCGATAAACAATAATTCTTATGGAACCCAAAAGAATCATTGTCGTGGACGACGAGCCAGACATCTGCAACATTCTGAAATTCAATCTTGACAAAGCCGGATATATCACAGATGTCTCCAATTCGGCGGAAGATGCGCTGACAAGAGACCTTTCGGGCTACAATCTTGCGCTGCTTGACGTTATGCTTGAAGGAATGTCCGGATTCAGCCTTGCGGAGATAATGCGGAAAAATCCTCTGACTTCTTCAGTCCCGATAATCTTCATAACCGCCAGGGACACAGAAGAAGACACATTGCGCGGTTTCGGGATCGGAGGCGACGACTACATCTGCAAACCGTTCTCTGTCAGGGAAGTGATAGCCAGAGTAAACGCTGTGCTGAACCGGACAGGCCGGACGGCGGATGAAACAGCGAAACAGAAAGAAGAACGTGGAGTGATTGGTTTCAAGTCACTTGCGATAGATTCAGCAAGATGCGAGGCCAGCGTTGACGGACAGAAAATAGAGCTCACGAGAACCGAACTCGAAATACTCAAACTGTTCCTTGAGCACCCGTCAACAGTGTTTTCTAGAGATGAGATCCTGAAAAGAGTCTGGCCGGAGGACGTCATAGTGCTCGGACGGACAGTAGATGTCAACATCACAAGGCTCAGGAAAAAGATAGGAAGATACGGCAGATGCATCGTCACAAGACACGGATACGGTTACTGTTTTGACGGAAATGAAGATTCAGAATAAACACAGGTCTCTTTCACAGCGGCTTCTGACAGTCGTGGCGATGATGCTTATCCTGTTCACTGCCGGATTCGCCATCTTCCAGTTCAGACGGGAGAAACAATACAGGATAAACCTCCTCGACACAAGGCTGCAGGACATAAACAAGGACATAGCGAAAGCCGCCTGCGCTTCCGACACAGCTGCCATTCTGAACCTGGCTGAAGAAGAAGGTGTGAGGGTCACAATTCTCGACCTGGAAGGTAAAGTATTATATGACAGCTCAATAGACTCCGTCAGCGACATTCCTGACCACTCCGGCAGGGCTGAAGTGTCGAGCGCCATCAGCTCAGGCAAGGGTTACAGCATCAAAAGAGAGTCGGAGACCTTGGGAGGAACGTGGTTCTACTCCGCCACCGCATTCAGGGACAGCGGGCTCATTGTCAGGACATCGCACATTTACGACGTCACATTGTCCAAGACCCTTGCATCAGACAAAAGCTATATCTGGCTGGCTTTTATGATGGCAGGCATTATGTTCTTTTTATTCTACCGTTATATAAGGCATATTGACTTAAATATCAAGCAGTTGAAGTCTTTTGCAGAAATGGCGGCCGCTGGAGGGGATGTCAGCGGGGCTGATATGGTGTTCACAGATGACGAACTCGGAGACATTTCCGCCACAGTCGTCAGGCTCTATGCGAAACTCCAGAACAGTGAGGACGACAAGACCAGACTCAAGCGCCAGCTGACCCAGAATGTCGCCCACGAGCTCAGGACACCGGCAAGCAGCATCCAGGGCTATATAGAGACAATTCTTGAGAATCCGGATATGGAGGGCAAAGAGAGGGACGAGTTTCTGGAAAGATGTCACGCGCAATGCGAGAGACTTGGCTCGCTTATCACCGACATCACCCTGCTGTCCAAAATCGACGAGGCCTCCGGCTCATTCAATGCGGAAGACATAGACATATCCGAGATTATGAATGATATCAAGTCCGATGTGGAGAGCAGGCTGAAAGAGAGGAATATGAAAATGCTTGTGCTGATAAGCCCTGGAACAGTCATCAGAGGAAGCCGCCAGCTGGTATATTCCATATTCAGAAACCTGACTGACAACGCATTGGCATATGCAGGAGACGGCGCCACAATCACTGTCCAGTGCCGGCATTCCGACAGCAGATACCATCATTTCATATTCAATGACAATGGAGAAGGCGTTCCGGCTGAGCATCTTCCGCACCTTTTCGAACGGTTCTACAGAGTGGACAAAGGGCGCTCCAGAAAATTGGGAGGAACCGGACTCGGCCTTGCCATTGTGAAAAACGCGGTACTGCTTCACGGCGGCCGCATTTCCGTAAGGAACGGAGAAAGCGGTGGTCTGGAATTTGCATTCACACTCGCCCGGTCAACTAAAGATAATTAACTTCTGATGGAATTCCTGATATTCTGCATAATAGCTATAGTCGTCTCGGAGATTTACGTGTGGTTCGCATTCATCAGGCATCTCGGCACAGTATGGAAATTATTCTACTGGATTCCCTATGCCTCAATGCTTGCGACAATCATCTGGATGTCATATTCCAATATCACAGTCTGGAAAATCTACACGCTCACAGGCCTGATGATAGCCTTCTTCGCCCCGTTCGGAGCTTTCGCTGTATCCGCTTTCATCGGGCAATGCCTCGGGCGTAAATGGAAAGCCGCGGAGAGAGCGGGATTCACAATCGGTGTCATACTCGGCATAATTGTATTCATATCAGGAGTTTACGGTCTGACAAAAGGCTGGAGAAAAGTTGTTGTGAGGGAGATTCCTGTAGCCTTCAGCAACCTGCCGGCATCTTTTGACGGCTATCGGATAGCCCACATTTCCGACCTGCATATTGGCACTTACAGCTACTCACACGGAACAGTCACCGAAATAGTTGACCGAATCAATGCGGCCGGGCCGGACATAGTCCTGTTCACCGGAGATATGATAAACATCATCCCGGAAGAATTCGGACCTTTCATCAGCGAGATAAAGAGAATCAACGCCCCCGACGGCATTTATTCTGTAATGGGAAACCACGACTATTGCGGATACGCCAGATTCGACACGACAGAAGAGCAGCAGGAAGCGGTGGAACGTCTTCAGAAAATGGAACGGAAAGCCGGTATGAAGCTGCTGCTCAATGAAAACGCTGTCATCAGCAACGGAACTGACAGCATTGCCGTTGTCGGAGTCGAATATGTCGGCCAGCCCCAGTTCCCGGCAGTCGGAGACATTGTCAAAGCCTCTGACGGACTTCCGGAGGGCATCTTCAAGATTCTTATGTCGCACGACCCGACCCATTGGCATTACCGGATAAAGGAAGACAGCCGTTTCAGCCTCACATTGTCCGGACACACCCACGCTATGCAGTGCAGAATAGGCAGGCTGTCCCCGTCAATGTTTCTTTTTGATGAATGGGGCGGACTGTACAGCGGTAAAAACAACCGGCTCTATGTCAATACAGGAACAGGCGGAAACATCCCGTTCCGTATAGGAGCCTGGCCTGAAATCGACATCATCGAGCTGCGCAAATGCGACTGAAACATTTTCTTAACAATTCCGAAATATACATATAACAAGCGCTTGCGAACTTTGTTTCCATATAAGTGTAGAGAAAAATATGGAAACAATTTATCTGGGCTTCACGGTATTCCTTTTCATTTTGGCGTTGTTCGACCTGATGGTGGGTGTCAGCAATGACGCTGTCAATTTCCTGAACTCGGCGATTGGCGCCAAAGTGGCGACATTCAAGACAATCATCATAATTGCGGCGGCCGGCATATTCATCGGAGCATCAATGAGCAGCGGAATGATGGAAGTCGCGAGGCATGGAGTTTTCCATCCGTCAATGTTCACGTTCAAGGAAGTGATGTTCATCTTCCTTGCCGTGATGGTGTCTGACATCGTCCTTCTGGATGTCTTCAACACTTTGGGAATGCCCACATCTACCACGGTTTCAATGGTTTTCGAACTGTTTGGCGGAGCCTTTGCGATGGCGCTTGTCAAATCCTGGTCCAATCCGGCGCTGGACATTGCCGAGATGATGAACACAGGCAAGGCGCTGACTATGATAATGGCCATCTTCATTTCTGTAGCTGTCGCCTTCTTTTTCGGAACAGTGCTCCAGTATCTGTCAAGGCTTCTTTTCACATTCACTTACAAAGGCCCAGGGCTGAAATGGAAAATAGGAGCGTTCGGAGGAATTGCGGCTACTGGCATAATTTACTTTATGCTCATCAAGGGGGCCGGCAATTTCGCGTTCATCTCCAAAGATACTATGGCCTGGATAAACACCCACAGCTGGGCTATCTGCGGAATTAGCTTTGTGGTGACGGGAATCATCTGCCAGATTCTTTATGCATTGAAAGTCAATGTGTTCAAAATATTAGTCCTTTTGGGCACCTTCGCCTTGGCGATGGCCTTCGCCGGCAATGACCTGGTGAACTTCATCGGTGTGCCTCTTGCAGGACTGGCTTCTTATCAGGACTATGTGGCAAGCGGGGTGGCTGATCCGTCCGCATTGATGATGGATTCCCTTGAAGCTCCGGCCACGACACCGGTACTGTTCCTTATAGGAGCCGGAATCATAATGGTAATCTCGCTTGCCACATCCAAGAAAGCCTACAACGTGGTGAACACTTCTGTCGGACTTGCCAAGCAGGATGCCGGTGAAGAGATGTTCGGCTCTTCAAGAGTCGCGAGAATGCTTGTCCGCTCGTGCACTAACGCTGCCACAGTCATCTCCGAATTCATCCCTGACAGATTCAAGAGATGGGCGGACTCAAGATTCAACGTCACTGAATCCATCCTGCCCCAGGGAGCGGCTTTCGATGAGGTCCGGGCTACTGTCAATCTCGTTGTCGCCAGCCTTCTGATAGCCCTTGGAACATCCTTGAAACTCCCTCTGTCAACCACTTACGTGACATTTATGGTGGCAATGGGAACCTCTCTCGCAGACAGGGCCTGGGGACGTGAAAGCGCGGTGTTCAGGATCACTGGAGTTCTCTCGGTGATTGGTGGATGGCTGATAACCGCCGGAGCGGCATTCATTCTCTGCTTCATCGTATGTATCACAATGTCGGCCGGAGGCATCGTCGCTGCCGCACTTTTGGCCGCATTGGCTATCTTCCTGCTGATCAGGAGCAACCTCGCATACAGGCGCAAAAAAGACGAGGACAAGGGCGATGTATTGTTCACAAAGATAATGTCTTCTACTGACCACGATGAGACATACAGGCTTCTGTCGGATCATATATCGGAAAGCCTGAAAGATTTCCTGGAATATGCCAACAAGACATATATGCTTGTCACTGAAGGATTTATCACCGAGAATCTGAACAAACTGCAGAGTGCGGAGAGCAGTATGAGAAAGGAGAGGCAGAATATGAAACAGGTCAGGCGCAAGGAGATTCTCGCACTCAGGAGAATCAACCCGGACATTGCCATTGAGAAAAACACCTGGTTCCATCTTGGACGAAACAGCTGCGAAGACATTCTTTACTGCCTCAAGAGAATCTGCGACCCTTGCCTTGAGCATATCGACAACAATTTCGTGCCGCTGTCCAAAGAGCGGATTAAGGAATTCCTGCCGTTTCGCGACACTATGCTGTATATGCTGAAACGGGCCTCGTCAATCATCGAATCGAAAGATTGCAATGACATTGACAAAGTCCGCCAGCAATGTGAGGATTTCAAGGAATTGGTTTCTAAGGAGCGTGACAATCAGATAGAAAGGATGCGGACATCAAACGAGAACATCACAGTCTCCTACGTATATCTGAATATTCTTCAGGAAACCAACGAAATAGCAAGTTCAGTGCAGCACCTGCTGCGCGCGACAAAGCATTTTATGTCCTGAACAGGCGACGCCTTCAGGCCCCAAGATGCTCACGGGCGTATTCAAGCGTGACTGTGAACTTCTTCCGGTTGGTCGAAGGCGCCTCGAACATAGCGTCATCGAAAATCTTCTCACAAATTGAACGCAGTCCCCTCGCCCCGAGTTTCTTCTTGATGGCAGTATCTACAATGAGTTCCTTGACTCCGTCCTCGATAACCAGTTTAATTCCGTCCAGCTCGAACAGTTTCTCATACTGTTTCAGCACGGCGTTTTTCGGCTCGGAAAGGATCCTCATCAGCGAATCCCTGTCAAGGCTGTCAAGATAGGTCACGACCGGAAGCCTTCCGATAATTTCAGGAATCAGTCCGTACGAACGCAAATCCTCCGCAGAAACATACTGAAGCAGATTGTTCCTGTCAACTTTGCTCTTCTCAGATGCAGCAAATCCAATCACCTGGGTATTAAGCCTCTGCGCTATTCTGCCCTCGATTCCCTCGAAAGCCCCGCCACAGATGAAAAGAATATTCTGGGTATTGACGTGGATGAACTCCTGCTCAGGATGCTTGCGTCCGCCCTGAGGAGGAACGTTAACGACACTGCCTTCGAGAAGTTTCAGCAGAGCCTGCTGCACACCCTCACCGGAGACATCCCTTGTTATGGATGGATTGTCACCCTTTCTCGCTATCTTGTCAATCTCGTCAATGAACACAATACCGCGTTGCGCTCTCTCGACATTGTAGTCTGTCTCCTGGAGAAGGCGTGAAAGAATGCTTTCCACATCCTCTCCGACATATCCGGCCTGTGTGAGCACAGTGGCATCCACAATGGTGAACGGAACATCGAGAAGCCGTGCTATTGATTTGGCCAGCAAAGTCTTTCCCGTTCCGGTAGGACCTACGAGAAGTACATTGGATTTCTCAAGTTCCACCCCGTCATCAGGCTTGTCCTCAAGATTGTGGTTGATTCTCTTATAATGGTTGTACACAGAGACGGAAAGGAGTTTTTTAGCCCTCTCCTGACCTATCACATACTGGTCGAGGAACGCCTTTATCTCCTTTGGTTTCTTGAGTTTCTCTATGCGCCCGGGCTTCTCGGCAGATTTGAACTGCTTGGAATAGCTGTCCAGATATTCGGCAGCAGAAGTGATGCAGTCACTGCATATATGAGTGTTCTCCAGACCGTCGAAGAGGAAAGGGACCTCCGATTCCGGCCTGCCGCAGAACATACAGTAACGTGTTGATTTATTTTTACTTGCCACTTGTCTTCTCTTTACGTCCTTTCAGAATCTCATCCACCATTCCGTAGTTGAGCGCTTCTTCGGCCGTCATCCAGAAATCTCTGTCCGCATCAGCGAAAACCCTGTCGAACGGCTGTCCCGAATGTTCTGAAATAATGTTGTACAGTTCAGTTCTTGTCTTCTCGATCTCCTGCGCGGCGATGAGAATGTCAGAAGCCTGCCCTTTCGCGCCTCCCAACGGCTGATGGATGAGGACACGGCTGTGCTGTAGAGCTGAGCGCTTTCCTTTGGCGCCTGCGCAGAGGAGGACGGAGCCCATTGAAGCGGCCATACCGGTACAGATTGTCGCCACGTCAGGCTCGATAATCTGCATTGTGTCATATATGGCCAGACCGGATGACACCTGTCCGCCAGGAGTGTTGAGATACAATGAGATATCTGCGTTCGGATCATTTGACGCAAGGAAAAGCAGCTGCGCCAGGATGATATTTGCGACATCATCATCAATCGGCACGCCAAGGAAAACAATCCTGTCCATCATCAGGCGGCTGAAAACGTCCATAGAAGCCACGTTCAGTTTCCTTTCCTCGATAATGGTCGGATTGATATAGGAATCCATAGCCGACTCATAACGATGAAGGGTCATAGAACTGATTCCACGACCCATATTCGCAAATTTATTAAATTCGCTGTTCATCATAAAGTATTAGCCTTCTGTTTCTAAAGCTCGCGGAACTTCTCCACTGAGATTTTCTTGTTCTTCAGGGATACAGCCTCTTTTGCAGCTGCGATAACCTTCTGGTTCTCAACATTCTCAATGATTCTCCTTGCGGTGTTCTCGTCTTTCATCACACGCTCTGCGCTCTCCTTGAGAAGTGTATCAGGAACATTTCCCATTCCATACTGTGCGTACTGGTAAGCCACGTAAGCCTCGGCAGCTTCCTTGATATCGCTCTCCTCAATCTTGAGAGAATTCTTCTGCATAACGTAATCACGTACCATCTGCCAGCGGAAATCCTCGAAGAATGCCGGAGCCTCTTTCTCAATCTCCTCTTTGGTGAATTTGCCCTCATTGATATGGAGCAGCCATCTCTTGAGGAACTCCTCAGGAAGTTTGATTTCAGCCTTCTGGAGCAGATAGTCTCTCAGGTCTTTTGAGAACCTGTAGTCAGACTCCTGCCTGTAGTTGTCAGCAAGACGCTCTTCGACAGCCTTGTCAAACTCCTCGGTTGAGTGAACTTTGTCCTCTCCGAAGATCTTGTCGTAAGTCTCCTGGTTCTCCTCAGCCGGAGCGAATGTCTTCACCTCTTTCACTGTCACGTGGAACTCAGGATTGATCCCGGCGAGCTCCTCTTTCTTGACCTTGAGCATATAAGCCCTGTCAGTCTCATCTGTAAATGCCTCATTCACATTCACATCGAACTGGTCTCCAACTTTGGCGCCGAGGAATTTGTCCTTGGCAGCACCATTGACATTTCTAACTCCAACATAAGCGCCTTCGACATTCTTGCCATCTTCCTGTGTAAAGTCAACAATGACGAAATCCTCCTCTGCGGCAGCCTCGGCGTCAACGAGAGAGCCGAACTGGCGGAGAAGATTGTCTTTCATCTCTTTCTTGGCGATATCAGTGATCTCGATATTGTAATATGTCACCTTGTCGTCCTTTGAAAGCTCGAAATTGACTTCAGATGTGGTGGCGATATCGAACTTGAAAGTGAAATCGTTGCCTGATTTCCACTCGAATTCAGGCTGGTCCTCGCTTGGAAGAGCCTCGCCCACCATCTTGATATTGTTTTCCTTGATAAATCCGTTCACAGCATCAGACAGCACTTTGTTCACTGCCTCGCCGAGGACCCTCTCGCCATATACTCTCTGTATTAGAGACATAGGGACCATACCTTTTCTGAAACCTTTGAACTCGGCAGTTCTTCTGCACTTGTTGAGTTCCTTCTTCTCGATTTCGGCGTAATCTGCATAAGCGACATTGACTGTCAGCTGGAGATTGAGTTCGTCAATCTGGTTCTTTACAACATTCATTTCTATTTGATATTTTTATATTATTCTGATAAATTATCTCCAATATCTTGCAAAAATAAGCATTTTATCGGAAATTATCAATTCTCAGACGCCTATATTGCGCATTCTATCTCGTCTCGCGCGGATACTCGACCCTTTCGTGATAAATCTGGGCGAGATAAGACTTGAGGACAGCCTTGATTCTCGTAAGTTCCTTCAGGGAAATATCGGCGTTGTCAAGCTGGCCCGCATTGATCTTGGCCGAGACAATGTTCTCCACAAATTTGTCAAATGTCTCCGGAGAATTGTCTTTCAATGTCCTTGAGGCCGCCTCCACGGAGTCGCAAATCATCACTATGGTCTGCTCTTTTGTAAACGGTTTGCGGCCCTTGTAATAGAACTCCGCCGCATCATCAGGACTTCCCCCTTGCTCTAGATACTTGTTGTAAAAATATGCTGTACAGGTAGTTCCGTGATGTGTAAGGATGAAATCAGCCACGACCTGCGGGAGATTGTACTTTGATGCCAGGACCATTCCGTCAGACACGTGACGGATTATCATCCTGGCACTCTCAAGAGGAGAGAGTCCCTCGTGATACTTTGCGCCCATACTCTCATTTTCAATGAAGCACTGGGGATTGCCCGTCTTGCCGATATCGTGGTACATCGCGCCAGCCCTGACTAAAAGGACATTCGCATCTATGCTTCTAGCGGCTGCGTCAGCAAGGTTCATCACCTGGAGAGAATGCTGGAAAGTTCCCGGAGCTTTCTGCGCAAGCAGTCTCAGGAGTTTGTTGTTGGGGTCTCCAAGCTCAAGCAGCCTGGAATTCGACACAAGGCCGAACACCTTCTCCATCAGATAAATAAGCGGATATCCGGCGACCGACAACATTGAACCGATGAACAGATAGATTATCAGGGTATAGTCAGAAAACGCCGATCCGTCGTTGATAAGCCGGAATCCTATGAACGTCAGCAGAAGCGCAAAAAAGACAATGACAGCAGTAACGAACTGCCTCCAGCCCCTGTTGTAGAACTGGAAAACATACATTGTTATCACACCCGCCACCAGATACAGCACAAACAGCTCAATGCCGTTATGTGCGAAAATCAGCAACGGCAGAAGCGACAGGACGTACACCGGCAGCACGACCCTTTTCTTGAAGAACGCAAGCAGGAACAGCGCTGCCAGGGAGAACGGTGTCAGGTACAGCATCGAAGGATTGAGCCTGTCAACAGTCACCGCAGTGAAAGAGGTCAACACGAATATGAAAAGCAGATATACATATTTGTTGAACTGCTTGAATATATCAGGATTGGTATAGAAAATCGAAAGGAACAGAATCAGGACAATCGCAAGAGAAATCAGGGAGTTGCCAAGCCAGAGAAGAGCCCTCGGGCCATTGTAGCCAAGGCTGTTCTCATACTCGGCTTTATATGAATCAAGCATCTGCGCAATCTCGGCGGTCACTATCTCCCCTTTAGTCACTATCAGCTGTCCTGCTGTGACAAATCCTTTCGACGGGGAAATGTAATCCACTGACTCAGCGTGAACAAGGTCTGTTGTCTCACGGTCATAGACAAGATTCGTGACAAGCTGGTCATACAGGCCAGATGCATTGAATACGGAATCCACTTTCACCGATGGAAACGCCTCCTGTACTGCAGATAGAAGCTTCACCCTCGCTCCGGTCATTGTAAATACATCAGAAGCAGGGTGTTTTGAAGCTCTTTTGTCCTTCTGTATGAACAGAATGTCACTGACAGGGCCGACGTTCTCATCCACAGCCGAAGCCTCGTCAGCCATCACTCCCCGCTGGTATATTGAGGTGAGAGCCGACACAATCTCCGGCTTGAGATAGTTGTATGCTCCATAATTCAGATTTTCCGCATCCCTGACTGAATTCTGGGCAGCCTCGTCTATGAACCTGTAGTAAGGCACAACGCTGGAACCCATAGCATCCCGCTCGGACTGAAGCTGTTCCGCTGTCTTGAGAATAGGGAAATCAATCTGGGATATCAGTGTCTCATAGGCCCACGGGGAGCCTTTCTTGTAGTCATAATTGAACTTTCCCGTCCTCGGCATCAATGCCACGAGCATCAGGAAAAGAATGAATAGAGACAGATAAATCTTCGGGTCTCTCGGAATCCCTGTTTTAGCCATAATACTTCCGTTGTCAGCGCCTTGAGGCAAACACTATTTCTTGAACGGACTGCCGGCCTCTTTGGCTATGAAACTGTATGTAAGTTTGTCAGTCAGTCTCGGGAATAGCCTGTGAGCCAGCACAGTAACCTTTCCGAGACCAGTCAGTATCATCTCGGACTTGCGTTTGCGGAGTCCTTTGGCAAGATATTCAGCGCATTTCTCGGCAGACATCAGCTTGCCTTCGTCAAGCGGAGTCTCACCCTGGGCTGAGCCGTCAGCTGTAAGGGCTGCGTTACGGACATTGGATGAGGTATAGCCCGGTGCAAAAACCATTACGTGAAGGCCGTCATAGAGATGTTCAATCCTGATAGTGTCCAGGAATCCTCTTATCGCATATTTGGATGATGAATAACCTGTACGTGCAGGAAGTGCTGAATATCCGGCAATCGAGATAACTCCAACCACCGAGCCTTTGGACTCAAGCAGGTACGGCAGTGCGTATTTGGTGCAGTTCACAGTTCCCCAGAAATTCACATCCATCAATTTGTGTATCACACACAGATCAAGGTCCTTGAACATTGCTCTCATCGAGATTCCGGCATTGTTGACAAGGATGTCAATCCGTCCGAACTTTTCCACTGTCCTGTTGATGAGATTCCTGCAATCCTCCTCGACGGAGACGTCAGTCTTGACACAGAGGACATTGTCCGGGTCAGCGCTTACAGTCGGAGCTTCTTTCTGAAGCACTTCGAGATGTCTGGCCGCCATCACCACTTTGGCTCCGCAGCCTCCGAATAATCTGGCAGAAGCCAACCCGATTCCCGAGCTGGCTCCTGTTATGATTATAACTTTATCTTTGAAATAAGCCTTGTCCATAGATGAACAATCCACTATTCAACAGTCATCGCAGCGATGTCGTCTCCATCATATGCACCGGCATCCAGCTTGGCCTTGATTTCCTTGAATGCGTTCAGCGTGTACTCCACATCCTCCATAGTGTGGGCTGCCGTGCAGACGATACGGAAAATCACCATTCCCTTAGGAATCACCGGATAAATGACCATCGAGCAGAAAATGCGGTAGTTCTCACGGAGATCCTTGGCCATCTTGGTTGCCTGGGCCACACCGCCTTTGATGTGTACAGGGGTCACGCAGGCCTCTGCCTCACCGATATCGAAGCCCTCTTTGCGGAAACCGTCCTGGATGGCGTGTGTGATTTCCCAGCATTTTTTCCTGAGCTCGTCTCCCTCAGGTGACATAATGATTTCCAGACGTTTCGTGTTTCCGATAACGAGCGGCATCGGCTGGGATTTCGCATACATCTGGGAGCGCATGTTCGCGCGCAGATAGTTGATTATCTTGTGTGGACCTGCCACGAAACCTCCGATTGAAGCCATTGATTTGGCGAAGGCTCCAATATAGAGATCAATCTCGTCCATACAGCCGAGAGCCTCAGATGTACCGCGTCCGTGCTCGCCGAGAAGGCCGAATCCGTGCGCGTCGTCAATCATAATGCGGAAATCATATTTCTTCTTGAGAGCCGCTATCTTGTCGAGCTTTCCAAGGGCTCCGGTCATTCCGTAAACACCCTCCGTGATAAGCAGGACGCCGCCACCGTTGGCATCAGCCTCGGCGCAGGCCTTTGCAAGGACTTTCTCGCAGTCCTCGATATTGTTGTGACGATATTTGTACTTGCTGCCAAGATGCAGACGGATACCGTCGAGCAGGCAGGCGTGGCACTCCGCGTCATAGACGATGACATCGTGACGTGAGGTGAGAGCGTCGATAGTGGACACAATTCCCTGATATCCGAAGTTGTAGAGGAAAGCGTCCTCTTTCTTCTCGAAATCGGCGAACATCTTCTCCAGTTTCTCGTGATACCTGGTGTTTCCAGAAAGCATCCTCGCTCCCATAGGGTAAGCAAGACCCCATTCAGCCGCAGCCTCGGCATCGGCTTTGCGCACCTCAGGATGGTTGGCGAGACCTAAATAGTTGTTAAGGCTCCAGTTGAGAACAGGCTTTCCGTTGAAGACCATATGCGGTCCGAGTTCTCCTTCGAGACGCGGATACATATAATAGCCATAGGCCTGGTCAAAATACTGGCCGATAGGACCACCAGAGTCTCTTTCAATTCTGTCAAAAATGTCAAGCATATTGTTTAAATTTTAGTATTAACCGGATTCAAATATCTGAACTTCAATATTATGCGTCAATATTGGCATAGTGGGCGTTCTCCTCGATGAACTGGCGGCGTGGCGGAACATCGTCACCCATCAGCATTGAGAATGTCCTCTCGGCCTCAGCTGCATTGTCAATCGTGATCTTGCGGAGCCTTCTCTTGTCCGGGTCCATTGTTGTGTCCCAGAGCTGCTGGTCGCTCATCTCACCGAGACCTTTGTAACGCTGTACAGTCACACCCTTGTCAGAGCCTTTTCCGAGCTTCTGGGTGGCCTCGGCGCGCTGTTCGTCGGTCCAGCAATATATCTCCTCCTTGCCTTTCTTCACAAGATAGAGAGGAGGTGTCGCGAGATATACATAACCATTGCGGATAAGATCGAGCATATACCTGAAGAAGAAAGTCAGAATCAGGGTGGCGATATGGCTTCCATCGACATCGGCATCGGTCATAATGATGACCTTGTGGTAACGCAACTTGCTGAGGTCCATACGTTTCTCCCCGTTCTCGTCCTCCTGGGCCACGGTCACTCCGAGAGCGGTGTAGATATTTCTTATCTCCTCGCTGTCGAAAGCCCTGTCCTCGGCGGCCTTCTCCACATTGAGAATCTTTCCACGGAGCGGAAGAATGGCCTGTATTCTGCGGTCACGTCCCTGCTTGGCCGTACCGCCTGCGGAGTCTCCCTCGACAAGGAAAAGCTCGCATTTCTCAGGATTGCGCTCCGAGCAGTCAGCAAGTTTTCCCGGCATTCCGGCTCCGGACATCACAGTCTTGCGCTGCACCATTTCGCGGGCCTTCCTTGCCGCCGTCCTTGCTGTAGCCGCAAGAATCACTTTCTCTATGATAATCTTGGCAAGTTTCGGATTCTCCTCAAGATACTGGTCCATCGCAGCAGAAGTCGCCTGTGACACAACCGAGGTGACCTCGCTGTTTCCGAGTTTGGTTTTGGTCTGTCCTTCGAACTGAGGCTCAGCCACTTTCACAGAGACAACGGCTGTAAGTCCCTCGCGGAAATCCTCCTGGGACAACTCCACTTTCACCTTTTCAAGAAGCTTGTTCTTGTCAGCGTAGTTCCTCAGGGACCTTGAAAGTCCCATCTTGAATCCCTGAAGATGGGTACCGCCCTCGATTGTATGGATATTGTTCACATAGGAAAGAATCGTCTCCTTGTAGCCGGTGTTGTACTGGAGGGCGATGTCAATAGGGATTATCTTGTCGGAATTCACGCATACCGGTTCCGGAATGAGTTCCTCCGCATTTGCATCGAGGTACTGTATGAACTCCTTGAGACCTTCCTGTGAGTAGAATACGGAGGACTTGTAAACCTGCCTGCCTGTAGGAGAATAGTTGCCGTTCTCGTCGGTCTGGTATTCGTCCACAAGGGTCCTGTTGTCCGTCAGTGTGATATGTATGCCCTTGTTCAGGAACGAGAGCTCACGCATTCTGCTTGCAAGAGTGTCATAGTCATAGACTGTCGTGGTCGTGAAGATTTCAGGATCCGGATGGAAAGTGATTGTGGTTCCGGTGTCGGAGCACTCGCCAATAACCTCCACCTCAGTGACAGGCTTGCCTTTGGAGTATTTCTGCTGATAAACTTTTCCCTCCCTGTGAACCTCCGCTATGAGCAGGTCGGACAGGGCGTTGACGCAGGACACGCCCACACCGTGGAGACCTCCGGAAACCTTGTAGCTGTCCTTGTTGAACTTGCCGCCGGCGTGAAGAACAGTGAGCACGACTTCAAGAGCCGAACGGTGCTCCTTCGGATGCATATCCGTCGGGATGCCTCGCCCGTTGTCCTTTACGCAAATGGAATTGTCTTCTGTTATTGTGACTTCGATATGGTCGCAGAAACCGGCCATAGCTTCGTCAATACTATTGTCAACTACCTCATATACAAGATGATGAAGTCCTCTGACCCCTACATCGCCGATGTACATTGAAGGCCTTTTTCGGACGGCCTCCAGTCCTTCCAGGACCTGGATACTGCCTGCGGAATACTGTTCCTCGGCCTCGCGCATCTTTTCGTTTTCTTCCATCGATTTATTTCTGTTTCAATGTCCATATTTTCACCCTGCGGAAAAGTATCCGCATTGGCTGTACTATAATCGTACAAATATAGTCATTTTTTAGGAATACTGCAAAAACGGAGCTATCTCCCGCAAAGGTATTTAAGCCAGAACGCCCTGTTCTCCTCATTGAAATGCCGGTACTGGTAGCCCCTGTACCCGTGCATACCGTCAGGGTAAATCATAAACTCGAATTTCTTTCCGCATTTCTGCAGTTCGTCAATAAGCTGGAGAGTGTTCTGGAAATGCACATTGTCGTCACCGGTGCCGTGAGTGAGTTTCAGCATAACAGGCTCTGTATCAGAGCTGAACTTATTCTCAACAGGATATGATGAGGCATAGCTGACCACTTTCGAACCGGCATATCCTTCCGGATTGGTCCGCGGAGTCTCCATAAACCGCTCGGTGTAATGCGTGTCATACAGATGCCAGTCATACACTCCGCCGCCGGCGATCCCGTAATGATAATAGCCAGAAGCAGTGAAAAGCAGCATTGCTGTCATCGTGCCGCCGAATGAGAAACCTTCCACCCCGATCTTGTCACCCTGCACGTAAGGCAATGACTGGAGCCATTTTGCCCAGGCGACAAAGTCATCGACTTCCACAGTGTTGAGATGCCTGTAAATCTGGTCAAGCCCTTCCCTTCCATTATGTCCCGCAGCCCTGCAGTCAGCAGTCACTTCTATGATTCCGTTCTCCGCCCACCACTGGTTGGCTCCTGACGGCATTATCCACCTGTCTCTTACCTGTGGAGTGTCAGGGCCACCGTAGATGTCAACGTGCACCGGGTATTTCACGGCCGGGTCGAAATTCTTCGGATACATTATCCAGGCCGGAAGACGGAGTCCGTCATTCTCGATATAGACCAGCTGTGGCAGGGAGTATCCGGACGCATCATATTCAGGACCTTTCATATCAGCGACTTTGAAGGCTGTCCTTGCAGGTCCGGAAGGATAACGCCGCCTTGCCCTCCCCTGGGCTGACGCTTCAGCATTCTCATTGGCAATCAGCTTCCTGGACTTCCAGGCAAGCTCGGCACTCGCTGTCTCATAAAGCCACACCTGTGTCGGGGTCGTGAAATTGGAAAGAGAGGCGATGAAATATTCCCCGTCAGGCGAGAATTTCACTCCTGAGACAGTCAACGAGGTGTCTGTCAATGCCTTGACATTCCCGGAAGCATCCACTTTATAAAGGCAGTGACGCACTGAGGCATCCCGGCACGCCGTGAAATAGACATCTCCGCGGGCCTCGTCAACCCTCAACAGGGAAATACGCCAGTTCGG
>JAQXHU010000063.1 GCA_029007435.1 Bacteroidales bacterium
AATCCTTATCACAGAATTGACACGTGCCGTTTCAAAGGCTTCACGAAGTCCGAGAATATGCAGTGCCGCTGCGCAGCCGGCCTCGCCGTGCTCTTCACAACAGACGCCAAGTCCATAGGCGTGAAGATTGACTTCGAGCAGGCAAGCGGGGATTCCTACCGCTCTTACAGAGGATTTGACCTCTATATCAGGAAGAACGGGGAATGGCTCTGGGCCGGAATGACCGATTTTCCAAGCAACCACAGAGACAAGGATGCAGTCCGCACGATTGTGGGCAATCTGGCTGCGGGCGAAAAAGAATGCCTTCTCTATCTCCCTATTTACACTGACATCAAATCCTGCAAGGTGTGTGCGACCGGAGCCACCCATATTGAACCGATGGAATCCCCTTTCAGGCACAAGATCGTCTTCCACGGCAGCAGCTTCACCCACGGCATCAGCACGACGCGCGCAGGAATGAGCTATCCGGTGCAGTTTATGCGCCGTACAGGTTTGCAGCCAATCACTTTGGGATTCAGCGGCAACTGCAAGATGCAGCCGTATTTTGCGGATGTTCTTGAAGAAGTCGAGGCGGATGCCTATGTGTTCGATCCATTCTCCAACCCGAATATCCCTATGATCAGGGAACGTCTCCGTCCTTTCATTGACAGGATTGTGAAGGCTCACCCGGGCAAGCCTGTCATAGTGCAGCGCACAATCTATTGGGAAAAGGAGAATTTCGACACCGCCGCGCAGAAAGAGTTCGGGGGGCGCCGCGCCCTTTCAGACAGCCTTATGACCGTAATCTGCAAGGAATACAAGGATGTTTATTACATCAAGCCGGACGCCGCTCTGCACAATGGTGAATCCTCTACAGCCGACGGAGTGCACCCGAACGACAATGGCTACTCGCTTTGGGAGAGGTCAATTGAAAAACCGATTCTCAAGATACTCAGGAAGTATTATAAGGACATAAAGTAGTTTCGGAATATCATAATAAACTCCCGCACAGATGAATACGGATAAAGGAATACACGAGGAGTTGTTGTACAGTTACATCAATGGATATGCGACCGATGCCCAGATAGAGGAGGTCATGCAGTGGGCCCGTGAGAACCCTGAGAATATGAAAGAACTGGAGACGCTGCGCCGCCTCAATGATGAATCCATATGGAACACGGGCATTGATATGGAAAAGAGCCATGGGCAAGTCAGGAAATCCGCATTGCGGAGATTCGCATTATGGTCAATGGCCGCATCTGTCGTGCTCCTCGCCGGTTTCTCCCTGTCTTTACTGTTTTTCGGTAAAGCCAGGCATAATGCGCCGATATCTGTCCATGCTCCGCTGGGACAGAGGACAGAGCTCACATTGGCTGACGGCACGCTTGTGTGGCTGAACTCCGGAAGCCGGCTTGATGTTGATGAAGGGTTCAACAGAGACGTCCGCGAAGTCAATCTTGACGGGGAGGCGTATTTCTCGGTGACAGAGAACGCTGAGAAGCCATTTGTGGTTCGCACAAAGAGTTACAGCGTGAAAGTCTTAGGTACGGAATTCAATGTTTCCTCTTATTCCAATGTCCCTGAATGGTCCGTGTCTCTTGTGAAAGGAAAGGTTGAGATATTTGGCGGTAATGACGTCAATGTCATATTGAGTCCGAATATGAAGGCTGAGGAGATTGGTGGCAAACTCGTTACATCGGAATTTTCGGACTATGATGCGTTACTGTGGCGGAAGGGAATTCTGTCATTTGAGGATGCTTCATTTTCAGATATTTTCTCAAAGCTGGAAACATATTATCAAGTTTCATTCAAGGTTGAAGACAGCGAAATCCTGGAGAGACATTCTACCTGCAAGTTCATGACCTCCGATGGAATTGATTGTATTATGGATATCCTTCTGATGGGAGAGAATCTCAGTTATGAGTTTGATATTGATGAAAGAGTAATCCGGGTAAGATAATTCAAGAATTATATAAATCCAAGAAGGTGACTATCAGCCTATCGGCTTTTAGTCACTTTTTTTGATTCTTCGTTTTAGGGTTGCGGCCTTGTAAATCGTTATACAATAACATTGACCCTAAAATTGACACCAAATACTAATTTTATGAGTTTTAATACCAACTATTTTCTATCATTCTTGCGGAATCTTGCCGGGATTTGCATTATTGCCGCATTTATGCTGTGTTCCACAGATATGGGAGCGCAATCGAAGAAGGTGACTATTGTCTCTCCTTCCAGCACTGTCGGTCAGGTTCTGAAAGACATTGAATCCCAGACAGGTTACCTTTTTGTTTATAACACATCAGATGTCGATGTGGCAAGGAAAGTGTCCTTGAATTTTACGGATATCGCTGTATCACAAGTTCTTGGGGACATCCTTGCCGGGCAAGGGCTCAAATGGAATCTTGAAGGAAGATACATCAAGATTCTCCGGCCGGAGCGGAACATGGCGGGACAAGGAACGGCCAATACTCCTGTCCGGATCAATGGAAAGGTGTTCGGTGCAGATGGAGAACCTCTCATAGGTGCCAGCATCATGATCAAAGGGACGACCACGGGTGCAATTACCGATATGGACGGCTCATTCAATATGGAAATACCTTCCAGTGAGGTTGTCCTGGTAGCTTCCTATCTCGGCTATGTGGATAAGGAATTCGAGACCAGGAGTAAACAGTATTTTGACATTATCCTTCAGGAAGATACCAATACATTGGAAGAACTCGTGGTTATCGGATACGGTACTGCAAGAAAAGTGGATCTTACCGGTTCTGTCGGATCCGTTGATGGCAAGGCCATTGCCAGCAGGAAGTCCAATTCCGTTGCCGCCTCGCTTCAAGGCGCAATGGCTGGTGTCACTGTCACAAGGAGCAGCAATGAGCCAAGCAAGGAGAGCGGTGACATAAAGGTCAGGGGAATCACCACAATCGGAGACTCGACCCCGCTCGTCATCATTGACGGGGTGCCGGGTGATATGTCATCTGTAAGCCCTGAGGACATTGAGAATATTTCTGTGCTGAAAGATGCTGCCTCGGCATCCATTTATGGTTCGAGGGCTGCCGCAGGTGTAATTCTCATTACAACCAAAAGAGGTTCCCAGGACCGCATCAACATATCATACAATGTTGAATACGGATATGAGATACCTACATCGAATGTTGAATTCGTTGATCTCACAAGATATCTTGAGATGACGAATGAGCTGCGTTATAACGACAACCCTTCCGGAGGATTGTATCAGGCTTACTCACAAGATCAGGTGGAGAACTGGCTGGAGTACAACAAGACTGATCCTGACAACTATCCCAATACGGACTGGCGCAATCTCGTCCTGTCGGACGCTGCGTTGAGATGTATGCACAGAGTCAACATCTCCGGAGGCACCAAGATTATCCGTACCAATGCCTCATTTACATACAACAAGACCGATGGATTGTATAACGGCTTGGACTTCAGCCGTTTCATGACGAAGGTCAATAATGATATCAACATCACCAAATGGCTGCATGCCAGCATTGATTTCTCTTTCAACAAGAAAGAGGCAAACAGCCCGGTGACGGACCCATATACTCTGGTCAGATATCTTCCTCCAATTTATGCCGCCACCTGGCAAGACGGACGCATAGCGGACGGCAAAGGAGCGAACATATACGCATTGGTCAATTATGGCGGGTTCAACAAGAAAGATGTCCTCCAGTTTTCAGGCAAGGCCCAGGTTGATATCAGTCCTCTGCCTTCACTCCGTTTCTCTGCGGTATTTGCTCCTAACTTTGTGATCACCAAGCAGAAGAGCTTCCAGAAAGAACTTCCTTGGACTACCGCAGAAGACCCGGATGTCATTGGAGGATATCTGATAGCATCGACAAAACTGTCCGAGTACAGGAATGACAGCAAGAGCACCAATGTGCAGTTCCTTGCAAACTATAATGAGACTTTCAACGGCCACACCATAGGTGTGATGGCGGGTTATGAGACAAACTACTATTTCTACGAAGGTCTGACTGCCACAAAGGACAAATTCGAATTGAGCGATTATCCTTATATGGATGTCGCCCCGAATAATCAGGTCTTCGACTCCGGAAATGCATACGAAACCGCATTGAGATCTTTCTTCGGCCGGTTAACATACAACTACAAGAACAGATACTTGATCCAGGCCAATTGCCGCTGGGATGGTTCTTCCCGTTTCGCCAAGAAATACAGGTGGGGAATGTTTCCGTCTGTTTCTGGAGCCTGGGTATTGAGCGAGGAACCTTTCTTCGGGCTTGGAAAAGAGTCAATTTCCTTCTTGAAGTTGCGCCTGTCCTATGGTACTTTGGGGAATGAACGTATTGGAAATTATCCGTACCAGTCTCTGATCAATACTGGACGCGGCCTGTTTGTCAATAGCAAAGGCGAAGCTGTCGAAGAGATGACGGCCGCCCAGCGCAATTATGTCATTGAAAATATCACCTGGGAAACGACGCATTCTATTGATGTCGGCCTGGATATGTATTTCCTAAACAACCGTCTGTCTCTCACTGCGGACTATTACGACAAAAAGACAAAGGATATGCTTCTCGCAGTGGAGATTCCTGACTATGTCGGATACGGAAATCCGGAAAAGAATACCGGTGATATGAAGACCAAAGGCTTTGAGTTGAGCCTCGGGTGGAAAGACAATGTGGGTGATTTCTTCTACGGCATCGATTTCAACCTTTCAGATTTCAAGTCAGTGATGGGAGACCTTGGCGGAACCGAGTTCTTGGGAGACCAGGTCAAGCTCAAGGGCAGCGAATTCAATGAGTGGTATGGTTACGTTTCAGATGGGCTTTTCCTTACGCAGGAAGACCTGGATTATGCCCCGAAGCTAAACAACCAGACCAGTCTCGGCGATATCAAGTACAAGGATATCTCAGGACCTAATGGCGTACCTGACGGAAAGATCACTCCGGAATATGACCGCGTGCTTTTAGGAGGCTCATTGCCAAGATTCACTTATGGAGGCAACATCACTTTAGGTTACAAGGGCATTGACTTATCCCTGGCATTCCAGGGTGTCGGCCTTCAAAAATCAAGAAAGACCAATATGATGATCAAGCCGCTGATTGCCAATTACGGAAACATTCCGGCTGTTATTGACGGTAAGTATTGGAGCAGTTTCAAGACTGATGAGGAAAATGCCCGGGCAAAGTATCCACGGCTTACGAACGCCAATGAAAATGGTGTCTATTGTATGTCCGACTACTGGCTTTTCAACGGAGCATACTTCAGGTTGAAGAACGTGATGCTCGGATACACCTTGCCGGAGCGTATCACAAACAAAGCGTTCATCAAGAAGCTGAGATTCTATGCCACAGCCACGGACCTGTTCTCAATCAGCAAATATCCTAAGGGCTGGGATCCGGAGGTTGGACCGACTTCTTATCCTATTACAACCACGGTACTTTTGGGCGCCGAAATAACATTCTAACAATCAGTTAATTATGAAATTGAATAAAATAATTTCTCCGATAATAATCACACTGTTCGGGCTTGCCGCATCATCGTGCTACGATTTGGACAGGAATCCCTTGTCAGAAGGCTCTTCCGAGAACTGGTTCACCTCAGAAGATGAGTTCGAGGCATCTTTGAAAAATATGTACCAGTCAGGAATGTGGACCGCAGACGATGAAAGCTGGACTGATGATTTTGTCAAAAGACAGGTATTGAGCAGTTTCGCCAATGCTACAGTTAACGGACAGACACAGGAAGTCGTGGATTATTGGGACAATAAATACAAAGGAATAGGCAGGGCTAACGTAGTCCTGATGAACCTTCAGCGGGGTCTGGATTCCGGTATTCCGCAGAGACTTGTCGAGCGTTTCGGAGCTGAGGCCTATTTCCTCAGGGCAGCCTTCTACAGCATGCTTATTGAGAAGTTCGGGGATGTAGTGTATGTTGACAATATGGTCAGCATCGAGGAAGCCCTGACTATGGAGCGGACTCCGAAAAGCGAGCTTATTCCTCTGGTATATGCGGATTTTGACAAGGCGATAGCCGGCCTTCCGGAGAAAACCTCATATCAGGCATCAAGGGCGACAAAAGGAACGGCAATGGCAATGAAGGCCCGTTTCGCACTGCGGATGGAAGATTGGGAGACTGCGGCGGAAGCAGCCAAGGCTTGTATGGACTTGAATGTCTATGAGCTGGAGCCTTCATTCGAGAAACTCTTCCTGCAGACTACAAAGGTCTCAAAGGAGTATATACTTGGAATCCCGCGTTCTATTGAATTAGGCTATTATTATCCGGCCTGGGAACTGCTGTCCAGACTCGCATCGGGAAATGCCTGGTGGTGCCCGAGCTGGGATTTGCTGGCATCATACACTTGTACTGACGGCAAGCCTATTGACGAGTCTCCTCTCTATGACAAGAATGATCCGTTCAAGAACAGGGACCCTCGCTGCTCTATGACTATAGTGCCTTTCGGCTCAATGCATTGCGGCTATGAGTATAATCCACATCCGGCAGTCAAGGAGGTAAAGGACAAGATGGGCAAAGTGGTGAGCAACAAGGACTCCAGAGGAGTGTTCCAATATGCCTCATTCAACGGTCTTCTCTGGAAGAAGGGAGTTGATGAAAGCTGGCTGGAGAATGGAAGGAAGTCCGAGCCTACCCAGATTATCATCAGGTATGCCGACGTGCTTCTGATGTATGCGGAAGCCAAGATTGAGATGAATGATATAGATGCCAGCGTGCTGGACGCAATCAACCGCGTCCGCGCCCGCGCATATTCCACCACATTTGACAACACCTCCGCTTATCCTGCCGTCACTACTCTCGACAGGCTTGAATTGAGAAAAATCGTGAGAACTGAGAGGAGGATGGAGTTTGCGAACGAGGGTCTCAGGTACAGCGATATTATCCGTTGGAGGATAGCCGGAAAGGTAATGTCCAAGAAGAATTACGGAATGTTGTACCCTGCCCAGAGCGTAATTGACAAGCTCATTGGCAACGGTCTTCCTTGGTTCTGGCCTATGACTCCTGAAATAGACGAGGAAGGTATTCCGGATTTCTCCGCTATGGAGAAGAAGGGCTACATCCAGGCTCTTTCTGCCAAGAAATGGCACGACAGACAGTATCTCTGGCCAATCCCGTCAAAGGAGATTCTGATAAATAACAAGTTGACACAAAATGTTGGATACTAAGAGATGAAAGTTAGTTCATATATGAAATATACCGGCCTTTTGCTGACTCTGATATGCCTTGCTTCATTCCAGTCCCGTGCCGGAAGTCTGCTTGTCGAGGCGGAGAGTTTCAAGAATCACGGCGGCTGGAGTGTTGACCAGCAGTTCATGGACCTGATGGGCTCTCCATATCTGCTCGCCCACGGTATGGGTGCAAGAGTGGAAGATGCAACTACTGATGTGGAGTTTCCGGCAACAGGCGAATACAATGTGTATGTCAGGACATATAACTGGACAGGCCCGTGGTTTGACGGAAAGGGCCCGGGAAAGTTCCGGCTCAAGGTCGGTGATGTCTCCATTGATACAATCCTTGGAGATACCGGGGATAGATGGATGTGGCAGTATGCCGGCAAGGTAAACATCAATGACAAGAGGCAGAGGCTTGCCCTTCAGGACCTTACGGGTTTTGAAGGAAGATGCGACGCAATCTGGTTTACTACGAAGAAGAATGATATGCCCCCTTCTGATGTCAGGCAGCTGGAGAAATTCAGGGCCAAGGCATTGAAGCAGCGCAATCCTGAGGTTCTCAAGTATGATTTTGTCGTGGTGGGCGGTGGCATAGCCGGTATGTGCGCCGCAATGTCGGCAGCCCGGCTCGGGCTCAGGGTCGCTTTGGTTCAGGACCGTCCTGTCCTTGGAGGAAACAACAGTTCCGAGAGCAGGGTCCATCTTGGAGGCCGTATCAACAAGGCCCCATATACCAATCTTGGCAATATGATCAAGGAATTCGGCCCCAAGGAAGGCGGCAATTCCCGCCCTGCGTATGTGTATGAGGATGAGAAGAAGATGGAATGGATAAGGTCGAACGAGAATATCGACCTGTATGTATGCGAACACGCCAATGCCGTTGTAATGTCGGGAAACAAAATCAAGAGCATTGTCGCACAGAACATATTGGATGGGACAAGGCACGTCTTTTCCGCACCTTTGTTCGCTGACTGCACGGGCGACGGCACCATCGGCTATCTTGCCGGAGCTGACTATCTCATCGGCAGGGAAAGCAAGTCCCAGTTCAATGAGAAAAGCGCCCCGGAAACACCTGATATGATGACAATGGGCAGTTCTGTCCAGTGGTATTCAGTCGATGACAAGAAGCCTTCGTCATTCCCGGAGTTCAACTATGGAATTGAATTCAATGACGAGAGTTGCGAGAAGGTGTTCAAGGGCGACTGGGAGTGGGAGACCGGGATTGGCAGGGACCCTATAAAGGATGCTGAGCGTATCAGGGATTATGCCACTCTTGTAATATACTCCAACTGGAGCTATCTGAAGAATCATCTGAAGGACAACCAGAAATGGCAGAACCGCAGCCTTGGCTGGGTAGCCTATATTTATGGAAAGCGGGAGTCAAGAAGGCTGGTGGGTGACCATGTCCTTACTGAGCAGGATGTCAAGGAGAGAATCCCTTATGATGATGGCACAGTGACCACCACCTGGGATATTGACCTTCATTACCCTGATCCTGAAAATGGCAAATGGTTCCCGGGGAATGAATTCAAGGCAATCAGCCTGGGCGACAGAATCTATCACTATGCCGTGCCATACAGATGTTTCTACTCCCGCAACATAAACAACTTGTTCATGGCAGGAAGGGATATCAGTGTGACTCACATTGCATTGGGTACAGTCCGTGTAATGAGGACCACCGGAATGATAGGAGAGGTCGTAGGAATGGCGGCATCCGTATGCCACAGGAATGATTGCCTTCCAAGGGATGTTTATACGACTTATTTCTCTGAGTTGAAAGAACTTATGAATACCGGAGCCGGAGATCCCGCAGTACCGGACAATCAGAAATATAATTGGGGTTTTACTCTTGAAAAAGAATAATACTGTTATGAGATTAAATAAAAGAATACAGACAATTGGTCTGTTGACTTCATCAATGGCACTGCTCTGCGGATGCTATTCAGAAGACTACACGGTTATTCACACGGAAGTGAATGATGCTGAATCCCTTTACAACATCAGTTGTGCGGAGATGGAATACAGGGATCCGTTCATCTATGTCGATAAAGATAAAGAGGCCTATTATTGCCCGGTAGTTGTGGCCGGCGGTATCAAGGTGTTCAAGAGCCGCGACCTTAAGATGTGGAGGGACCTCGGGGCTGTCTACAATGTCAGCGGTCTCTATTCCGACTATTCGTATTGGGCGGCAGATATGTACAAATGGAAGGATAACATCTACTGCATTGCGACGGCTGTATCCTCCAATGGCGGCGCAGATGATTTCACTTCGCAGAAATGCAACACAATTTTCAAGGGAGAATATGGCCCGGAAGGCTGTATATGGCCATTGAACAGGGAGCAGGTGAACCTTATTCCTGAGACCGTTACCCAGAATATCGACGGCTCGCTGTATGTGGACGAGACTGGTACACCTTGGCTTGTCTATTGCAAGGAGGCTGCCACTGAAATAACGGACAAAGGTTATGATGCCGGCGTCTACGCCTACAAATTGAATGACGCTCTTACAGCTACTATCGGGGAGCAGGTGCGTCTGTTCAATGGCTCTTCCTCCCAATATGCCTGTGCTGTGGATGTGCGTGACGGAAAGGATGTTTACATTGCAGATGCCCCGATGCTCTGGCGCGATTCCGCCTCGGGCAATCTGATTTGCATCTGGTCTCATTATGCCAAGCAGCCTGGCAACGACCAGAACAGATGGTATTCTGTCGGCCAGGCAGTATCCAGATCCGGCAAGATCGAGGGCCCTTGGGAGCATGTTGGCATAATAAACAACTATGATGGCGGCCACGGTTGTTTGTTCGAGGATCTGGATGGCAATATGAAACTGGCTTATCACCTGAACCCGGCACTTTCAAAGAACGGCAAACCACATCTGGTAATCAAGGATATTTCCTTCAAGAACGGAGTCCTCGAGAAAGCCGCATCCGACCCGGCCGTCCTTGTGACAGGAAAGGAAGAAGAATTGACATTGAAGCAGGATTTGACGGATTATCATATTCCTGTAAATCTCGTATTCTGTGACAGCTATTCCGGCAATGTGAATGTAAGTATGGACCAGAGTGATCTTCAGAACCTTTGCGACGAGTACAACATTGACAGGAAGACATCTTATCCATTGCTTCCGGCGGCTTCCTATTCTGTTGCGGATGCGCAGCTCGGCGCCGGGAAATTGACAGGTGATATCGTTATTACCATTGACAAGACTGTACTTGAGGAGGATGCCCAGTATCTGCTTCCGATTAAGGTCAATGTCACCTCGGATGACGAGCTGGAGCTGATTGACAACCCTATATACCTGATTGTTTCTGCTCCGGGCAGGTTTGAATTCAACAAGCTTGACCAGACGAAGTTCAAGATACTCTTCTGCAATAGCTCCAGGGCTTATGAGCGCAGCAACAATGGGCAGGGTGACCTGTATCTCGGGGATACCTACAATGTACGCTTCCTCATAGATGGCGTAGAGGACAAGGGCTGGTACTCCAACTTCCAGTGGTGGGAGCCGTTTGTCCAGAGCAGGGCAGGCGTTGAAAACGGCACGGATGACTACGATTACGACTTTACCGAGTTCCACGCCTTCAAGGGCCGCCGTTGTGCGATATCCATCGTCATTGACATGCAGGAATCACACGATATCGCTGCTATAGGATTGTTGAACAGACGTCCTAACAATGCAGGAATTACAGACACCAAGAGTGTCGAGTTCTATGTCTCGGATGATGCGGAGTTCAAATTCACGCCGGCTGCAGGTATCGACGGATATGATTTCACCGAATACGGAAATCCATCTCAGAACAATTGGACAAAAATTGCGGCGGATGAGAACCTTGTAAAAGGCTCGTCAGTCCAGTGGATAGCAATGTCCGAGGACCAGTTGGTGAACCACAGCGCCAGGGGCAGATTCTTGAAGATAAGGCTTCTCGGTACGTATGACGGTTCAATCACTCTGCTCTCCCTCAGCGAAATCTACGTAAAGGAACTCACTAAGATTAATTATTGATATTTGTTGGTCAGATGAAGAAGATAATACAGACTGTTATTCTCCTCTGCATCTTGTCTATTGGTTGCCAAGCCCGGAATTTCACGATTCTGGGCTTGGGCGATTCAATAACGGAGGGCATTGACGGACAGGGCTCATATCTGTCCCCTTTGAAGAGGATGTTGTTCGAGGAAGGCTATGATGTGGAATTCATCGGGCCGAGAATGAGCCGTTGCGGCGATGAAGCAATACCTTGCTATGGCTGGTGCGGCAAGGACGTTGAATTCATAGAAAGCACGATTGAGGATGTGTACCGGAAGTATCCTGCGGACATAGTCCTGTTTCACGCCGGGCACAATCACGATGCCGCAACCCGGCCGGTAAAGGGAATCATAAAAGCATACAGGTCGGTTATCAGGAAAATCCGGATGATTAATCCTGATGTGGTGATTCTCGTTGCGGAGGTGATCCCATCCGGAAAACTCCCAAAATATTCATATATTCCTGGACTGAACCGTGAAATCGCCAGACTGGTAAGCGGATACGATGACGACAAGATAAGATTGGTCAATATCGCCGAAAACTATAACTGGCGGAGGTTGAATGTTTCAGATATGGTTCATCCCAATGCCGAAGGGCGTGAATGGATTGCCGGATGTTGGAATGAGGCCCTGAAAGATTTACTCGGAGAGCCCGTCTTCACGCCATTGAAGATGACCTGCTTCAATCTTGTCCCTTCCGAAGCATCGAACGCTCCGAATTATTATTGCACCTGGAACACCCAGTACGCATATTGCGGCAATGATGACATACGCGCCGAGATGACCGAGGATAATATTTTCGGCGACGGCCCGGGACAGGGATGGATAAACTTCTATCAGAAAATCAGAAAGGATTTGTATTTCCTCCTGGATGACTCCTGGGATATTCCTGTCAATGCCAACAAGGGTTATGGCAGGGATGAAGTGGACACGACAAGATTCCCTTCCATTACCGGCAATGCTTTGGAAAGGATGACAAAGCTGTCCGACAAAGTGAAGGCAAAGGGATGGAAAGGTCTGGGACTGTGGGTTGCTGCAAATGAGGACCCTGATACCGGTATGACTGCCGAGGAGTTCTGGGCTGACAGGCTCTCGACATTCGGGAAGGCAGGCGTAGGTTATCTGAAGGTGGATTGGGGAAAGCAGGAGCACAATGCGGAGTACCGCAGGAATATGACTGCGCTTGGAAAGAAGAATGCTCCTGGACTCTGGATTGAGCATGCGCCTTGCATCGGGCCTACGCCTACGGAGAATCTTCGTCCTTATGTGACTTTCAGCGATGTATACAGGACCTACGATGTGGATGATGTGATTTCAGTGCCCCTGACAATTGACCGGGTTGCCCGGATGCTGTCCCTCAAGGCTGAAGAAGGAGTAAAAGGGCTAGTCAATTGCGAAGATGAGGTCTATATTGCAGCCGGATTGGGCTGCACCATCGGCATTATGCGTCATCCTTTCCTGAATGTCAGCGGCAATGACCTGAATACTGTCTCCAAGATAAAGTACAGGGATATCTTCATCAGACTTGACGAGGTCGCAAGGGCTGTAAGATGGAGCCGCATTGCGGAACCGTTCGGAGTGAATTCCGATGTCAGGATTGACAGCAATCGCTTTACGGACAGATGGATTTACGGCAAGGGAGAGTCCTGGGTCAAGCATGAAATCGGAGATACCGTCAAGGCAAGCGCTCCTGCCAGAGTCAGCCGCAATATGCCTGTTGCTGAAACGGATGACATTTCTGATGAATGTCCTTATCTCCTTTGCAGCAGGTATCCTGACGGAGCGACTGCCGTATCTGCACTTCCCCGCAGGATAGGTCGGGAAAGAATTGCAAAAGCGGTGGACGTGAGCATTGAAATTGACGATATCTACAAGCCCATCGGCGTGTTCGGCGTGTTCGGCTCATTGACGCTCAAGACAGATGGCATCAAAGGAAAGATGTTCCGAGTACTTGCCCAGGACCTGGCTGGAGACAAGGCTGTGGACATCTCCA
Source organism: Bacteroidales bacterium (assembly GCA_029007435.1). Classification (GTDB taxonomy): domain Bacteria; phylum Bacteroidota; class Bacteroidia; order Bacteroidales; family UBA932; genus Cryptobacteroides. The sequence goes on from JAQXHU010000063.1 coordinate 13,162, forward strand.
AATCAGTGACAATCAGCAACAATGGGATAATCATCCCCGGTGAGGTATTGAACCGTATCGGTACTATGGCAGCCACTCCGGGGGACATTTCCGCACCGGGAACGGTAATACGGATTTATGACGCAGCCGGTCGTTGGACTGAGGAACAGGCAAACGAATGGGGCAATACGCATCCCTGGTATTCCGGAGTGAATTATATCCCTTCCAATGCTGTCAACCAGATTGAGATGTGGAGTGCGGATACATTTGACATTGACCGCATTGACGAGGAACTCGGATGGGCGGAAGACTTGGGTTTCAATACTCTCAGGGTATTCCTCAGCAGCGTAGTGTGGCAGAATGACCCTTGCGGACTGAAAGAGCGGATGTCCACCTTTCTCAATGTGTGCAGAAATCACGGAATACGTCCGATGTTCGTTTTCTTCGACGATTGCTGGGAGGCGGAATCAGCCTATGGAAAACAGCCTGCTCCCAAAACAGGCATTCATAATTCAGGTTGGGTGAGAGATCCGTCAATGTCGGTGAGAAAAGACGAAGACAGCCTTTATGAACTGGTCGAGTCATATATGTCCGATATTTTTACTACCTTTGGCCGGGATGACCGTATCCTGATGTGGGATCTGTTCAACGAGCCGGGCGGGAACCAATTGGTAACGCAAAGCCTGCCATTGGTCAAAAAAGTGTTCGAGATTGCGAGGAAATGCCTCCCGAGCCAACCATTGACCTGCGGTATATGGATGCTCGACAAGGCCTATGCTCCCCTGAATGCTTTCCAGCTTCAGAATTCAGATGTCATTAGTTACCATTGTTATGCTCCTGAAGATGTGCATGCTGCGGAGATAAAGCATCTCGAGGTGTTCAACCGTCCTATGTTCTGTACAGAATATATGGCCCGCACCAAAGGCAGCACATTCTCCTCTATAATGCCCCTCCTCAAGAAGAAAAAGGTAGGAGCGATAAACTGGGGACTGGTGGAAGGAAAGACAAACACGAAGTATTCATGGGAGGAGCCCCATCCTGACGGAAGCGAACCGACGTTGTGGTTCCACGACATACTCCACACGGACGGCACGCCTTACAAAACGGAAGAAATTGAAGTAATAAAAAAACTGAATAACAGAAAATGACTGTAAAAAGACATTCTCATTTTTGGGCAGCGGCTGCAGCTGCCGCATTGTCTGTTTGCGCCTGCTCAAACCGGGGTTTGGCTGAACGGGAAATGGATTCCTTTATCAATAGCCTTATGTCCCGTATGACTCTTGAGGAGAAACTGGGACAGATGAATCTTCCGTCTGTTCCGAACACTTCTGTAGTTACCGGGAACCAGCAGTGTGAAAACGTTCTGGAAGACATCAGGGCCGGAAAAGTCGGGGCTATCCTGAATACATATGGTTATGAGAATGTCTTATTATATCAGAAAACCGCAGTGGAGGAATCCCGTCTGGGCATTCCGCTTCTTGTCGGCCTTGATGTGATACACGGGCATGAGACCGTATTCCCGATTCCTTTGGGACTGGCCTGCTCATGGAATCCTGACGATGCGCAGATTGCAGCAAGGATATCCGCGATTGAAGCTACCGCTGACGGCATCAACTGGACCTTCAATCCTATGGTTGACATTGCCCGTGATCCGAGGTGGGGACGATGCGCGGAAGGCTTTGGCGAGGATCCGTATCTCGGAAGCCTTTTTGCCCGTTCGATGGTTCGGGGCTATCAGGGAGCCGGTGATTTTTCAGAAGACAGCAATATGCTGGCCTGCCTGAAGCATTTCGCTCTTTATGGTGCATCAGAGTCCGGCAGGGACTATCGCGAGGTCGATATGAGCCCTGCACGTATGTTCAACGAGTATTTCCCTCCGTACAAGGCTGCAGTCGAGGAAGGCGTCGCTTCTGTGATGACATCTTTCAATGACCTGAACGGATGCCCCTCCTCTGCTAACAGGTGGCTTCTTACCGAGGTCCTGCGGAATCAATGGGGATTTGAAGGCTTTGTCGTTTCCGACTACAATGCGGTCGGAGAGCTTGTCAATCACCGGGCTGCGGGGTCAAAGGAAGAAGCGGCAGTGATGTCACTGAATGCAGGACTGGATATGGACATGGTGACTGCCGGATGCCTGACACTTGACAAAGCGCTTGAAAGAGGTGAAATAAGCATCAAACAGATAGACGCAGCCTGTCACCGGATTCTCGAGGCAAAATGGAAACTTGGACTGTTCCGGGACCCTTACAAGTACCTTGATCCGTCCAGAAAACAAAGGATATACACAGCGGGGAACCGTGCCGAGGCGCGCAGGATAGCAGCCTCCACTTTCGTCCTGCTGAAAAACGGGATGGCCGCAGGCAAACAACTGCTTCCGCTCGACAAGAATCTGAAGCTGGCACTGGTCGGACCGCTTGCGGATGCAGGCGGACAGTATCCCGGCTGCTGGGCCGTCGCAGCCAAAGAAAACTATCCGTCCCTGCTCGACGAGATGCGGAAGATGGATGAAATACGTCTCAGTTATGCCAAAGGCTGCAATATTCTTGACGACGAGAAGCTGGAAAAGACTGTCACTCCGAAGAATGCTGCCCGTTGGAACACGCGTCCATTGAATGACATGATTTCTGAAGCTGTGGCGGTTGCGCATAATTCCGATGTTGTTATTGCCGCCATGGGAGAGGCTGCAAATATGAGCGGAGAATCCGGTTCCCGTACAGATATAAGCCTTCCTGAATGTCAGAAAAAACTTCTCAATGCATTGCAGGCCACCGGGAAGCCGATAGTGCTGGTGCTATTCTCAGGCCGTCCTATGACTCTCTCATGGGAAAACGAGAATATGACCTCCATTCTGGAAACGTGGTTCGGCGGGTCTGAGGCAGCAGGAGCAATAACAGACGTCCTGTTCGGCAAGGTAAATCCGTCAGGTAAACTTACAATGTCATTCCCGTACAGTGTGGGCCAGATTCCGGTGTATTACAATATGAAAAATACCGGGCGCGATGCTTATAGCAAAGAGTATTGCAGATATGCGAGCAACTGGATTGACAGTCCTAATGAACCTCTATATCCTTTTGGTTACGGATTGAGTTATACAACATTCAGTTATTCGCCTATTTCACTGTCAGATTCTGTCATGACCGGAAATACTCCTGTAAAAGCCAAAGTTACCGTCTGCAATGCAGGCAAGTATGATGGGCATGAAGTTGTACAACTCTATATCCGCGATGTTGTATCCTCAGAAACCCGTCCGGTAAAGGAACTCAAAGGCTTCAAGAGGATATTCCTCAAAGCCGGAGAGAGCACGGAAGTCGAATTTGACATTATCCCTGAAATGCTTGGCTGGTATTCAGTTGACCAATATAATCTTGCAGGATCATCCAAGCCGTTGGCTTCAAAATTCGTTGTTGAACCAGGTAACTTCGATATCATGATAGGGCCTGACAGCCGCGACGTGCAGGCGACCAGGATGAGATTGCAGTAATCATGAAGAATGATTAACTTTGCCTGCGACAAAACGTATTATCAATGAAACCATTGCTATTGTCAGCAGTATTGTCCTTCTCGATATCGGCTTGTGCCGGACAGGGAAGGACGGGAGGAGAAGACATTCCTGTGATAAGGTATAACCCGGCAAGTTACTTTTCCGATGTGGAAAGCGCGCTGGCCGGGCCCTATTCTTTTGAATGCCTTTCTGCAGATTCATTGCGGACAGCAGGAGTTGATGGTCAAGTATTGGACTATTTAATCGGGCAGAATGTTTTCATTATAACTTTTACAGATGAGGATGCAAGCCGCAGGCAGAGGTTTTTCGGAATAAAAGACAATGAAAAAGGGCAGCTGGAATATATTGATGCGGAGGCGGAGCGATATCTCTACTCGTTGGATGATATCATTAAAAGGCTGTACGGCAGTATGGAAGACTATATTGCAAAATGTCCGGAAGATCAGCGGCACCTGTTTCAGGATAATCCTGAAGGGATGTACGTCTTCAATGAGTGGGGAGCGATGTCGGAGGTCGGATATGGAAACAGCACCAAACCTGTTAATCCTGTAAAATTCAAGGCCGCCATTTCATATCTGCGATCCTCCCGCCCGGAATGGAATGACGACACCTGGGCCAATGACAGCACTGAAATCGTGAAGCACGCAAATGATATTACAGGCCTGCTCATTGAAGTCAATAAGGGTGATAATCCAAAATTCGAGGATGGTGATGCCAATATGTTCTCCAGTTGGGTAAAAGAGAGGCTGACATATCCGGATTCCGCACTGGAGGATGCGGCATCCGGGCGTGTGACACTGGGATTTACAATCGACATGTTCGGTAATCTTGAAGATGTGAAAGTCCGTCGGGGCAGGCACCAGGCATTGGATTCAGTGGCAGTGTCCGTGGTGTCATCATCACCGAAATGGAAACCGGGAACTGATGCGTATGGCAATACAATGGCTGTAACATACACATTTCCGGTAATATTCACGCCTGGAATGATGTTCAAGGCTTTCATTACAAAGATGTACAATGAAAAGCTGTATGAGGATTACGGATTTCTCCGCAAACACTGCTCCCCGGAACTGCTCAAGAAACTTCAGGGTGCCTATCCATATGATTCAGATGAACCTGCGTATGCCACCTGGCTGTTCAGGAGCGGCCAGCAGGACGAGAAATCTCCCCAGGAAAACAATACCGGACTTCTCGACATAACCGCCGACGGGGACTGGTACACCTATACGGCCCTTGATATGGGCTGGGAGTTCTCGAAAAAAATCAAACTGTCCTGCACGGATAATTTGATTGTCATTGAGGATCTGGAAATTAAATGAATCTGCCATGAGCAATGATGAATTTCCGGTAAATTCGGCACAGAGCATGATAAAAGTCATAAGGGAGATCGGGATGATTCCGTTCTTCAGAAGCCCTGTGCGCGGCTGGTCAATCGAGGAACTTACGCATCCGGACTGGTGGTTCTACTCTTCGGACGAGCTGGGCCCGTGGGACTGGAAGGTGGACGCTGTCCGGAACGGCATCGTATATGGAAAATACATATCCCGACGGGCAGCCTTCGCTACTGAGAAATATTACAGGCACTTGATGAACTGGAGACGGTCACAGGCGAAGTATCAGGTGGCGGAGGGCAGGTCATGCAAGGCCTCGACCATCGATGAGAGACTTCAGGAATACCTATCCCCTGTCCTGTTGTCCGCCATTCGGGAGCACGACGCCCTGGATTCATCCGAAATCAGGTCAATACTTGAGAAGGAGGTGCCGCCGGAGACGAGGAAGAAGGTCGGCGGTCACATGGAGAAATATCTGATTCCGAAGGTCACCAAGCAGGCTGTGGACTTCCTGACGGGTTTCCTCGATATGGGCACATGGACTGTAGTGGGCGACATCACAAGGGTTTACCGGGGCCGTGACTGCGAGTACAAGGGGTGGCAGAGGAACAGCATTACCACTCCGGACGCGTTCTTCAAGCTCAGCGGCAATCAATCAGAAGGTCCGTTCTGGGCAAAGTTCGTGGAAGACGACACGGATTCCCCCACCCTGCCCGACTGCTCCACTGAAGAATCCCGTCAGATTATCATCGACCACCTGACGGCGCTGTTCCCCGACGGGAGGGACAAGTTCGGGAAACTAATCTGATCAATGGAAGGTTACAGATAAAAAGAAGTTTCGGTTCCCCTCTCGTTCAGTAGTTTAATCCAAATGTCCAAAGCGGAATGATATTCATATAGGCATTTTCGATATCATCTTTCACGATGAATGCATCATTGACATTCTTGATTTGCTTTTGATTCTTGGACTTGCCTCCGACTTCGAAAGTGTGGCCGTTTACGAGAAAGTCTGCTGAAGGAGATGACGTAACCTTGTGATTTACAGACATCGCACAGTAAAAGAAAGTCTCTCTGATATTGCCAATTTCCGGATTATCATCCGCAAGAGCATAGATAAAGCAGGTGTTTCCTAAATAAATCTTGTCTACTTTCTGTACCAGATCCATTCCATCAGGAGCAAAATTCAACTGCCTGATAAGGGTTGACTTCTCCATATAGACCATATAATCAGCAACTGTTCCTCTGTCAGATGAGATAGCCCGGCCAATTTCCGTGAAGTTCGGCTTGAATGGGACGCTTCTTGAGATTACATAAAGAAGCTGCTTAAGCTTGCGAGCTGTTGATACATTCATCCTTGCATATGCAGGGATATCCACTTCCATTGTCTGATTGATCACATTTTCCAAACGCTGGTAGTAGTCATCCTGCTTGAAGAACGGGAAATATCCCTTGGTAAGGTATTCTTTGAAGTGGACCAGTGGATATTTTACTTCTGCAGGAAGCTCAACTTTGCCATCTAGGATATCTTCAAGGCTATAAGCCGGAATGTTCAAACCAAGAGAGAAGTTGAGATATTCACGGAACGAGAGTCCTTCAAGCTTATATCGGATAGCTCTTCTGCTAAGATCAGCATCTGACCCTCTTATAAGTTCCAGGATTGATGATCCAGTTATCACTACCTTGAGATCCGGAAGATAATCGTACATCATTTTGACTTCTTTCGACCAGTCCTGATATTTGTGGACTTCGTCAATGTACAGAACCTTACCACCTACCTGAGCAAATTTTGTTGCAATGTCATAAAGGGTATTACCGGCAAAGAAGGTATTATCTGCTGAGATATAGAGTGATTCTTTCTTTGCGTCTGTCATCAGAATGCGTTGGAGAACCATTGTAGTCTTGCCCACACCACGTGCTCCCATGATGACAATCAGTTGAGAATCCCAATTGATTTGGTCATAAAGATAGCGGACAAAGTCTGTCGACACTGTCTTTAGTTTCTTGGCATAGAGTTCATATAACTTTTCCATATCTCATGATTTTGTGCAAATATAATAAAATGCGGAATTAAATCCGCACTTTTGCATAAAAACGCGGATTTAAATCCGCACTTTCCTCGCCAGCTGGAATAGCTATAATATGTTAGTGATATTGTCAGATAATAATCGTACCTTCGCCAAGACAAACACGACAAAGCAATGAAAAAGACAGCACTTATAACAGGAGCCACGAGTGGCATAGGTGAAGCCTGCGCAAGGAAATTTGCGGAGGGCGGATATAATGTAATCATCACAGGAAGAAGGTCGGAAAGACTGGAAGCGCTCAAGGCAGAGCTCGAAAAAATAGGTGCGCAGGTAAAGACACTGACGTTCGATGTGCGTGATGCCAGCGCAGCCGGAAAGGTAATCGGAAGCCTCGGGGATGAATGGAGCAAAATCGATGTCCTCGTCAACAATGCCGGCCTCGCATTAGGCCTCGACAAGGAGCACGAAGGCAGCCTGGAAGACTGGAACACGATGATTGACACAAATATAAAAGGACTCCTGACAATGACCCGGCTGATTGTTCCGGGAATGGTGGAGAGGAACCGCGGACACGTCATCAACATCGGCAGCGTGGCCGGAGATGCGGCCTATGCCCGGGGCAATGTATATTGCGCGACCAAGGCGGCGGTCAAGACCCTCACGGACGGCCTGAGGATCGACCTGGCAGACACAGCGGTCAGGGTGACCAACATCAAGCCGGGATTAGTGGAGACCGAGTTCAGCAAAGTGCGTTTTCACGGTGACAGCGAGCGAGCGGACAACGTATACAAAGGCATCAAGCCATTGACAGGAGCCGACATAGCCGACGTGGTATATTACGCGGCCTCGGCCCCTGAGCACGTACAGATCGCCGAGGTGCTTGTCCTTGCGACCCACCAGGCCAGCGGGTCAGTGATTGCAAGGACTGCAAACCCTGACTAAATTTCGAAAATGTCGCCGTCACCGGCCGCATAAGTCTCCGGAAACACAGTCCGGCATTCAGCCTGATAAAGGGCGGCGTCACGGCAGCGGGATGAATAATGGCCGATAACCAATTTCCCCGCACCGGCGCGCAAGGCGCATTCAGCGGCCTGCAATGTGGTGGAATGATAGCGGAGATGCGCCTGGTCCTCACGCTCGGCCAGATATGTGGCCTCGTGGTACAGCAGGTCCACACCTTCCACCCATTCCGGAAGCTCAGGAAACGGAGCCGTGTCACTGCAGTAAGCATAGCTGCGTGGTTCGTAAGGCAGATATGCAGCCTCTGAATTGCGGATAACCAGAGGTTCGTCAGTGCCGGAATGGCGGATGAAACCGTTCATAAAAGTGGCGCCTTCATCCGGTCCTGCCGGCCGGACAACATCCTCACCGCGCTTGAGGGCCCCGATTTCCGTCAGTGTAAGCGAATACCGATCGACCATTTCCTTGCGGACATTGAACTGCGGCATCTTCTCCCTGAACATATAGCCATATGTCTCAATCTTGTGATTCAGCGGAAACGCTATTACCTCCAGGCTCCTGGTGGAATATATGACTTCCGGGGCCTTCATCGAAAGAGGATGGAAATCCACCTCTATGCCTACACCTTTGCCGTAATACGACATAAAGAACTTGAGGAGCGGCCCAAGATTGGACGGGCCGTAAATCACTATCGGAGCGGTCTTGCTCTGCAGTCCCAGCGTGGACAGAAGCGGGAACAGGCCGAACAGATGGTCTCCGTGGATATGGGAAATGAATATCGTATCCAGTTTCGCCAGCGAGACCTTGTTTTTCAGCAACTGCCTCTGCACGCCTTCACCGCAGTCTATCAAAAACAAGCGCCCAGGTACTTCCAGTACTTGAGCGCTCTGAAATCTTTCAATAACGGGCATTGCCGAAGCAGTGCCCATTATCCTGAGTGTGAAATTATTCACCTTTCTCGAGTTTGTCCTTGAGAGCGGCAAGTTCGGAGATGTCTCCGAGAGTTGTCTTCTCAATATTGGAGTTGATCTTCTTGACAGCCTTCTTGGTGTTGTCAACCTCTGCGGCAGCCTTCTCAGCCCTTACGTCAGCATAAGTCTTGAGGTGAGAGAGGAAGAGCTTCCTTGTGCTCCTTCTGAGCTCGGTGACAACGAATGGCAGAGTCTCGCCTTTGACAGCCTGCTTGCCATCCTCTTTCATAAGGTCTTTCTTGAATGCGAATCCCTCAGTGCCATCCTCGAGTGTGACGACAGCACCCTTGTCAGTGTCTGAGCCGACTGTGCCCTGGACAGCTGTGCCTACAGGATACTTGCTCTCGAGCTCATTCCAAGGATTAGGGAGAAGCTGCTTGTGACCGAGGCTGAGTTTGTGGTTGGCCTCATCGAAGTCGAGAATGACAACATCGATGGCGTCGCCTACCTGAACCATCTCTGACGGATGTTTGATCTTGTCCCAGGAGAGGTCGCTGATGTGAACGAGACCCTCGATGCCGTCCTCAAGCTCTGCGAACACACCGAAGTTGGTGATGTTGCGTACAACAGCCTTATGCTGTGAGCCTACTGGATATTTCTCGCGGATGTTCTCCCAAGGGTTCACGGTAAGCTGCTTCAGGCCGAGGGACATCTTCCTGTTCTCCCTGTCGAGAGAAAGAATCTGGGCCTCTACCTCGTCGCCTACTTTCAGGAAATCCTGGGCGATGCGGAGCCTTGGAGACCAGGACATCTCTGAAACGTGGATAAGTCCCTCAACGCCAGGTTTGATCTCAACAAATGCGCCGTAATCGGCGATAAGAACAACTTTTCCTGTAACCTTGTCACCGACTTTGATATCCGGATCAAGGCTGTCCCAAGGATGAGCGGTAAGCTGCTTGAGACCGAGGGCGATTCTCTTCTGCTGCTCGTTGAAGTCGAGGACAACGACTTTGATCTTCTCGTCGAGTTTCACAACCTCCTCAGGGTTGTTCACGCGGCCCCAGGAGAGGTCAGTGATGTGGATGAGACCGTCAACACCGCCGAGGTCAACAAAGACACCGTAGTTGGTGATGTTCTTGACAGTTCCCTCGAGCACCTGGCCTTTCTCGAGTTTGCCGATAATCTCGCTCTTCTGTTTCTCGAGCTCGGCCTCAAGGAGAGCCTTGTGTGAAACGACAACATTGCGGAACTCCTGATTGATCTTGACAATCTTGAAGTCCATTGTCTGGTCAACATACTGATCGTAGTCCTTGATAGGACGGATGTCGATCTGTGAACCAGGGAGGAATGCCTCGATTCCGAATACATCGACAATCATACCGCCCTTTGTGCGGGTCTTCACATAACCCTTCACAATCTCGGCCTTGTCGAATGCCTCGTTAACCATATCCCAAGAACGGAGCTGGCGCGCTTTTTTGTGGGAAAGGACGAGCTGTCCTTTTCTGTCTTCAGGAGACTCGACGTAAACTTCAACTTTGTCGCCGACTTTCAGGTCCGGATTGTAACGGAACTCAGGAGCCGCGATAACGCCTTCGCTCTTGTAGCCGATGTTCACGAGAACCTCTCTCTTGTTGATTGCTGTCACAGTTCCCTCGACAACCTCGCTCTCCTTGATGTCGGAGAGGGTCTTGTCATAAGCTGCCTCGATGGTGGCTTTGTCAACATCACCGTAAGCAGGCTCTTTCTCGAACGCATCCCAGTCGAAATCCTCAGGAGCTACTGAGGCATTGACCGGAGCCTTCTTGGTTTCTTCTTTTGCAGGAGTCTCAACAACCGGAGTTTCCTGAGCCTCTACTGCTGTCTTGTTTTCTTCCATAATAATAAATTAAGATAAAAAACTAGTTGTTTAACAATATTTTACGAGCATTCGCGGTATGATGCGGCACACCTCGCCGCGAAAATGCGTGCAAAGTTACTCAAAAATATCTGACTTCCAAAGGAATCAGAGCATTTTTCTTCGTTTGAAAAGGAACAGGATGCATCCCAAAGAACACACCATTATCGCAATGATGATGAGCCAGGCCCATCTGTTTCCGGAAAGCGGCAGCTGGACGTTCATTCCGTAGAAACTGGCCACGAGAGTAGGAGGCATCAGAAGCAGGGAAATCAAGGTGAAAATCTTCATTATCTTGTTCTGCTCCAGGTTGATAAGGCCGACAACCGTATCCTGGAGATACTCCAGCCTCTCGAAACTGAAATTGGAATGGTTGATAAGTGACGAGATATCCTGCAGGAGAACATTGAAACGGGGTTCAAGTTCCACCGGATACTTGTCGCTCTTCATCATATTCGAAATCAGACGCTGCTTGTCCACGATATTCTCCCGCACGAGCATCGTATTGTCCTGCAATTGATTGATATCAAGGAGAAAGTCCTCGTTGATGTCTTCCTGCTGGTTGATGCGACGGCTGTACTGGGCGATTTCCTTGGACATAAGCTCTATCATATCGGCATCCAGATCGACCCTCTGGTCCATAATGCTGACGAAGACCCAGTAGCCGTTCGGGAAGAGTCGCGGAAGAGCCATCATCTTGCGCTGCAGGTCCGTGAAACTCCTGAGGGGAACATCCCTGAGCGTGGCCAGCACATTGCCCACGAGCGTGAAGGAGACAGCCTCCATCACATATTCCTCCGGTCCCGGAATAAGGAAGTTGGTGTTGGCGAAAATCGCTGTATCAGTCTCTGAAAACCTTGATGAACTCTCAATCTCCTCAGCCTGCGCCCTGCTCTGGATTTCCGTGTCGAGGAAACGTTCCACCGCCCTCTTCTCGTCCCCGTCGGGTGAAAAGAGGTCAATCCATATCACATCCTCATTCTTGAGCACATTGAAATCCGCCTCCGACTGTGAAAGCAGTATCTTTCCGTTTGATCTGTAGAAAATGGATATCATACCTCATCTCTGGTTTATCCGGACCGTGGTCGGGAGGTTAAACATCGGAACCAGCAAGCCTTTCATCGAAAAGTAAGCTTGCAAAATTATCAAAATTTCCTGAAAGATGAAAGAAAAAGAGCCTATATTTGCATACTAAATCAATTGGCAGCTATGCAGTTCTCCAGCAAAAAAGGATGGGCCGCGCTCAGTCCGCTACTTGTTTTCCTCGGCATCTACCTTGTCTCGTCAATCGCGGCAAAAGATTTTTACAAGGTGCCGACATCGGCCGCATTTCTCATAGCCTCAGCTTATGCATTGATAATCAGCAAGAAAGCTCCAATAGAAGAAAAGATTGCAATGTTCTCCGAAGGGGCGGGGCACAAGAATGTCCTGCTGATGCTGTGGATTTTCATCCTTGCGGGAGCATTCGCTGAAACCGCAAGGCAGATAGGAGCTGTTGACGCAACTGTTGCCGTCACCCTGGCAGTTCTGCCTTCCAAGATGCTGTATGCCGGACTGTTCATAGCTTCGTGTTTCATTTCAATGGCAGTCGGCACAAGCGTGGGTACAATTGTAGCCCTCGTACCAGTCGCGGCCGGCATTGCCTCGGAATCGGGAATTGACACCGGATACATTACAGCAATTGTTGCTGGAGGAGCTTTTTTCGGTGACAATCTGTCATTTATATCGGACACCACTATTGCCGCAACGAGAACGCAGGAATGTTCTATGTCGGACAAATTCAAGGTCAACCTGAGAATCACCGCCCCGGCCGCGGTGATTGTCACTGCAATATATCTGTTCCAGGGCCAGTCGGCAGCGATCGCCTCTCCTGACGGGCCGGTGGAATGGCTCAAGCTCATACCTTATGTGGCTGTTATCGGGCTGGCCATATCCGGAGTCAATGTAGTGGCCGTGCTTGCCCTCGGAATCGTCATCAACGCTGTCATAGGATTCAGCACCGGACTTCTGGACTGGACCGGATGGCTTGGCGGAATCGGAAGAGGCATAGCCGGAATGGGAGACCTCATCATTGTGACAATGCTCTCTGGAGGAATGCTGGAAGTCATCCGCCGGAATGGAGGCATTGACTTCATTGTCAGCAGTCTGACAAAGCATATCAGCGGGAAGAGGGGGGCTGAGATGAGCATAGCCGCATTAGTGAGTTTCGCCAATGTCTGCACCGCCAACAACACGATTGCAATTCTCACCACAGGACACATATCCAAAGATATCACAGCACGGTTCGGGCTTGATCCGCGCAAAACCGCCAGCATTCTGGACAGCTTCTCCTGCATGGTCCAGGGTATGCTTCCATACGGAGCGCAGATGCTGATGGCCTCAGGGCTTGCCGGAATCTCTGCCCTCAGCATTATCAGATATCTCTATTATCCTGTAACAATGGGTCTTGTGGCATTCGCCGCAATCCTCCTCCGTTATCCGAAGAAATATAGTTAAGCTAGAATAATCCCAACGGAATATTTATTCCGAGAAGAATCAGCACGATTCCACCAATCACCGCTGCCGGACGGCCTGCCCGGCTTCCGATGAAGCTTCCGCCTTTGATACCCAGGACGACTGAAAGAGCGGTAATGATGAAAACCGCCACGACCGGAACCGGCATACCGTCAATATGCCGTCCCGCCATAGACATCGAGATACCCACAGCGAGTGCGTCAATGCTGTCCGCCACTCCGGCGATTATGATATTGCGCAGTCCATCAAGATTGTGCGGTTCCTCGTCGGAAAACGCCTCCTTTATCATTGAAATACCCACGAAAGCGAGAAGCGCCATTCCCACATAGCTGACTATCTTGATGATATATCTGGCGATGAAGTCGCCGAAAGCCCATCCAATGAAAAGGAAAGCAGTCTGTATCACAGCGAAAATCAATGCTATACGCATCACTTCCCCCCACCTTACCCCCTTCATTGAAACGCTTGCGCACAACGCCACCGCAAAACAGTCGGCGCACAGGGACGCAGCCAGCAAAATATCTTTGATTATTTCCATAATTGCCTGATGTCAAGTTAATTACAACTATCTTGGCCTGAAAAGCTGACGATTCACAATCGAGCGTCCGAGAGTCAGCTGGTCGGCATATTCCAGGTCATCCCCGAATCCGAGCCCCCTTGCAAGAGAAGACACCTTGATTCCGGACCCGGAAATCTGGCGATATATGTAGAACGCCGTGGTCTCCCCTTCCACATCTCCGCTCAAGGCGAAAATCACTTCAGCGGAAGCGGCATCATCGGCAGCAAGATTTTCCACCCTGATTTTCAATTCAGCTATCCTGAGATCCGACGGGCCAACGCCGTCAATCGGGGAAATCTTGCCTCCAAGCACGTGATACACACCACGATACTGGCCGGTGGCCTCAATGCTCATCACATCCCGGACATTCTCCACCACGCAGATAGTCCTGTGGTCTCTTGTCCTGTCCCTGCATATGGAGCATTCGTCGTCATCAGAAATCATCATACAGGTCCGGCAATATTTGACATCCTCCCTGAGTTTTCTGATGGACTCGGTGAAATGCCTCACATTGTCAGCAGGCTGCTTCAGCAGGTGCAGCGCGAACCTGAGGGCGCTCTTCTCGCCCACTCCCGGTAGCGAGCTTATCGCATCCACAGCATTCTCAAGCAGTTCCGAAGGATATTTCTCAGTCCTCATTCACATTTCCTCCTAAATAAAAATCTGCGGCCCTGCGAACGGAGCCATATTTCAAAAGCAGTTCACGGGCAAGTTCATAGTCCTCCAGTCCGGTCTCCTCCATTATCATCCTCGCTCCCCTGTCCACAAGTTTCCTGTTCGTGAGCTGCATATCCACCATACTGTTACCCTTCACGTGGCCGAGACGGATCATCACCGCCGTTGAAATCATATTGAGGACAAGCTTCTGGGCGGTTCCCGATTTCATCCTTGTGCTGCCGGTCACAAATTCCGGCCCAACCACCACCTCAACCGGACATTCTGAAGCCAGCGCAAGCTCGGAACCGCTGTTGCAGGTGATGCAGCCAGTAAGAAGTCCGTTTTCCCTGGCCTTTCGGACAGCCCCTATCACATATGGAGTTCGCCCGGAAGCGGCCACTCCGACCACTGTGTCATCTTGACCCGGATTGAAGCTCAGGATATCTTTCCAACCCTGATCGGGATTGTCCTCGGCTGCCTCAACCGCATTGCGGATCGCCTTGTCCCCGCCTGCTATCAGGCCTATGAACTTGTCTTTCACTCCATAAGTCGGAGGAATCTCGGAAGCATCAACGACCCCAAGCCGTCCGCTTGTGCCTGCTCCGATATAGAACACCCGGCCTCCCCGCCTCATCCTTTCCACTATGCCGTCCACAAGGCAGGCTATTTCAGGAATCTTCTCCCCCACTGCGGCAGGAACCTGGCGGTCCTCATTGTTGATTCCCGTAAGTATCTGCTCCACAGTCATATCCTGAAGATTATGATATTTTGAAGATTGCTCAGTCGTGTTCATAATCCTGTATGATATTTCACAAGGTTCTCAATCGGTGATGCAATGATTTCAGAGAGTTCAACTCCGGATTCAGCAGCGACGCGGAGCAGAATGTCCCTCAATGCGTAAGCAAATCCGCCCACAACTCCGACTGTCCGTCCTTCAAGTCCGTACTGCGACAGGCATCTGGTGAAAAGCGACCTGAAATTGCCGTCCACAAGTTCCCGTACATATTCATAATCATCATACCGGCCGGCGATGAACGGAGCGAACGAGCCAAGATACCCGGCTGGAGAAGGGCCTTTGTAAACATTCCGGACTACAGTGAGATAGTCCACTTTGTAATTCGAAGAAAACTCCTCGGCGAGTCTTTCCGGAACCAGGCCCTTGAGATAATCGGCCATAAACTGCCGGCCAAGACTTGCCGCACCGCCTTCGTCTCCGAGAATGAATCCGCCGGAACGGACATTCTTCACAATCTTCTCCCCGTCATACTCGCAGGAGTTCGATCCGGTCCCTAAAATCACTGCCACCCCCGGACTCCTGCCGCAGACTGCCCTGGCAGCGTCAAGCAAGTCGGAAGCATATTCGATTTCAGCCTCTGGAAAAGCTTTCCTGAAAACAGCATCGAGACTCGTGGCGCTTTCCGGCACTTTGCTGCCCGAGCCGATAAGCCCCGCAGCATAGAAATGAATCCTTGTAACTGTCTCCCCAACAGGATTCAGCCACGGCACAGCATCTCGAAGCACATTATCGATGAAGGCAGAATCCCCGCTGGCCACATTCATTCCCTGAGTCCTCATTGAATGAACGCTGCCGTCAGATGACACTGAACGCCAGTCAGTCTTGGTAGCACCGCTTTCCGCAATAATAATCATATCAAAAAAACTTTCCAGCCAAATGGCACGTCATTTTCCCGCTTTACGCAAAGCTTTCTGTATCACCGGAGTAAGACAGTCCGCATATCGCACCATTCCAAGATCCGTAAAATGAACTCCATCCACTGTCGCCTCGCCGTCATCGCCAATCAGATGCTCCGAAGAAACGAAATAGATATGTTTCTCGCCGGCTGTTTTCAGCCTCTCGTACAAGGACTTCTGTTCCACATTCTTCCTGGTTATCTCACCCAAAATCTTCTTGTCCAGCCTTGAATAAGGGAAAATCGGGTCTTCAACAAAAATCACCGGCACATCCGGATGGGCGTTTCTTATCACACGGAAAAACTCCTCACCGTGTTCTTTAATCATATCAGCCGAGGCATTCGGAACATAATCGAGCACATACAGGGCCGGATTCTCCACCTTCGCCATCAGTTCGGCTATTTCCATATCCAGCAGGGCATTGCCGCTGAATCCCATATTGACAGT
>JAQXHU010000064.1 GCA_029007435.1 Bacteroidales bacterium
TTCCTTGAGAGTGCATCGGCGTCCCTCAAAGAAGGCGGTCGTCTCGTGGTGATAACATACCATTCCTTGGAGGACAGGATGGTGAAGAATTTTATCAAGGCGGGAAACATACGTGGCGAGGTGACAAAAGATTTCTACGGAAATGTGGAAGCTCCGCTCAAGGCGGTGAACCGCAAGCCGATACTGCCGGAAGAGAGTGAAATTGCGGTCAATACAAGGGCCCGAAGCGCCAAGCTCAGGGTGGCTGTAAGGACATCGTCCGGGATGAAACAGGAGGAGGCGGTATGAGGATGAAATCGTTCATAGCTTCGCTGAAGAACTTCTTCGAGGCGTTTCTCAGGGGCGAGCTGCTGATGAGAATGGGTGTTGACCGGTGGTTCCCCCATATCGCATATACATTTATGCTCTTCTGGGTGGTCCTTTTAGTGGACATCTGGGTGGAGGGACGTCTTGCCAGGCTTGAGAAGACCCGCGAAGTCCTCACAAGCCTCCAGATTTACCGCTCCGAGAAAATGGTCGAGCTTGTGAAATTCGACAGGCTTGGCACTGTGAGGAAAATGCTCGGGGAAAGGGGCTCGGCGGTTACAGTTCCGGAAAAACCGGCGGACAGAATACCTGCAAAAGAAAGATAAAGACTATGGCGAAGGACGTGAACAGAATGAAAGACAACAGCGGAGGCGTGAAGGTGTGGATACTTTACGTCTTGTTCATTTTGGCGTCCTGTGCCGTGATAGTGAGCGTCCTTATGATTCAGTACGGCCCAGAAGAACCGGAAATGGACATTTTCCGCTCTTCCAGCCACAAGACGACACTCAGGCCGGCCAGAGGCTCGATAATGGCACGGGACGGGCAGCTGCTCGCGGTCACTGTTCCTATGTACCAGATATCTATGGACTGCCGTGTCTGCAAGGAAGATTTCAGGAGCAGGAAAAAGGCTGATTCCCTTGAGCAGGACTGGCGGAACAAGGCCGCGCTTCTGTCAAAAGGCCTTTCAGCGATTTACGGGACCAAGTCTCCTTCTGAATGGTGCAGGGAGATTCTCCGAGCCCGTGACAACAATTCCAGGCCAATCGTTATCGGAGGCCTGATTGACCACGAGACACTTCAGAAAGTGAAAGCTCTCCCGCTGTTCAATGAGGGGTCGAACAAAGGAGGCATCATCATTGACCGCAAGGACAAGCGCAAATATCCGTACGGAGATCTGGCAGTCAGGACAATAGGCTCAATCAACGACAAAAACACCGAGCGTGGAAGACAGTATATAGGAATCGAAGGCTCCTATGATTATTACCTCCACGGCGAGGAAGGATTCAAGTGGATGAAACAGTCTGACGGGCGGCAGAAGATTCAGGACAAGGACAGCTCCTGGACGAAAGCGAAAGACGGCTTCGATGTCAGGACTACCCTTGATATTGATTATCAGGATATAGCGGACAACGCTCTGCGTGACGCCATCGCCGAAAATATGAAAATCGAGGGCGGCTGCGCAGTGGTTATGGAGGTGAAGACCGGGGCAGTGAGGGCTATGGTCAATCTTCAAAGGGACTCGGTGACAAAAAGACTTTCAGAGACTTACAATATGGCTGTCGGGCGTCTGGGCGAACCCGGCTCGGTATTCAAGACAGCAGTGCTGATGAGCCTTATGGAGGACCGCAAAGTGAAACTCTCGACGATGATACCTACCAACGGCGGCCGTGTTCCGGGGTTCAAGACCATTGACGAACACGTATATGCGTATGAACGTCAGGGCCATAAGACGATGTCTGTCCTTCACGGGTATGAAATATCATCTAACTACATTTTCCGCAAGCTCGCAATGGACAACTACGGCGAGAATCCCCAGAAGCTCATTGACAATCTTTATATGTACAAACTCGGGGAGGCGTTTGATTTCGACCTGCAGGGATTCAAGACCCCTTCACTGCCTTCTCCAAAGTCCGGAGAATGGAGCGCCACGTCGTTGGGCTCGATTGCCATCGGATATTTCGTGTCAGAGACCCCGCTTCATATTCTCACCCTTTACAATGCGATAGCCAACAGGGGCAGGATGATGAAGCCGTATCTCGTCGAGTCAATCGAGAAGGACGGGGATGTGCGGATAAAGAAAGGCCCGTCAGTGCTGAATTCGGCCGTATGCTCTCCTGATGTAAGCGACAGCCTTGCTTACGCATTGTCCAAAATAACCCAGGACGGTACGGCAAAGAGACTTAAAAATGCAAGGACGACTGTGGCCGGCAAGACGGGAACGGCCAGGATAGCCCTCGACAAGAAGAAATACAAAGTAAAGCCGGGTGACCCATACGAAGACATTCAGGGACGCAGGCAGTATCAGGCAACTATGGTGGGTTTCTTCCCTGCTGACAACCCGAAATACTCTGCCATCGTGACCATTTACTCTTACCTCAGCGATGAAGTCTTCTATGGGGGAACCATTCCGGCGCTGGTGTTCAAGGATATAGTTGACAATATTTATGTGCTTGATGATGAGAACGGGACCAAGTACACCGAGACAGGCAAAATGCCGAAAGTCATAGCCAAAGAACTTGCCACATCCAGAAACGGTAAAGTGCCGAACCTCAATGGCCTCAGCCTGATGGATGCGATTTACGCCATAGAGAATGACGGATATGTGTGCTCCTACAGCGGATGCGGACTGGTCTCGTCCCAGTCTCCGGCTCCGGGCGCGCCGCTCAAAGAGGGAGGGACGGTGACGGTCAGATTGAATTAAATGAGAAATATGATACTTGAGAAAATAATATCGGATTGCGGAGTGGCCGGCCTTGCCGGTCCTTCCGGTGTGGAAATAACCTCTATTTGCAGCGATTCCAGGCAGGTATGCCAGGGTTCGCTGTTCATCGCAGTCAAAGGCTTTGCCGGTGACGGGCACAGATACATCGCCCAGGCTCTCTCAAAAGGAGCTGCGGCTGTGATTTATGAGGATGAGGAGCAGATGCGCTGCCAGGTTGAGGCGGCAGGACCGGAACTGACTGAAGGCAGGGCATTTGTCCGTGTGAAGAGTTCAAGACTGGCGGTGGCTATGGCTGCGGATGCCTTCTACGGACATCCTTCACGTGAGATAGTCCTGGTCGGAATCACCGGCACCAACGGAAAGACCACCACGGTGACCCTGCTCTACAACCTTTTCCGCCGTCTTGGGTATAAATGCGGACTTCTATCCACCATAGCCAATTACATTGACGGGACAATGCTGGAGACGGCCAACACCACGGCCGATCCCATCACTATCAATTCGCTTCTGCGCAGGATGGTGGATTCCGGGTGTGAATACTGCTTTATGGAAGTGAGCTCCATCGGTGTGGAGCAGGACAGAGTTGCCGGCCTCAGATTCAATGTCGGCATATTCTCGAACCTGACCCACGACCACCTGGATTACCACAAGACATTCGCGGAGTATCTGCGCTGCAAAAAGCTGTTCTTCGACACATTGCCTGCTGATGCTTATGCGGTGACCAACATAGATGACAGGAACGGAAGGGTTATGGTGCAGAACACCAAGGCAAAAGTGGTCACATATTCCTGCAGGGGAATCGCAGACCATACCTGCCGCATAGTGGAGGAAAGCTTTGACGGGATGCAGCTCCGGATTGACGGCAAGGAAGTGTGGACCAGGCTCATAGGCCAGCACAACGCATACAATCTCCTGGCCATTTACACTGCCGCTATCCTTTGCGGAGCGGAGAGCGGGGAGGCCTTGGTGCAGCTGAGCCTGCTTGAATCCGCCAAAGGAAGGCTTGAGACTCTGCGCGGACCGAGGGACATCTCGGTGATAATAGACTATGCCCATACTCCGGACGCCCTTGAGAATGTGCTCAAGACTCTCAGGGAAATAGGACCGGAAAAACATATCATCTGCCTGTTCGGTTGCGGAGGCGACAGGGACAGGACCAAGCGACCTGAAATGGCGGCAGTGGCCGAGAAGTATTCCGACAGGATATTTGTCACGTCTGACAACAGCCGTACAGAACGCACTGAGGACATTATCGAGGACATACGTAAAGGATTCTCCCCGTCCGGGTCTGCCAAAGCCATCTCAATTGCGGACCGCAAGGAGGCTATAAGGGCGGCCATCACACTGGCGCCGGACGGAGCCGTGATCCTGCTTGCCGGCAAAGGCCACGAGACATACCAGATTATCGGCACGGAACACAGGCATTTCGATGAGAGAGAGATTGTGAACGAAGTATTCAATTCAATGAAAACGCTATGATATACCATATATTCCAGCTTCTGAAAGATTATGACATACCTGGGCAGGGACTTATGAACTACCTGTCCTTCAGGGCGATGCTTGGCTGCGTGACGGCTATGCTCATATCCTTCTTTATAGGAAGGCGCATTATCCGCTGGCTGCAGAAGAAGCAGATCGGGGAGACCATCAGGGATCTCGGCCTTGAGGGACAGATGCAGAAAAAAGGCACTCCTACAATGGGCGGTGTCATCATCCTGCTCGCCATCGTGGTGCCTGTCCTGCTGTTCTGCAATCTCAAGAACATATATACCCAGCTGTTGCTGTTCACTACATTGTGGTGCGGAGGAATCGGTTTCGCCGATGACTATATCAAAGTGTTCAAGCACGACAAGGAGGGTATGAGCGAGAGGATGAAACTTATTCTCCAGATTATCCTCGGCTTCGCAGTGGGACTGACGGTATGCTTCAGCGACCAGGTGGTGGTCAGGGAGAAAGTGGCAGGCGATCCTGCTGAGCGGAGCACGGCCAATCTAACTGTTGACACGGAGACTGTTGTCGAGGACAGCATCTGGGAGATGGAGAATGTGGTCAAGAGCACCAAGACCACTATTCCGTTCATCAAGGACCACGAGTTCGACTACAAATGGTTCTCCCCGTTCAAGGGAGCCTTCGGATGGTACTTCAAATGGGCTGTATATGTGCTGATGATTGTGCTTGTCGTCACAGCCTGCTCCAACGGCACGAATCTCACCGACGGTATGGACGGCCTTGCTGCCGGCACATCCGCGATAGTGGGAGTGGTCATAGGCATCCTCGCCTGGCTGAGCGGCAACCTGCTGAACTCTGATTATCTGAATATTATGTATATACCGGGAACCGGAGAGATAGCGATATATATGTCGATTTTCGTGGGCGCTCTCTGCGGATTCCTGTGGTACAATTCCTATCCGGCCCAGGTGTTTATGGGCGATACCGGCAGCCTGGCCATAGGCGGCATAATCGGAGTGAGCGCCATCCTCATCAGGAAAGAGCTGCTCCTTCCGGTTCTCTGCGGAGTGTTCTTCGTGGAAAGCCTTTCAGTGCTTATACAGAGGTTTTATTTCAAATATACAAGAATCAGGACCGGGACAGGCCGGCGGGTGTTCAGGATGGCCCCCCTGCATCATCATTACCAGAGGACGGACATACAGGCACTTGTCCAGTGGCCGTCCCATCCGGTGCCGGAGTCCAAGATTGTCACCAGATTCTGGCTCGTGGGTATGGTGCTCGCTGTAGCTACACTGGCATTGCTGAAAATCAGATAGTTGCATAGAATTTAAGTTTTATTATGAATAACAGGATAGTAATATTGGGAGGCGCCGAGAGCGGAGTGGGAGCTGCGGTTCTCGCTAAAGTCAAGGGCTTTGATGTCTTTCTTTCAGACAAGGGAAAAATCGACGACAAGTATGTCAGGATGCTTGAAGAATGGGAAATCCCTTTCGAGCAGGGAGGACATACTGAAGAGCGGATCCTGAATGCGGACGAGGTGATAAAGAGCCCCGGCATTCCGACGGCCGCCCCGATGATACAGAAAATCATAGCCGCCGGAATACATATTGTCTCGGAGATTGAGTTCGCAGGACGTTATGACACTGCGAAGAAAATATGCGTCACCGGCAGCAACGGCAAGACCACGACCACCTCGCTGATATATTACCTTCTTCAGGAGGCCGGACTGAATGTCGGACTCGGAGGCAATATCGGAATGAGCTACGCATATCAGGTGGCAACTCAGCATTATGATTATTATGTGCTGGAACTCAGCAGCTTCCAGCTCGACAACTGCTACGATTTCCGCCCGGATATCGCGATAATCACCAATATCACCCCGGACCATCTCGACAGGTACGGGTACAATATGGAGAATTACGTGAGGGCTAAATTCCGCATTGTCCGCAACCTGCGTCCTGAGGACTGCTTCATATTCGATTCGGATGACGAGATCACCATCAACCATCTCGACAAAATCATCACCGAGGCCAAGAAACTGCCGTTCACGCAGAAGGGAAAGGTGGACCAGGGAGCTTATCTCGAAGATGACAGGATTGTCGTGAAATACGACGACGAGCAGTGCGACATTTTCCTCAACCAGCTCGCCCTCGGAGGCATCCACAATGTTTACAACTCGATGGCTGCTGCTTTGGCTGCGAAGGCCACCGGCATCGACAATGAGGTTATCCGCAATTCCCTGGAGACATTCCAGCCGATTGAGCACAGGCTTGAACCGGTGATGAGTGTCGGGGGAGTGCTCTACATCAATGACTCCAAGGCTACCAATGTGGACGCCGCCTGGTATGCCCTTGAATGCCAGACCCGTCCGGTGGTATGGATTGCCGGTGGTACGGACAAGGGAAATGACTACAGTGTGCTAAAACCGCTGGTCAAGGAGAAGGTGAAAGCCATTGTATGCCTCGGGGTTGACAACAGGAAGATACACGAGGCATTCGAGGAGATTGTCGGCAAGGAGAATATCTGCGATACTTCTTCGGCCGAGGAGGCTGTAAAGGCCTCTGCTGCATTTGCTTCAGACGGAGATGTGGTTCTGCTCAGCCCTTGCTGCGCAAGTTTTGACCTCTTCACCTGCTATGAGGACAGGGGAGAGAAATTCAAGCAGGCTGTCAGAAATCTTTAAAACTGTTTGGGAATGGCTGCTGCAAAGACAAATTCAGGGTTCCGGAGTTCTCTGGCCAGTCTGGAGGGAGACAAGGTTGTATGGATGATTCTGTTCATACTGATTATGCTCTCCATCCTTGCCCTGTCGTCCTCAACCCCTCTGCTGGCCATCCAGGAGAAGACCAACCGTATGACCATAGCTTTGGAGCAGGTCATTGTTTCGCTTGTCGGACTCGGCTTGATCTGGCTGATTTACAAGTATGTGGATGTGGGGCCGCTCAGGTGGATATCTAAGTGGATGTTCGTTATCAGCCTGATTCCGCTGCTGTTCCTCACCCTGCACCTCAATATCGGTTTTGCCAGGGCCGCCCGCATCAACGGAGCCTGGCGTGCCATCAAAGTGTTCGGCTTTCAGGTGCAGGTGTTCGAGTTCGTGAAAGTGTTTATGGTTCTGTATCTGTCCTGGGCGATGAACGAACTGAAGCACGGCAAGACAGAAATGGCAAAACGGCTCGCCGCGAAATATCCGAGGCTCAAATGGCTTTCTACTGAATTCGGAAAGTGTTTCTTCTATGTTCTCGTCCCGATGGGCATCACAATCCTGTTGGAGATGCGGGGAAGCAATTCCAGTGCTGCGATACTTGCCATTGTAATGACTGTCACTGTCATCATTGGCGGAATAAAGACAAAGTACGTATGC
This sequence comes from Bacteroidales bacterium, assembly GCA_029007435.1. GTDB lineage: Bacteria > Bacteroidota > Bacteroidia > Bacteroidales > UBA932 > Cryptobacteroides. The sequence goes on from JAQXHU010000064.1 coordinate 7,563, forward strand.
GGGCTGGTGGCCTCGGTTGTCCTGGCTGTGGGACTCCTCTTTGCTGTGCAGAAGGTTACCGGGTGGGAGTTCCTCGGCAGGAAAATGGAGGCCGTTTCCAGGGTGTCTGATTTCAAGAACGACCCGATTATGAGAATCCGGAGCGTGGAAAAGGGTACTCCGGAATATTATAAAGTTTTGGACAAGGTGCGCCAGCCGATGAGCGCGAAGGTGGCTGTGAGAGACGGCGGCCTGATTGGAAAGGGAATCGGCAAGAGCACCCAGCGGTACAAGACGGCCGTTATGTATGAGGACTATATGTACAGTTTCATTATAGAAGAATATGGCCTTCTCGGAGGAATATTCGTATTGATGCTATACGGCAGCCTTCTTGCAAGGGGCTCATTGATAGTGAAAAGCTGCGACAATCTGTTCGCCCAGACGGCTGTGGGGGGGATGGTGTCACTGATTTCAGGGCAGGCGATGCTGCATATTTTCGTGAACGCCAGGCTGATGCCCCTGACCGGACAGAACCTGCCGATAGTCAGTCACGGAATCAGTTCGTTTCTGGCATTCAGCATAGCTTTCGGAGTGATATTGTCCATTAGCAGGATGGCCAGGAAGAAAATGGAAAAGGAAAGGGCCGAAGCCGAGCCTATCATTGTCACGGACGATGACCTCAGGGACAGACTGGCGGACCTTGACGCAATAGAATAAGAAAATGGGAACATTCAGACCAATACGGATTATCATCAGCGGTGGAGGCACGGGAGGACATATTTTCCCCGCGGTCTCCATTGCCAACAAAATGCGGGAACTGAACCCGGACAGCGAGATCCTTTTTGTCGGGGCTGAGGGCAAGATGGAGATGGAGAAAGTGCCGGCGGCAGGCTACAGGATTGTGGGCCTTCCGGTTGTGGGTCTTCAGCGCAAACTGACATTGAAGAATATCCTCAATGACCTTGGCGCTCCTTTCAAGGTGCTTTCAAGCATCGTGAAAGCGGGCCGGCTCATAAAGGAGTTCAAGCCTGACATCGCCATCGGTGTCGGTGGATACGCCAGCGCCCCGCTGCTCTGGGCGGCCCAGAGAAAAGGAGTGCCCACCCTGATCCAGGAACAGAATGGTTTTGCCGGCCTGACCAACAGGATTCTCGGCCGCAGGGCTGATGTCATCTGTGTGGCTTACGAAGGGATGGAGAGGTTTTTCCCGGCTTCGAGGATAATTATGACCGGCAATCCTATCCGCGGCGGAATAGTTCCTCCGACTCCGCAGACGAGAGAAGAGGGGATGAAATTTTACGGAATGGACCCGGCGAAGAAGCATATACTCATTGTAGGCGGCAGTCTTGGCAGCGGGACATTGAACCGTTCTGTCCGCAAATGGATAGAGTCAGGGTGCCCTGGAGGGGAGAATCTGGAACTGCTCTGGCAGTGCGGCCGTTATTACAAGAAGGAAACTGACTCTTTTATGGAGACGGTGGACAGCGGACTGGCCCGGAGCATTCATTGGAGTGATTTTATCGGGAGAATGGACCTGGCCTATGCTATGGCCGATGTCGTCATTTCCCGTGCCGGTGCGAGCACTGTTTCCGAACTCTGCGCGGCTCACAAGGCATCAGTCCTCGTCCCGTCCCCCAATGTGGCTGAGGACCATCAGACCCACAATGCGATGGCTCTTGTCCGCCACGATGCGGCCCTGCTTGTAAAAGATGCGGAAGCGCCTGGTTCATTGATGGATACTGCTGTGAAACTGGTCAATGACGAGGCCCGTGTGAAGCAGATGGAGAATAATATTTCAGCCCTTGCGATGACAGATGCCGCAATGACAATCGCCGAGTGCGCATACAGGCTGTTGGATGGAAAATAATATCGGATTGCATTATGGCAGAATATAAGAACATATACTTCATTGGAATCGGAGGCATCGGAATGAGCGCCATAGCCCGGTTCTACAACACGTTGGGATACAAGGTCTCCGGCTATGACAAGACTCCGTCGGCCATTACTGCCGCACTGGAGTCGGAAGGCATCGGAGTCCATTTTGATGACCGTCCTGATCTCGTCCCGGCTGATGTCGAAGGGACTCTGGTCATTGTGACCCCGGCCATTCCGGAGGATCTCGGGGAACTTGTCTTTGTCAGGGAACGTGGTTACAGAATCCTGAAGCGCTCGCGCATTCTCGGAGAGATAACTGAAGGCAGAAGATGTCTCGCCGTCGCAGGAACTCACGGCAAGACCACCACCAGCACTCTCACTGCCCATATCCTTACAGAAAGCGGATGGGGATGTTCTGCTTTCCTTGGCGGCATCTCTGTGAATTATGGAACGAATCTTCTTGTGAGCCAGGGAGATACGGTGGTCGCTGAGGCTGATGAGTTCGACCGTTCGTTTCTCCAGCTCCATCCTGAGATTTCCGTGATAACCGCAATGGACGCCGACCATCTCGACATTTACGGTGACCTGCTGCACGTGAAAGAGGCGTTCAAGGCCTATGCTTCCCAGGTTCGGGGAACAGTGATTGCCAAATACGGAATCGACATCACGCCGGCTGACACTGCGGCTGAAGTGAAGACGTATCATTACAATGCGCCCGAGGCGGATTTCTATGCTGTCAACCCGCATCCTGACGGGCTTGGACATTTCACGTTCGACCTTGCATATCCTGGAGGAATGATTGAGAATGTCAGGTGCGGAGTTCCCGGATGGGTAAATGTCGAGAACAGCGTAGCCGCCGCCGCGATCTGCCTCACTTATGGTGTTCCGCCTGAGGCTGTCAGGAAAGCGATCGGCACATTCCGGGGAGTGAAAAGAAGGCTGGAGATACATCTGAACACTCCGGTCCTGTCATACATAGATGATTATGCGCACCATCCGAAAGAACTGGCCACGGCCATCAGCTCCATTCGCGACATCTTCCCGGGAAGGAAACTCACGGCTGTGTTCCAGCCTCATCTCTATACCCGGACGAGAGATTTCGCGGCAGAGTTCGCCGAGGCCCTGAGCGGAGTGGACAAACTTATTCTGCTCGATATTTATCCGGCCAGGGAAGAACCGATTCCCGGAGTGACATCGCAGATTATCTATGACCGGGTAACGGCTCCGGAGAAAGTGCTCCTCAAGAAAGAGGAACTGATGGATTACCTTGAGAAAGAGCCGGTTGACGTGCTGGTGACTTTCGGCGCCGGCAATGTGGACAGATATATTGAGCCGATAACGGAGATGCTCCGCAAGAGACTTTGATAAAATTGACCCGATGAGACCAGTCTGGAAATACGCTGCCGCAGGCGCTGTGCTGCTTCTTGCAGCCGCACTTCTGATATTCCTTGACATCAGAAGCGCGGAGGCGTCCGCCGAATGGACCTGCAAGGGTGTGAAGGTGGAATTCGCGGACCAGGGCAGCCTGAACTTTGTAACCGAGGCTGATGTGAAGAATTACATCACAAAAGACTGCGGACCCTGGAAGGGCAAGACTTTGGAAGAGATTGACCTGGCTGGAATCGAGGCCTGCCTGAACGGCAAGAGCGCCATCCTTTCAAGCGAGGCGTATGTCACCACGGACGGAATCCTGCACCTGATGGTCTCCCAGCGCGAGCCGGTGATCAGATTCGTCACTCCGTCGGGAGGCTGGTATGCTGACAGGGAGGGCTTTGTGTTCCCTCTTCAGAAGAACTACACATCGAGGGTTATGATTGTTGACGGAAATGTGCCGTTGAAACTGCCCTATAATTACAAGGGTCTGCCGAAAACGGCGGCCGAACGCCGTTGGGTGTCGGACATCCTGGCTATGGTGGATTACATATCGTCAAGCAGGCAGTGGCGGGACTTTGTGGGCCAGATACATATAGATGCCTCGGGAAAGATTGTCCTCGTGCCGAGAACCGGAGATGTGAAGTTCATTTTCGGCCGCCCGGAAGAGTTCGGGCGCAAATTCGGGAAAATTGAAGATTATTACAAATATATTGTCCCGGCGAAAGGAGAGAAATATTATTCCACTGTGAATGTATCATTCGGCGGGCAGATTGTATGCAGAAAATAAAACAAATCAGATATGAGCAGCATTAACAATACAGTTGAAAGATATCTGGCTGTTGTGGATCTCGGGACCAGCAAGACGGGACTTGCCGTGGCCAGTGTCGAGGGCCAGAATACCCAGATTCTCTATTATAAGGCAGTGCCTTCCGATGGCATCCGCAACAGCGCCATTATCAATCCTTTGAGGACGGAGAGTGTGCTCAGGGAACTGATAGCCGATGCTGAGGGGGAACTTGGACTGAAGATTACTCAGGTGGCCGTCAGCCTGCCGAAATATGGCGTGCATCAGGAGAACGCCCAGGCGGAATGCACAAGAAACGACCCGGATGAGTGCATTTCCGTTGAGGAGATAGACTGCCTGAAAAGTCTGGCGATGGATGACCACCGGCAAATGGACAAAGAGGAGATTTATGTTGCTGTGGCCAAATGTTTCTCCACTCCTGACTATTTCCAGGTAAGCGAAAGCGACATTGTCGGAATGATAAGCACCGAGATTACAGGCCATTTCAACCTGTTTATAGGCAAAAGGTGCAATATCAACACCTTGTACAGGGTTTTCAATGACATCAAACTTGCGATTGCCGATATGTACTTCCCTCCTATTGCGACGGCAAGGGCGGTGCTGACTGATGAGGAGATGCAGAACGGAGTCGCTCTCATTGAAATGGGTGCAGGCACAACCTCTGTCAGTATTTACAGGAACAGGGTTTTGGCGCATTATGCGGCCATCCCGTTCGGCGGCGCATCGGTGACATCCGACATCCGGAACGAGTGCAGCATATCCGAGCGTCTTGCGGAAAGCATCAAATGCGCATATGGCGGATGTATGCCGGACCGTATGCCTTCGCTTTCCGAAAAGATTATCCAGATTGAGAGCGAGGATATCAATGTATGCAACCAGATTCCTATAACCTATTTGTCCGAAATCATTTCGGCGAGGGAGAAGGAGATAGTAGATGCGATGCTGTATGAGATTTCCGAAAGCGGACTCGCACGTTCTCTGCGCAAGGGAATAGTGATTACCGGCGGTGGTGCAGAGATGATGAACATTTCGACCTATATACGTGAATTGTCGGGATATACGGTCAGGACAGGAAGTCCGCGCAATGGTTTCGTTGCGACCGGATTCGAGTCAATTTTCAAACCGGCTTCAGCTGCAGTAGCCGGAATGGTGCTGCTTGCCAGGGATGGAAATCTGAACTGCTGTGTCGCTTCGGATGACATCCGGCCTTTGCACAGTCCTGTTTCAGAAACATCCGGGAAGGATGAGGTGCGGCCTGACCCTGTGGAGCCGTTGACTGAGTCTGAAGCCTCACAGCCGGCGGACGTCCCGGAGGAGGCTGCCGGGGATGATTCCGGGCGTCAGGATCTCCCTGGTCAGGAGAATCAGGACAGCGGTGCCGGTCCTGCCGGTGATACAAAGCAGGAAGATGTAAATAAGAAAGGCTTTTTCAGAAATATCGTCTGGAAGGTCCAGGAGTTTTATGACAATATCAGCAAGGAATCAGTATGACGAATATGCCAGATTATTTGAGCTCAGCGGGGATTGTTTCCCCTAATGACTGGGTTCCGGAGAACTCAATGATAAAAGTTCTTGGAGTTGGCGGCGGCGGATGCAATGCTGTCACCTATATGTATGAGCAGAGAATCCAGGGTTGCAACTTCATTGTCTGCAATACTGATGAACAGGCTCTTATGAAGAGCAGTGTGCCTGTCAAGATTCAGCTCGGTGACGGACTCGGGGCCGGAACAGTTCCGGCCAAAGCCAGAAAGGCTGCGCTGGAGTCGCAGGACCTGATAGCAGAGAGAGTGCTGGACTGTGGAACAAAAATGCTTTTCATCACTGCCGGGCTTGGCGGCGGCACAGGCACCGGAGCCTCTCCGGTTATTGCCAAGATGGCCAAGGACAGGGGCATCCTGACAGTCGCCGTGGTCACGCTCCCTTTCAAAAATGAGGGGAAACAGGCTCTGTCAAAGGCCAGCGACGGTATTCACGAACTGGAGCACAACGTGGACAGCCTCCTGATTATCAATAACGAGAAGCTTTATTCTTTCTTCGGCTCGGAACTTGTCCAGGACGCCTTTCCGAAGGCAGACGAGATTCTTGCCACTGCGGTGAGAGGCATTATCGAGATTATCAAGAAGCCCGGGTTCATCAATGTGGATTTCCAGGATGTCATAACAATGATGAAGAACAGCGGAATGGCTTTGATGGGCTGCGGAAGCGGCTCGGGACCTACACGTCTTGAGGATGCAGTGAAAGAGGCTCTTGAGTCTCCGCTGCTGAATGATTTCGACCTGTCCACAGCCAAGAATCTGCTTGTGAATGTGACTGCCGGCAACAACAAGCAGGGACTCACTATGCAGCAGTTCGGCCAGATAAGTGACCTGATAGCCGAATATACGGGCATTGTTGACAAGTCGAAGCGCGGGCTTATCTGGGATGATGACCCGGATGTGGGGGACAGGATTCATATCACGGTGATTGCCACCGGTTTCAATATGACTATGACCGAACTTACCGGCAATGATTACGGTAAGCTGATAATGATAGACAAGGATTTCACCTATGTTGATGAGTACAAACCGAAATCTGGGGAGATAGTCATCAATGACGAGGTGTTCATCAACAAGGTCAGCTACAACACTGCCGAAAATATGCCGCATTTCGTATATGATACCAAACCGGCTCTCCTGGTGTCAAGTGACCAGGAAATCAGCGAACTCCTGAACACTCCTGCCATACGCCGCACCGTCAGGGTACAGAAACAGGATTGACGTAGGATTTGCCGTAAATATTGTGTAGCTTTGTGAATTAAGTTTCATGGCGGAACTTGAGTTTGTGTATTCACAGTAATTGACGCATTGATATGGAACAGATCCGGCAGATACCATACGGAGTGTCGGACTTCCGGTCGGTGAGGGAGCGTGGACTCTACTATGTGGACAAGACAATGTACCTTCCTATGCTGGAGGGACAATCCGACACGTTGATTTTCATCCGTCCCCGCAGGTTCGGCAAGAGTCTGTTCATCAATATGATGCGTCTCTATTATGACAAGCTGGAGGCCGGGAACTTCGACAAGTTGTTCGGGGATTTGTATATTGGTCAGCATCCGACCCCGCTGCGGAACAGGTATCAGGTCTTGTATCTGGATTTCTCACAGATTGGAGGAGGCATTGATGAGTTATATGCCCAATGTGATACTTATTTGTCTGTATGTCTTGACGGATTCGTCAGGAAATATGCGGATGACTATCCGGATTATTTCATTGACGAATACTTCAAAGATACCAATGCCAACACCAAACTTGTCCATATCACCCGTATGGCCAAGGAATTGCAAATTCCTCTGTATCTGATAATTGACGAGTACGACAATTTCACTAACGTGGTTTTGAACGAGCAGGGCGAGGAGATGTACCACGCCATAACGCACGTAGACGGATTCTACCGCGACCTGTTCAAGAAGTTCAAGGGAAACTTCGAGCGGATATTCCTGACGGGAGTGAGCCCCGTGACCCTGGACGACCTGACCAGCGGCTTCAACATCGGCTGGAACGCCTCGACGCAGCCTGAGCTGGACAAGATGCTCGGCTTCTCGACGAGCGACGTCCGTGAGATGTTTACCTACTACAAGAGTGTGGGAATGCTGCCGGCGGAGAGCAACGTGGAGGCGATGATAGCGGATATGCGCCCTTGGTACGACAACTATTGCTTCGCAAAGGAATGCCTGACCGATGGTAACCGTGTATTCAACTGCGATATGGTCCTGTACTATCTGCGGAACTATGTGAACTATCATCACGCTCCTGAGAATATGCTGGACCCGAACACGAAGACCGACTACAGCAAGTTGAAGAAGCTCATCCAGTTGGACAGGCTGGACGGAGACCGGAAGGGTGTACTGATGCAGGTCATCGAGGAGGGCCAGATACTGGCGGACCTCTACACCTCGTTCTCGGCAATGGAGATGACTGACCCTGAGGTGTTTCCGAGCCTGCTGTTCTACTACGGAATGCTGACCATCAAGGGTAATTACGGTTCCCAGCTGATTCTTGGCATCCCGAACAACAATGTCCGCAAGCAGTACTACAGTTATCTTATAGAGAACTACGACAAGGTGTGCGATGTCCGTGCCACCAAGCTGAAGACAGCGTTCACAAAGATGGCCTTCGACGGGGAATGGCGCGAGGGACTCCAGTACATGGCCGACTGCTACAGGAACCAGTCGTCTGTACGGGACAGCATAGAGGGGGAGCGCAACATCCAGGGCTTCTTCCTTGCCTACCTGAATCTGAACGACTACTACATCACGGCCCCGGAAGTGGAAGTCCAGCACGGCTACTGCGACTTCTTCCTGCTCCCGAACCTGACCCATTACCAGTCCAGGCACAGCTACATCCTGGAAATCAAATACCTGCCTAAGAAGGACTTCGAGTCCAAGGCCGAACAGCAATGGCAGGAGGCCGTGGCCCAGATCGAGGGCTACGCCGTCGCCCCGCGTGTCGAGGCTCTCCGCCAGGGCACCACGCTGCACAAGATTGTGATGCAGTTCTGCGGCTGGGAACTTGTGCGTATGGAAGAAGTATGAACAGAGCCTTGTCATTAGCGGCATCCTTGTCAGCCTTGATGATGGCGGCATCGGGATGCCGTTCCTTTATTCAAGTGGACGCCCGTCTGGACAAAGTGGAAGAGTGTATGAATTCCGATCCCGGCCAGGCGCTCTGTATCATTGACAGCATCGATACGAGAATGCTGTTCACACGTGGCCGTCGTGCCCGGTACAGCCTTCTTAAAACAATGTCCCTTGACAAGAACTTCATTGATACTACTGATACGGACATCATTATGCCGGCGGTGGACTATTATCGCCGTCACGGCACCCCTGATGACAAGATGCGGGCGTATCTGTTCCTTGGTAGAATATTATACAATGATTCCAGAATCGATGATGCGATGGCTTCCTATCTGATTGCTGAAGATTTATCTGCAAATGCCAAGGAAATTCAGTCAAAAGCATTGCTAATGTCTTCAATATCTGAAACATTCAGTTACAATCATAATTATGACGCAGCTATTGATTATGCACGAAAAGCGCTTGCTTGCTATAAGCAGATATCTGATACTGCAAATATATGGTACACGACTGGGTATATGGTTACATTGTTTTCTGATCAGCTGAATGATGGAACGGCTGACACCCTTTTCAGTACTTTCAGGACAATGCCAATTATCGATACTTCATACTTTAATTCTATATGTCTTGACGTTGCTTGCGTTAAAGTGTTGTCTGATAATCAGGAAGATCTTGACGATGCAATCAGTATATATGATGGTTGCATATCTGTGCCTGGTTTGAAACTTGATTCGCATAGTATGTGTGCATATGCGTATGCTCTGGAGAAAAAAGGCCATTCATCAGCTGCCGACAGCCTTTTATGTGCTGCTGAGAATTCCAACAGTGACAGTGTGTTTCTGGATGTATGGAAATACAGAATAGAAAAATTGCGGGGTAATGGAAGCAAGGTATTGACTTTTCTTGAAAACACTTTGGCTGAACAGCAAACCGTTGTGATGGATGTGCTTAAACGATCCCTTGAAAATGTGCGGACTGACTATTATAAATCCAAGTCAGACTATTGGAACGAGCGCGCCCGGTCAATGCGTATTCAACGAGGCATCCTTTTGTGCTTGGCTGTTATTGTGTTTCTGATAGGCTATATCATTTATATCCAAAGAAAAAAATATTTTAATGAGAGAATAGAGATTCTTGCCAATCTGAAAGAAGAAACGGATGCTCAACTTTCATCGTTGAGAGAAGAATCAGGACACAAAGTCAGCCGGTTAGTGGAAGATAAAGAGGAATTGGAATCCCAGATTATGAACCTGAAAAAGAAGTATCTTGATTTGTATGGGGAGAGGTTCAAATATATCAATGAGCTGTGTGTAAAATATCTCTCATCAGGAAAACGCTTAAGAAAGAATATTTTATATGAAGAAGTCAAAAATCAGATTTCATTTCTGGAGAAAGATATTCAGGGACAACAGCGATTTGAGACAATGCTCAACGATTCTTTTGATAATATTATGGCGTTGTACAGGAAAGATTTCAGCAGCTGGAAAGAATCAGATATCAGATTCGTATCATACGTGATGGCTGGGTTTGAATCCAAAACCATTGCCTGCATAATGGGAATGACTCCAGGAAGTGTTGACGTCAAGAAAACCAGAATACGAGCAAAGATTCTTTCGTCATCAAGTCCTAATAAGAGTAAGTATATAAAGGTGATGAACCGTGAATGGAATGAGGCCTGAATAGTAAAATTCGTGAGGTATGAGCATTCTTGTTGATAATGATATAGTTATATACATATTGTTAAGACTGGTTAAGGAATGTGAAAAATAAATAATTGACAATCAGTAAGTTGTGATATTGATAGATAAGACTGATTATTTGTCGTTATCTTATTTGTCAGCCTAAATTTGTGCCGCTGTATGAATGTTTCATATAGCGGCATTAAAATTTATGACTATGAACAAATTATTGATTGTTGCACTTATGTCAGTGTTTTCCGTCTTGACTTCTTATGCGGAGACTGACAATTCTAAAACCCAGCGTGTTGTCATTCTTGACAAAGCTCCTAAGAAAAATGACCATAAGAACCGTGCTCCGGAACTGATTCCGCTGGAGTGTTACTACAACGGATTCGCGGGCCAGGTCGAAATCATCCTTGATGCCGGGTCAGGGGAGACACTGGTGCGCCTTTCCAATCTCGTGACAGGCGAGGCAGCCACGATGACGGAGTCCACTATTCGGCCCTTGTGAATCTTTCCTTCAGCTTCTGAGGCCCAATCCTGAACTCGTGAATAATAAACACGAGCTTTGGCTTATGGCAGCTGAGAAATGGCTCATTCTCATAGTATCGGCGATGCACCCTGCGGAAAGCAGAAGCGGCATCGCCGATATTTTCATTTCCCGTTTCCCAAATTGTGGAATCTCCTGCAACCGGCTACGCTATCTCGGATTTATTGTGAAACTGAAGTCGTAGTCGCGGTCGGATGCCACGCAGTGATATGGCTCAGGTTCCGAGCCCCAGCTGTCATAACCGCCGACACCTCTGTGAAGATGGTCGATGCACACCTCCACGAAGTCTCTCTCCACTATATCGCAGATATGTGACTGAGGCCGGGTGAATCCTTCAGTGTCAAAGTCTTCAATGCTGTTGCGCAGGGCGTTGAACTCGAAAGGCACATCTGCGCTCACTGTCAGGCCGTGCTTCTTCCCGGACAGCGACAGCCATCTGGTGTCGGTGTGGTGCCCGTTCTCCTGAGGACGCACATAAGGGTAATAAAGTTCGCTTGCAGTGGCGCTGTAGCAGCCGAGCAATGTCCCGGCTTTGCGGTCTACATAGTTCTCCTCAGGTCCGCGGCCATAATAGCTGACATTGCTGTATTCGGCAGGCATCCGGAAGCGGAGACCGATACGCGGCAGGCCCGGGGTCCCTTTTTCGCAGGCGGTGAAATGGCAGCCCGCCTTGATGACTCCGGACGGAAGGACTGTATAAGTCGTTGTGAATGAATTGCCTGCCTCAAGCTCATATATTATTGAAACAACAGCCTCTTTCCCATTGATGCCGCCCTGGACAGATTTTACAGAAGGCGCGGATTTCCATACAGACAGTCTCTTTGGCATACTGCATCCATAGTCGTTGTCTGTAGGCGCCCTCCAGAATGATGGCCTGAATCCGAATCCGTCCTTGATGTATTCAATGTTCCTCACTTTGTACGAATCAACATTTCCGCTTTCCTTGTCAATTCTGAAGAACACCCTTGACGAACTTACTGTAATGTGGTCTCCCGAGTCGTTGACAGAAAGGGCCGGGCCCTCAGCGAGAGCAGATGCTGCCCGCCATTCTCCGCAGAGATGGAACTGGTCGCTTGCCACCTCATTGCCGGCCGGATCAATCGCAGAGATGCTGATGTAGTACTCTCCGTCTCCTTCAGGAGTCCTGAACTGCTCGATTTCGGTGCCGGTCTGTGGCTGAAGGTCCAGGCTGAAAGAGCGCTTCTCACATACTTTTCCATCCCGGAGCAGTGCCTCTGTGAACGTGTAACCGTCTGTGTTTGTGAAATAGAACCTGTTGAATATCTTTATCCTGCCGCCTTCAACCTGCTCGAACCCGAAATTCTGGTACGCATATTTCACCTCCGCCATCGCCGGGTGGGGATCGCGGTCCGGATTAACTATTCCGTTGCAGCAGAAATTGCCGCCCGACGGCTGGTTCTCGCCGAAATCTCCTCCGTATGCCCAGTATGGCCGCCCCTCTTCATTCTTGCAGAGAATCCCCTGGTCAACCCAGTCCCAGATGAATCCGCCCTGGAGATGCGGATATTTGTATATGGCCTCCCATTGGCCGATGAGATTGCCGTTGGAATTGCCCATTGCGTGGGAATATTCAGACGGGATTACCGGCCTGTCAGCCCCGCTCTCTCCAATCTTGTTGAACCAGTCGGCACCAGGGTACTGAGGCACGAACATATCGGTGTTCCACTCCCAGAGCGCTCTTTCGTAGTTCACAGGACGGTTCATCAGGCTCTTCTCCTGCTCCTTGAGGTAGAGATATGTATTGTAGAAGTTGTATCCGTTTCCGGCTTCGTTTCCAAGCGACCAGAAAGTGACGCAAGGGTAATTCTTGTTGCGCAGGAACATATTTCGTGTGCGCTCGAGATGCGCTTCCAGCCATTCAGGAGCGTTTCCGAGAGTCTTCCCTCTGCTGAGGTTGTAGCCCCTGCCGTGAGACTCGATGTTGGCCTCATCGTAAACATACAGTCCAATTTCGTCGCAGAGTTCGTAGAAACGTCTGTCCTGGGGGTAGTGGCACAGGCGTACAGCATTGATATTGTGAGATTTCATCAGCTCGAAATCTTTGCGGCGGAGCTCGTCGGTTACATAATGGCCTGTGTGTTCGTTGTGCTCGTGGATATTGACGCCCTTGAATTTCACCGGCTGCCCGTTGATGAGGAACACATTGCCCTTTAGCTCGAATCTGCGGAATCCGACTTTGAAAGGAATCACTTCCGAGGTCTTTCCGTTCTGTCTCAATGTTATGAAAAGGCTGTATAGGGCAGGCGTCTCTGCTGTCCATTTGAGCACGTCAGCCAGTCTGTCGGAGAAGCTGAGATTCGCTCTGCCGCCAGCAGGAAGGGTCTGTGAACTTGAACAGCTGCTGACCGTTCTGCCCCCGGCATCAATGAGCTCATAGGAAATGTCGAATGCCGCCCCGTTTCCTGAATCATTCCTGACAGTTGTTGTGAGCCCGAACAGTCCGTCAGTGCAGGTCTCGTCAAGTGTTGACACTACCGAGAAATCCTCCACTTTCACTTTCGGCTGCGACCAGATGAACACATCTCTTTCGATTCCGCTTATCCTCCAGAAATCCTGGCACTCCAGATATGAGCTCGTGCTCCACCTGTAAATCTTGATAACCAGCTCATTGGCTCCCTCTTTGAGATACGGGTTCAGCAGATATTCAGCCGGGTCTTTGGAGTCTTCATTGTATCCGGCCTCTTTCCCGTTGACATATACATACACTCCGGATTTCGCTCCGGCCAGATGCAGGTACACATCTCTTCCTCTCCATTCCTCCGGAACCTCGAAGGTACGGCTGTAAACTCCAATCGGAATAATGTCCGGCAGCGCGGGGGGAACAGGATGTCCTCCGAGGAACTCGTATGGTTGGTTGACGTATATGGCTGTGCCATAGCCCTGTACTTCCCAGTTGCCCGGCACCTGGATTTTCCCTGTCTTCTCGAAGTCCCCCTCAATGTATCTGAAATCCCACTCTCCGTTCAGAAGGCGGTAATAAGGGCTTTTTACATAGTCAAATGTGGCTGCCGATGATTTGTCCCCGTAGGTCATAAATGTCGTGCGGGCCGGCAGTTTCCCTTTGCTCAGCACAGCAGGATCCCTGTGGTAAGGCAGTCTGTGTTCCGCGTCAGACGGAGGAAAGCTGTGTGCGCTCTGGATTCCTGCCGACAATGCGAGCAGGACTGTGATTGCTGCAATTGGATGTCTCATATTGGTTATGTTCTATTGTCTTCAGCAAATCTAATAAAAAATGGAAGATTATGCGCAATGCACAGGTTCTTTGTTTTCAGCCTTTTCAAAATAAGCGCTTGCGCTTGCTTAATCAGCGGATAAATCTTAATTTTGCCGGATTGAAAGAAACTTGTAATATGGAAAGAAGAACAAGAGTCAGATTTGCGCCGTCCCCGACCGGCCCGCTGCATATGGGAGGAGTCAGGACCGCATTGTATAATTATCTGTACGCCAAGCAGAAAGGCGGAGATTTCATTATCCGTATCGAAGACACGGACTCCCACAGATTCGTTCCGGGAGCGGAAAAATATATTATTGAGGCGCTGAACTGGTGCGGCATCCATCCTGATGAAGGAGTTGATGAGAACGGCAATGTCGTTGAGACTCCGTCTGAAAAGCATCCGCACGCTCCTTACAGACAGTCGCAGCGCAAAGGCATATACCGGAAATATGCTGACCAGCTTATAGAGAACGGTTACGCATATTATGCTTTCGACACAGCTGAAGAACTCGAATCTAAAAGAAACGAGGCTGAGGCTTCTGGTAATACATTTATCTACAACCAGCTTACACGCAAAGAATTGCGCAATTCCCTCACCCTTCCTGAAGACGAGGTGAAAAGGCTTTTGGAGACTACCGACACCTGGACAATCCGTTTCAAGATGCCGGAGAACACTGTTGTCAAAATGGATGACCTCATCCGCGGTCATATTGAGGTCAATACTGACACTCTTGACGACAAAGTGCTCTGGAAAAGAGCCGATGAACTTCCGACATACCATCTGGCGAACATTGTGGATGACCACCTGATGGAAATAAGCGAGGTTATCAGGGGAGAGGAGTGGCTTCCGTCCCTTCCGCTCCACTATATGCTTTACAAGGCATTCGGATGGGAGGACACAATGCCGCGTTTCGCTCATCTGTCCCTGCTTCTCAAGCCGGACGGAAAAGGCAAGTTGAGCAAACGTGACGGCGACCGTCTTGGTTTCCCTGTATTCCCTCTCAAGTGGGTCAATCCTGCGGGGGAGGAGTCGCGCGGCTACCGTGAGGACGGTTATTTCCCGGAAGCGTTTGTCAATCTGCTCGCTATGCTCGGCTGGAATCCGGGAGACGACAGGGAACTTTTCACGATGGACGAGCTCGTCCGGAGCTTCTCTCTTGAGAGGGTCATCAAGTCAGGGGCGAGGTTCAATCCGGAGAAAGCCAAGTGGTATAACAAGGAATATCTCAGGATGAAGTCCGACAGCGAGCTTGCGGACCTGTTCGTTCCTGTGCTCGAATCCAAAGGCGTAAAAGTGATTGAGTGTCCGGCCTGCGCTTTGACAGCCGGTGCTGAATTCGCTGGAAAAGGTATTGATTTCCAGAACCATATAGTCACAAAGGAATATGTGCTCGAAGTGGTGTCTCTCATCAAGGAGAGGGCTTCGTTCGTGAAAGATTTCTGGGACATAGCGGCCTGCCTTTTCATTTCTCCTTCTGAGTATGCGGACTTCGGTGTGAAAGCGGGCGGCCCGGAGGTGCAGAAGCCTGTTGATCCGAGAAGGGCTGCCGATCCCCGTGTGAAAGTCTTCGACGACACGCTCACCGCCCCATTCCTTGCCAAGGATGTTGACAAGTTCTGGAAACCGGAGAATTACGGGCCTGCATTCCAGACCGGGGAATATGTCGGCAAGTTTGACGGAGCTTTCACCAAAGATAATGTCGAGCCGTATTTTGAGAATTATATCCGGGAACAGGGCTGGCCGATGGGCAAGGTGATGAACTGCATCCGCCTGGCGTTGACGGGAGCTTCAAGCGGCCTTGGCATTGCTGATATTCTCTCATTCATCGGGAAAAAGGAGTTCGCCGCGAGGATGGATTATGCAGGCGAAAGACTTGGAAAATAATTTCGTGACGATATGAAAATAGGAATCTGCAGTGATCATGCGGGCTATGACTACAAGAGCCGGCTTGTGCCGTATCTTCAGAAAAAGGGATACGAGGTAGTTGATTTCGGAACTGACTCCACGGACAGCATGGATTATCCGGATGTGGCTCATCCGCTTGCTGAGGCGGTGGAGAAGGGTGCGGTTGACTGCGGCATAGCGATGTGCGGCACCGGCAACGGAATGGCACTCACATTGAACAAGCATCAGGGAATCCGGGCGGGGCTTGCCTGGGGAACAGAGATAGGCAGGCTCGTCAAGGCCCACAACAATGCCAATGTGCTTGTTATGCCGGCCCGTTTCATCTCTTACAGAATGGTCCAGGCCATTACTAAAACCTGGCTTGATACTCCATTCGAGGGAGGCCGCCATCAGCGCAGGATTGACAAAGTCCCTTGCAGATAAGTATCTTTTCCGATAATATGATATTGACCAGGCAATGTGTCGGCAGGACTGTCCTGACCGGCGATATAGATGATTACCCGGAAGGAATAGTCATTCCTGTGGACAAGCCGTACCGCTGGACATCAGCTGATGTCATCCGCAAGCTGAAATACTGCGCCTGCAGGCATTTCCATAAGAAGAATCTGAAAGTCGGCCATGCGGGAACACTCGACCCTCTGGCTACTGGTGTCCTGCTGGTCTGCGTTGGCAAGGCCACAAGGCAGGCTGAAACTTTCCAGAAACACGACAAGGAGTATGTCGCTGGAATATCGTTCGGAGCCACTACTCCATCGTACGATCTTGAGAAAGAGATAGATATGCGTTATCCGACAGATGGGGTCAGCGAGGCTGCCCTGAGATTCGTCCTTCCTGGCTTTTTAGGGGAGCAGGAACAGGTGGCGCCCCTGTTCTCAGCCAAGTCCATTGATGGTGTGCGCGCCTATGAACTTGCCAGGAAAGAATGGAAGAGAACAAGGTCAGCCGGAGATGGCGGAAGCGCTTCTGTATTTGACCATTCTGCCGCAGGAATCCTCAACCGGCAGATTATCAACATATCCGAGATGGAATTGTTGGGTTTCTGGCCTGACGGACTTCCGGCATCTGATGTGCCCGTGAATCCGGCAGAGGAGAGCGACAGGAGGAATCTGCGTATCAATGTCACTGATAATTCCTCCCTGCATCTGCCTCACGCCGAGGTCAGGGTGGTCTGCTCCAAGGGTACATACATCAGGGCTCTTGCCAGGGATTTGGGCGAGGCCCTTGGGTCCGGAGCACATCTTGACAGTCTCCGCCGCACACGCAACGGAGGATTCCGTGTGGAAGACGCGCTGACTGTTGAACAGGCAGTTGACTTCTTTAAGTTTGATTGATTAAGTTTTGCAAGTGCGCAACTTGAAATTCGGTTAGATTATTTGCCGCTCGGCCTGTCGAGCCCGAGATCCGGGTTGCGGTCTGAAGCGCGGGCGAATAGCACGGCCACGATTATCGCCAGGACGCATAGCGTCAGGAAAACATATTCAGAATGCAGTGCGGCGAGTCTTCCGGACACATCGTTTCCGGTTGTTCCGTTCTTGAAAATGACCCCGACGATTACAGGTACGATTAGCATTCCCATATTCTGAATCCAGTATATCAGCGAATAAGCCGTGCCGAGATTCTTCTCCGGCACTATTCTGGATACTGACGGCCACAGCGCCGCAGGAACCAGTGAATATCCGATACCGAGCACGGCGATTCCTGTGTAACCGAAAGCCCTCACACCAGAAGGTGCAAAAGCTATCATCAGATGGGCCGCAAATACCAGAGACGAACCAGCAATCATCCATCTTGTCCCCTTTCCGATTCTGTCAACCAGTGAGCCGAACAACGGGGCGAAAACGACTGTCGAGAACGGTATCAGCGACACCATCAGACTTGCCGTCTCAGATGGAAGGTCGAAGCGGGGAATAAGTATTGAGGTCGCGAATTTCTTGAAAGAGATAATGCTGCAATAGAAAAACACGCACAGCAGGGCAGACATAATGAAGTATTTATTGGACAATACCTTGAATATATCTGAGAATCTGAATTCGTCTTCCTCGGAGCGCATCTTCCTGTCTGTCGAGCCGTTGATGGCGTCAAATTTTGCGTCCATCGCTACGAAAACTGCCCAAAGAACCGTGCCGGCAAGAAGAAGCGCCAGTCCGGAGAAAGCGGGCCTTGCTGTTTCTGACAGGGTATAAATCTCGCCAGGAGCCTTTGCCGCCACTAAAACCGGGGACAGAAGCAGGGCCAATGCGGTTCCGAGCCTGGCGATTGCGAGCTGGAGACCCATTGCGAAGGCCATATTCCTGCCTTTGAACCATTTGGCGATGGAACGGGTGACTGCTACTCCTGCTATCTCGCTTCCCAGCCCGAACAGCATACATCCTGCATAAGCCAGCATCAGGGAGTTTTTTGGAGACATCCCGGAGCTTATTGCATAAGTGACCACGGCGGCACCGGCAGTCATCATTCCGACGAAAATGGAACCTGTCACCCTGACTCCCCATTTGTCCAGGAGCATTCCGCACACTATCAGCCCTCCCCATACGCAAAGGAATGAATAACCTCCTGCGTAAAATCCGTAATCAGCTGAATTCCAACCCAGTTCCAGCAATTCCGGATTCCGGAAAAGCTGGGACAGGGAAGAAAACATATCGTCGAAAAAATATGATGCGAACATAGGGACCACCAGGCAGGCAAGAGCCGCCCAGCAGGACACTGCACCTGTTTTTCTGTTGCCGGTCATTTATTATGCCTCTTTTTTCACGTTAGGCTCCTCAAGATGGTAGCCTTTGTTCTTGTCTTCCACCTTGAGCAGGAATGTGAGGATGAATGCAAGCACTCCGAATGTGGAGAATATGAGCATCGGCATCAGATAACCGCCGGTGTGCTGGAGAACCACGCCTATAAGAAGCGGAACGAGGCAGAGACCGATGTTCTGAACCCAGAAAATCAGGCAGTAAGCCGAACCGAGAATCGTCTCGTCGATGATTTTTGGAACAGAAGGCCAGAGCGCCGCCGGAACGAGGGAGAATGAAACTCCGAGCACCACGATGAGAAGCACCGCAAGCCATTTGCTCGGGAATGCCGGCAGCAGGAATGCGAAACTCAGGTGGCAGACAATCATTATCACAGCACCGGCCATCAGCATTGAGGCGCCTTTCCCCTTGAAGTCGAGGAAAGCTCCGAGGAACGGAGTGAGCACCATTGCGAGAATCGGGAAGCAGCTGAACAGGCGGGATGCGGTGGAAGCATCGATGTCCAATGTGACTTCCAGATAGTTAGGCGCGTATCTCTGGAATGGGAATATGGCACTGTAATATAGTACGCACAGCAGGGCGACAATCCAGAACATCTTGCTGGAGAAAATCTTGCCGAGGTCGCTGATGTGGAACTCGTCTTCCGGTGATTTCTCTGTGGTCATCAGTCCGGCCGCCACAAGCTGGCTGTCGAATTTCCTGTCCATAAATGTGAAGATAAGGAAGAAAAGCAGCCCGACGATGAGCAGGGCAGTGCAGAATCCCACAGGAGCCACGACGGAGTTGTCGAACTTGGCCGCGATGAGCGGAGAAATCCACATCACGGCGAACACTCCGAGCCTGGCGATGGCCATCTCAAGCCCCATCGCAAGAGCCATCTCCTTGCCCTTGAACCATTTGGCGATTGCTTTGGATACAGTGGTTCCGGCCATTTCGCAGCCGCATCCGAAGATCATAAATCCGAGGCTTGCCATTTTTGCGCTGCCCGGAAGAGCGACCCACCAGCTGTTCAGCCATCCGCAGAATGCCGTGGCCTGGAACCAGTCGCTGATACCTATATATTTAATTACTGCTCCGAATACCATCAACGATGCTGACAGAAGTCCGGTGAAGCGCACGCCCATCTTGTCCAGAATGATTCCTGCGAAGATAAGGAAGAAGCAGAATACGTTGAGGAAATACTCGGAAGCTGCGTATGTTCCGAAAACTGATGAATCCCATCCTCTGGATGACTCGATTAGCGATTTGAGAGGGGACATTACGTCCACGAACATATAACCGAAAAACATCATCAATGCGATGAGAACCAGAACTGACCAGCGGGCTATCGCGCTGTCATTCATTAATTTCTGTGCTTTTGTCATATTTTGTAGTTTTAACTTTCCGCCAAAAACTCTGCAAGATATTCAATAAATCATAAACAACAAAATTTTATTCAATTCAGAATTTATCCGTATATTGCGGATAATTTCGTACAAGTATTATATGCTGGAGAATATAAACAGCCCGGAAGATCTCCGTAAACTTGACTTTGAGCAGCTTAAACTGCTCTGTCCGGAACTGAGGGATTATATCATAAAGTGCTGCTCGACAAATCCGGGGCACCTTGGCTCAAGCCTGGGTGCTGTGGAACTCATTGTCGGACTGCATTATGTCTTCAACACACCGAAAGACAAGATTGTGTTTGACGTCGGGCATCAGGCCTATGCCCACAAGATTCTGACCGGACGCAGGGAGGCGTTTGAAAGAAACAGGATGAGAGACGGATTGAGCGGCTTCCCGAAGCGTGGGGAAAGTGAATATGACGCTTTCGGCACAGGCCATTCATCCACATCGATTTCAGCTGCGCTTGGACTCTCCAATGCGGCAAGTCTTCTTGGAAAGGACGAGAAAGTAGTTGCGTTTATCGGTGACGGGGCGCTGACCGGAGGTCTTGCATTGGAAGGTCTCAACAATGCCGGATCAAGCAGCAGCGACATTCTCATCATACTGAATGACAATAATATATCTATAGATCGGAACATTGGCGGAATCCACGATTATCTCCTCCGCTTGACCACTGATCCTAAATATCTGAAGCTCAAGGATAAAATATGGGACAGGATGGGAGAGGGATGGCTCAGGGATAAAACCCAGCGGATAGTGCGCTCCACCAAGTCATCCATTCTCGGCGGTTACCAGGGGGCGTTTTTCGAGGCTCTTGGATTCAGGTATTTCGGTCCTGTGGACGGCAACGATCTTGGTTCTGTGGTGGATGCGTTGAAACGCCTCCGCGGGCTCAGGGGACCGAGAATCCTCCACGCCATCACGAAGAAAGGCAAGGGCTACTGGCCTGCCGAGGCGGATCCGACCACCTGGCACGCCCCGGGCAGATTCGATGTTGAGACCGGCATCAGGATTGCCGGCACTCACAAGGCTGACAGATATCAGGATGTCTTCGGTTCTGTGCTGCTGGATCTTGCGCGTAAAGACAGCCGCATTGTCGGCATTACCCCGGCTATGGCGACCGGTTGCGGAATGAACATTCTTGCCCAGGAAATGCCGGACCGTTTTTTTGATGTGGGAATCGAGGAGGAGCACGCTGTCACGTTTTCCGCCGGACTTGCGGCTGGCGGCCTGAAGCCGTTCTGCAATATCTATTCATCATTCTCTCAGAGGGCTTATGACGAGATTATCCACGATGTCGCCCTTCAGAATCTTCCGGTGACGCTATGTTTCGACAGGGCAGGTCTGGTGGGGGAGGATGGCGCCACTCATCACGGATGTCTGGACATTGCCGCATACCGTCCGGTGCCGAATGCCGTGATTGCCGCACCTAAGGATGAGATTGAACTTAAATCATTGATGTACACTGCTTCCTGTTATGATGGCGGTCCGTTCATTATCAGGTATCCGAGGGGATGCGGAGAAGGGAAAGACTGGAAAAATGCGGAGTACGAGTATCTTGAGCCGGGTAAGGGTGAGATGCTGCAGGAGGGATCAGGCTTCGCCATTATCGCAGCCGGTCCGGAGGCAAACCGCGCAATGGAGGCGGCTGAATTGATAGAGGCCGGGACAGGAGTTCGCCCGGCTGTATATAATATAAGGTATATCAAGCCTCTTGACACCGCCATTATTGATGAGGCGGCATCTATTGGAATGGTGCTGACAGTCGAGGAAGGCTCTTTGGCCGGCGGCCTTTTCGGAGCTGTGACCGAATACCTGGCGTCAATCAATTGCCGGGTTACAGTCCAGGGGCTCGGAATACCGGACAGATACATATCCCAGGACCGCCAGGACGCCCAGCGCGGGGAATGTGGGCTGGATGCGGAGGGGATTCGGAACAAGGCGGTGGAGATGATAAATTTTAATAAAAAATCTCAAAAAATTTTGGAGAATAAGAATTAATGCCTATCTTTGCAATCCCTTACGATAAGTAAGGCGAACAACATTGCCGATGTAGCTCAGTTGGCTAGAGCACGTGATTTGTAATCTCGGGGTCGTGGGTTCGACTCCCTCCATCGGCTCAGAAGTTCTTTGTAAGAATTCGGGAGAATACCAGAGTGGCCAAATGGGGCAGACTGTAAATCTGCTGGCTTATGCCTTCGGTGGTTCGAATCCATCTTCTCCCACTAAATCGCGGAAGTAGCTCAGTTGGTAGAGCATCAGCCTTCCAAGCTGAGGGTCGCGAGTTCGAACCTCGTTTTCCGCTCCATTTCACAACAGGTCGCCGGTGTAGCTCAGGGGTAGAGCGCATCCTTGGTAAGGATGAGGTCATGAGTTCAATTCCCATCACCGGCTCTAAATGTGTTTATATACAGCAATAACATATTAAAAACATAATATTATGGCAAAAGAAACTTTCCAGAGAACCAAACCGCATGTCAACATCGGTACAATTGGCCACGTTGACCACGGTAAGACAACCTTGACTGCCGCCATCTCAAAAGTACTTCACGAGAGAGGCTTCGGCAGCGAGGATGTTAAGTCATTCGACCAGATTGACAATGCTCCAGAGGAGAAGGAGCGTGGTATCACCATCAACTCTTCACACATTGAGTACGAGACCGCTGAGCGTCACTATGCGCACGTTGACTGCCCAGGCCACGCTGACTACGTGAAGAATATGGTTACTGGTGCCGCTCAGATGGACGGTGCGATCCTCGTGGTTGCAGCTACTGACGGTCCTATGCCTCAGACCCGTGAGCACATCCTTCTCGCAAAACAGGTTAACGTTCCTAAGATTGTCGTTTTCCTTAACAAGGTTGACCTTGTTGACGACGCTGAGATGCTTGACCTCGTTGGGATGGAGGTACGTGACCTTCTCGGATTCTATGACTTCGATGAGAACTGCCCGATTATCCGTGGCTCTGCACTTGGTGCTCTCAACGGAGAGAAAGAGTGGGAAGACAAGGTTATGGAGCTTATGGATGCAGTTGATTCATATATTCCTATCCCAGTTCGTGAGAATGAGAAACCATTCCTTATGCCTATCGAGGACATCTTCTCTATCACCGGCCGTGGAACCGTTGTTACCGGACGTATCGAGACTGGTACTATCCACGTTAACGACGCTGTAGAGCTCGTTGGTTTCGGCGACGCTCCAAGGTCAACTACTGTAACTGGTGTCGAGATGTTCCGCAAACTCCTTGATCAGGGCGAGGCTGGAGACAATGTAGGTCTTCTTCTCCGCGGTATCGACAAGAAGGATGTCAAGAGAGGTGAGGTTGTCGCAAAACCAGGCTCTATCACTCCTCACACTGAGTTCACCGCCCAGATTTACGTCCTCAAGAAAGAAGAGGGTGGCCGTCACACTCCTTTCCACAACCACTATCGTCCACAGTTCTTCATCCGTACACTCGATGTTACCGGTGAGATCACTCTTCCAGAGGGAACTGAGATGGTTATGCCAGGAGACCACGTGAACATCCACGTCAAGCTCATCACTCCAGTTGCTCTTAACGAAGGTCTTCGTTTCGCAATCCGTGAGGGTGGCCGTACAGTAGGTGCTGGTCAGGTAGGTAAGATTGTTGAATAATCTTCCGGAATAAATACCGGAGTGTCGATGACATATCTGATACTCCGGTTCAATACAGGGACATAGTATAAGGGTTAGTATAGTGGTCTCCAAAACCATTGATGGGAGTTCGAATCTCTCTGTCCCTGCCAATATATCAAAGGTTACGATTTGATAATGTTTAACAGACTCTGCGTCAGCTTCCAACAAGCAGTGTCCATTAAAAGAAAAGATGAGAAAGTTCATTAACTATGTGAAAGGGTCTTTCGAGGAACTCACCAAGAAAGTGACTTGGCCGACTTGGGCAAAGCTTCAGAGCTCTGCTCTACTCGTAATGGTCGCCACTGTCATTATTGCGGTTCTCCTGTTCCTGATAGACTACATTTTCCAGAATCTGATGACAGTAATCTACACATTGTAATTTGATTCATTACTATGGGCGAAAAGAAATGGTACGTCCTCAGGACTGCAGGAAGCAAAGAGAAGAAAGTCAAAGAGTACCTCGATAAAGAAATCGAAAGAGATCCGGACCTCCAGAAAGAGATTTCCCAGGTTCTGGTTCCTGTCGAGAAGAAATTCACAGTCAAGAACGGGAAAAGAGTTGCTTCAGAGAAGATTCTTTTTCCGGGTTATGTGTTTATTGAGGCAGAGCTTGGCAAAGATTCCGAGTACCTTATCCGCAGCCACGTGATACCAGGTCTCGCCGGTTTCCTTACTGAAAAGGCAGCTATAGTCGAAGGTGAGAAAAAGACATCCGAGATGAAGGCTGTTCCGCTCAGGGACGAAGAGGTCAAAAGACTTCTTGGCAAGCAGGATGAACAGGTTGAGAGTGAGGTTGTGACAGAGGTCGATTATCAGGTAGGTGATTCAGTCAAGATTACCGATGGTCCGTTCAATGGATTTGATGGAACAGTCGATGAGATTGCTGTGGACAGAACAAAAATCAAAGTAATAGTTATGATCTTCGGCAGAAAGACTCTGCTTGAGCTCAGCTTTAATCAAGTAACTAAAGAATAAATTATGGCAAAAGAAGTAATCGGATTCATTAAGCTCCAGATCAAAGGCGGAGCAGCGAATCCTGCGCCTCCGGTAGGACCGGCTCTCGGTTCTAAAGGACTGAATATAATGGACTTCTGCAAGCAGTTCAATGCAGCCACACAGGCTTCAGCAGGAAAAGTGCTTCCAGTTGTCATCACAGTATATTCAGACAAGTCTTTCTCTTTCGTTGTAAAACAGCCACCTGTAGCGGTTTCACTCAAGGAAGCTGCGAAAATCCAGAAAGGTTCCGGAGAGCCTAACAGGCAGAAGGTAGCGTCTGTAACCTGGGAGCAGGTAAAAGCTATCGCTGAGGGTAAAATGCAGGATATGAACGCTTTCACTCTCAAATCAGCAATGACAATGGTTGCTGGTACAGCAAGAAGTATGGGTATAACAGTGACCGGAACATTCCCGGAAGACATTAAATAAACAGCTGCGAGATGAGTAAACTTTCAAAAAATATGAAGGCTGCCCTGGCCAAATACGACCAGACCAAGCAGTACACCCTTGCAGAAGCGTGCGGAATTGTGAAGGATCTCACTTATACAAAATTCGACTCTTCTGTAGAGCTCGCTGTCAACCTCGGAGTTGACCCGCGTAAGGCTAATCAGATGATCCGTGGAGTGGTTTCACTCCCTCACGGCACAGGTAAAGTCACAAGAGTGCTTGTTCTTTGTACTCCTGATAAAGAGGAGGAGGCAAAAGAGGCAGGAGCTGACTATGTTGGTCTTGACGAGTACATCGAGAAGATCAAAGGCGGCTGGACTGATGTTGATGTCATTATTTGTACTCCTTCAGTGATGGCAAAGATTGGTGCCATCGGCCGTATCCTTGGACCGAGAGGTCTTATGCCGAACCCTAAGACCGGTACAGTTACAATGGCTGTAGGCAACGCTGTTAAAGAAGTCAAGGCAGGTAAGATAGATTTCAAAGTTGACAAGACCGGAATCGTTCATACCGCTATCGGAAAAGCATCTTTCACTCCGGAGCAGATTTATGACAACGCCAAGACTGTCCTCTCAGCCATCATCAAGCTGAAACCTCAGACACTCAAAGGCACATATCTCAAAGGCGCATCTATCTGCACCACTATGAGCCCTGGTGTTACTATTGATATCAAAGCATTCAGTGCTGAATAATAAAAGTTCAATGTTATGAGAAAAGAATTTAAAGCCCAGATAATTGAATCTATCTCAGCACAGCTCCAGGAGACCCCTAATTTTTATATTACTGACATCTCCGGACTGAATGCCGAGCAGACTACAAAGCTCCGCCGTGCCTGCTATGAGGCCGATATCAAGCTCACAGTTGTTAAGAACACTCTTTTCCATCACGTGATCAAGGCTATGGAAAATGAAGAGCTTGAGGCGCTCGTCCCGACACTCAAAGGCAATACTGCCATTATGTTCACGAACGTGGCAAACAGCCCTGCGAAGCTCATAAAGAAGTTCCAGAAAGACGGTTTTGAGAAGCCGGCCCTGAAAGGAGCATATGTTCAGGAGTGTGCTTTTGTCGGCGCAGACAAACTCGAGGAACTTGCTTCTATCAAGTCCAAGGAGGAACTCATCGGAGATATCATCAATCTTCTCCAGTCTCCTGCGCGCAATGTCATCTCAGCTCTCGAGTCAGCTGGCGGCAAGATTGCAGGAATTGTCAAGACCCTTTCAGAAAAAGAAGAGAAATAAGTATAAACAATTTAATCAATATCATTTATTATGGCAGATGTAAAAGCACTTGCAGAAGAGTTGGTTAACCTTTCTGTAAAAGATGTTCAGGAACTTGCAAAAGTTCTCAAAGAAGAGTACGGTATCGAGCCTGCAGCTGCAGCTGTCGCTGTAGCAGGTCCTGCAGCAGCCGCTGAGGCCGCTCCAGCAGAGCAGACTGAGTTCGATGTTATCCTCAAATCAGCCGGAGCTGCCAAGCTCGGTGTCATCAAGGCTGTGAAGGATCTCCTCGGTCTCGGACTGAAAGAGGCAAAAGACCTCGTTGACAAGGCTCCAGATGCAACTTTGAAAGAGAAAGTATCCAAGGCTGAAGCAGAGCAGATCAAATCTACTCTCGAAGAGGCTGGTGCAGAAGTTGAGGTTAAATAACTTCGCTTCTCCCCTTGATGGGAACGAAATCAGGTTTAGAGCCCTGGCTATAGGCTCTAAACCTTTTTGTCGTATTTAATTTTTCTCTATTTCAAAGGCAGAATATGTCAAATAAGACTTCAAACAAACGAATTAATTTCGCCACATCAAAAATTCTGGATTATCCGGATCTTCTTGAGGTGCAGCTGAAGTCGTTCAAGGACTTTTTCCAGCTTGACACCACTCCTGAGAACAGGAGGAATGAAGGCCTTTACCAGGTATTCCAGGAAATATTTCCAATCGAGGACACGAGGAACAATTACAAGCTCGAGTTCATCGACTATTTCGTCGAGCCTCCCCGTTATTCGATTGAAGAGTGTCTTGAGAGAGGACTGACGTACAACGTTCCTCTGAAGGCAAAACTCCGCCTTTCCTGCAGCGATCCGGAGCACGAGGATTTCGCGACGAGAGTACAGGATGTATATCTCGGCGACATTCCTTATATGACTCCGGCAGGCACATTCGTTATCAACGGATCAGAAAGAATCATTGTTTCACAGCTCCACAGGTCGCCTGGTGTATTCTTCGACCAGACTCTCCACGCAAACGGAACCAAGCTTTACTCGGCCAGAATCATTCCTTTCAAAGGTTCCTGGATTGAGTTCGCGACCGACATCAACAATGTGATGTACGCCTACATCGACCGCAAGAAGAAATTGCCGGTGACAACATTGTTGAGGGCTATCGGATTTGACGCGGACAAAGACATCATAGACATCTTCGGCCTTGCGGAGGAAATCGAGGCTACGCCGGAGAACCTCAGCGCCAACGAAGGACGCAAACTTGCGGCAAAAGTCATCATAGCCTGGAACGAGGACTTCGTTGACGAGGACACAGGTGAGGTCATCCCTATTGAGAGGACGAAACCTATCGTCGAGCGTGGTGACATCATCAATGCAGAGACTATCCAGAAACTTGCAGAGGCGGATGTCAAGACAGTCCTCCTCCAGAAAGATGAGGCAAGCGACAACGAGTACGCAATTATCTACAACACTCTGCAGAAAGATCCGACAAATACGGAAAAGGAAGCCGTCAACTACATCTACAAGCAGCTCAGGAATTCTGAACCGCCTGATGAGGCCACTGCAAGGGATGTCATTGACAAGCTCTTCTTCTCCGAAAAGAGATATGACCTCGGTATCGTCGGCCGTTACCGTCTGAACAAGAAGCTGAGTCTCAATATAGACCCGGCGCTTCGTGTTTTGACCAACACCGATATCATCGAGATTATCAAATACCTTATCCAGCTCATCAATTCCAAGGCAACTGTTGACGATATCGACCATCTGAGCAACAGGCGTGTCAGAACAGTGGGCGAGCAGCTTGCAAACCAGTTCAGCGTGGGTCTTTCCAGAATGGCGAGGACCATCCGCGAAAGGATGAATGTCCGTGACAGCGAGCAGTTCTATCCGATAGACCTGATCAACTCCAAGACATTGTCTTCAGTTATCAACTCATTTTTCGGAACAAGCCAGCTTTCCCAGTTTATGGACCAGACCAACCCGCTTGCGGAGGTCACACATAAACGCCGTCTTTCAGCCCTTGGCCCTGGTGGTCTTTCCAGGGACAGAGCGGGATTCGAGGTCAGGGACGTGCATTATACCCATTATGGAAGACTCTGTCCAATCGAGTCTCCTGAGGGACCTAACATCGGACTCATATCGTCACTCTGCGTTTATGCCAAGATTGACGAACTCGGATTCATCGAGACTCCTTACCGCAAGGTTGAAAACGGCAAGGTTGATCTCAGCGACACCGGCTGGAAATTTATGAGCGCCGAGGAGGAGGAAGACCAGCTTGTCTCCCTCGCCAATGTCAAGATGGACGATGACGGTACAATCGAGGACGACAGAATCCAGTGCCGTCTTGAGGCTGACTTCCCGGTTGTCACCAGGGAGGAGGTGAAATATATGGATGTGGCTCCTAACCAGATGGCTTCAGTGGCCGCTTCCCTCATTCCGTTCCTTGAGCACGATGATGCCCACCGCGCCCTGATGGGTGCGAATATGATGCGCCAGGCCGTTCCGCTTCTCAAACCTCAGTCTCCTATTGTAGGCACCGGTCTTGAGGAAAGAGTCTGCATTGACTCCAGAACCCAGGTGATGGCTGAACGTCGTGGTGAAGTCGTATATGTTGACGCCAACGAAATACACGTCAAGTATGACAGGACTGAAGACGAAAAATTTGTCAGCTTCACTCCGGACATCACTGTATATCACCTTCCTATCTACAGGAGGACCAACCAGAGCACCACAATCTGCCTCAAACCTGTCGTAAGGAAAGGTGACATTGTGGAGAAAGGCCAGGTGATGACCGAGGGATATGCCACCCAGAACGGTGAGCTCGCTCTCGGGCGCAACTTGATGGTTGCTTTCATGCCGTGGAAAGGATACAACTATGAGGATGCTATTGTACTGTCAGAGAAGATGGTGCGCTGGGATATCCTTACATCTGTGCACGTCGATGAGTTTGTGACCGAGGTCCGCGAGACCAAGCGCGGAATGGAGGAACTTACTTCCGACATTCCGAATGTCAGCGAGGATGCTACCAGGAATCTCGACGAGAACGGTGTGGTAAGAGTCGGTGCACACATTGACCCGGGTGACATTATGGTCGGCAAGATCACTCCTAAGGGAGAGAGCGATCCGTCTCCGGAGGAGAAACTCCTGAGGGCCATTTTCGGTGACAAGGCAGGCGATGTCAAGGACGCATCTCTCAAGGCCAATCCTTCACTCAGCGGAACAGTCATCAAGACAGCTCTTTACGCCAAAGTTGCCAAAGAGGGCAACAGAAAAGGCGCCAAAGCCGAGCTCAAAGCCAAACTCGAAAGCATCGAGGAGGATTTCAACAAGAAGGCAGAAGCACTTTATCACAAGTTCTTCGAGAAACTTGCCGCTCTCGCCGAGGGCAAGGCAAGCGCCGGAATCAGCGACCTTTACGGTGTGGAGGTAATCCCTGCCGGCAAGGAGATAACAGTTGACCAGCTGAAGACTATCGATTACAACAATATCAATTCCAACAGGTGGACCGAGGACGAACACACCAACTGGATGATCCGCGAACTTATCAACAACTACTGCATCTCGTTCAAGGAGGCAGCGGCTGCCAACAAGAGGGCTCAGGACAAGATCAAGATTGGTGACGAACTTTCCAACGGTGTTATGCAGCTTGCCAAAGTGTATATCGCCAAGAAGAGGAAGATCACTGTCGGCGACAAGATGGCCGGCCGTCACGGTAACAAAGGTATTGTGGCCAAGATTGTCAGGGAGGAGGATATGCCGTTCCTTGAGGACGGAAGACCTGTTGACATTGTGCTCAACCCTCTCGGCGTGCCTTCACGAATGAACCTCGGACAGATTTACGAGACAGTTCTCGGGTGGGCAGGACAGGTCCTCGGTGTCAAGTTCAGCACCCCGATCTTCGACGGAGCAAGCATTGACGAACTCTGCGAATACACAGACAAGGCAGGCCTTCCGAGATTCGGAAAGACGCATCTCAGGGATGGCGGCACAGGCGACTGGTTCGACCAGTACGCAACAGTGGGCGTCATATATATGATCAAGCTCGGCCATATGGTTGACGACAAGATGCACGCCAGGTCTATCGGACCATATTCTCTCATCACACAGCAGCCTCTCGGCGGTAAAGCCCAGTTCGGAGGCCAGCGATTCGGAGAGATGGAGGTCTGGGCGCTTGAGGCCTTCGGCGCAGCAAATGCCCTGCAGGAGATTCTTACCGTCAAGTCAGATGACGTGACCGGAAGGAGCAAGACCTACGAGGCTATTGTCAAAGGCGAGCCTATGCCGACACCTGGCATACCTGAGTCCCTGAATGTGCTCCTGCACGAGCTCAGAGGTCTCGGACTGAAGGTGACACTTGATTAATTTGAGCCAATAGAATTGTTATACTATGCCTATTTTGAACAATAAAGACAATAAGGTAAGAAGCAATTTCCAGAGAATCAGTATCTCCCTGGCTTCTCCTGAGGACATCAGGGAGAGGTCCCACGGAGAGGTCCTGAAGCCGGAAACGGTAAATTACAGGACCTACAAGCCTGAGAGAGACGGACTCTTCTGCGAGAAGATTTTCGGACCTACCAAAGACTACGAGTGCTACTGCGGCAAGTACAAGAGGATCAGATACCGCGGAATCGTATGCGACAGGTGCGGAGTCGAAGTCACAGAGAAGAAAGTGCGCCGCGAGAGAATGGGTCACATCTCTCTCACAGTGCCTGTAGCTCATATCTGGTACTTCAAATCAGCTCCTAACAAGATTTCCGCAGTCCTCGGCATTCCTGCCAAGAAACTCGAGGCTGTCATATACTATGAGAAATACATTGTCATCAAGCCGGGAGACAGCGGCCTGAACAAACTTGATCTTCTCTCGGAGGACGAGTATCTCGCAGTTATTGACAAAATGCCTGAGAACGACAACCTTCCTGATGACGCTCCTGAGAAATTCATCGCCAAGATGGGCGCGGACGGAATCTATGATCTCCTGAAAGAGATTGACATCGACCAGCTCGCCAAATCCCTCAGGGAGGCGATGGCCAATGAGACCGCCCAGCAGAGGAAAGCAGAGATTCTGAAGAGGCTCAGCGTTGTCAAATGGTTTGAGGAGTCGAAGGGCATCAACCGTCCTGAGTGGATGATTATGAAGGTCATTCCGGTCATTCCGCCGGATCTCAGACCTCTCGTTCCGCTCGATGGAGGACGTTTCGCCACATCCGACCTTAATGACCTCTACAGAAGGGTCATCATCAGAAACAACCGTCTCAAGAGGCTTATCGAGATCAAGGCTCCTGAAGTCATTCTCAGGAATGAGAAGCGTATGCTCCAGGAGGCTGTTGACTCCCTCTTTGACAACTCCAAGAAGTCAAGCGCAGTGAAGAGCGAGTCCAACAGGGCTCTCAAATCTCTGTCTGACAGCTTGAAAGGCAAGCAGGGACGTTTCCGTCAGAACCTCCTCGGTAAACGTGTGGACTACTCCGCCCGTTCTGTCATCGTCGTCGGCCCTGAACTTCAGATGCACGAGTGCGGCCTTCCTAAATTTATGGCGGCCGAGCTTTACAAACCGTTCATCATCAGGAAACTGATTGAGAGGGGCATCGTGAAGACAGTCAAGTCCGCAAAGA
Organism: Bacteroidales bacterium; assembly: GCA_029007435.1. Classification (GTDB taxonomy): domain Bacteria; phylum Bacteroidota; class Bacteroidia; order Bacteroidales; family UBA932; genus Cryptobacteroides. The sequence continues at coordinate 39,628 of JAQXHU010000064.1, forward strand.
AAATCGTGGACAGGAAAGACCCTGTTATCTGGGATATTCTCGAGAATGTGATGAAAGGTCATCCGGTTCTCCTGAACCGTGCGCCTACACTTCACAGGCTCGGTATCCAGGCTTTCCAGCCTCGTATGATCGAGGGCAAGGCCATACAGCTTCACCCTCTTGCCTGCACCGCCTTCAACGCCGACTTTGACGGTGACCAGATGGCTGTCCACCTTCCTCTCAGCAATGCGGCTGTGATGGAGGCCCAGCTTCTTATGCTCGGTTCCCAGAACATCCTCAATCCTGCAAACGGAACTCCTATCACAGTGCCTTCACAGGATATGGTGCTCGGTCTTTACTATATCACTAAAGTGAAACCGGGTGCCAAGGGCCAGGGAATGAGTTTCTATGGACCGGAAGAGGTGATTGTCGCTCTCAACGAGGGCGCTGTCGAAATGCACGCCGAGATCAGCGTAAGACTTCTCGTTGACAAGCAGGACCCTTCAAAGGGCACCCAGATGGTGAAGACCACACCTGGCCGCATCATCGTCAACCAGTATGTGCCTGAAGAAGTTCCATATGTGAACGAGGTGCTCGGAAAGAAAGCTCTCAGGAAAATCATCACCGAGGTCATCAAGAACACAGGCGTGGCGAGAACCGCCCACTTCCTCGACGACATCAAGAATCTCGGTTATGACAGGGCGTTCAGGGCCGGTATCTCTTTCAACCTTGGCGATGTCCTCATTCCGGATGAGAAATACACTCTCATCGATGAGGGCTACAGGCAGGTCGAGGATATCAAGAACAACTATGCTATGGGTTTCATCACCAATAACGAGCGTTATAACAAGGTGATCGACCTGTGGACTATCATAGACAACAAACTCACCGGAATTGTCGAGAAGCAGATTTCAGCAGACCAGCAGGGATTCAACCCTGTATATATGATGCTGGATTCGGGAGCCCGTGGTTCCACACAGCAGATCAAACAGCTCTGCGGTATGCGAGGCCTTATGGCGAAACCGCAGAAATCAGGTGCTGCCGGAGCTGAGATTATCGAGAACCCGATTGTGTCCAACCTGAAGGAGGGAATGACAGTGCTCGAGTACTTCATCTCCACCCACGGCGCACGTAAGGGTCTTGCCGATACCGCTTTGAAGACTGCCGATGCAGGTTACCTCACAAGACGTCTTGTCGATGTGTCACACGATGTCATCATCAATGAGGAGGACTGTGGCACACTCCGCGGACTTATGGCTTCCGCCATCAAGAACAAGGACGATGTTGTCGAGTCTCTCGGAGAGAGGATTCTCGGACGTACTTCCGTTCACGATATCTTCAACCCGATTACAGGCGAACTCATCATCAAGGCCGGCGAGGAAATCAGGGAGGCTACTGCCAGCCTGATTGACTCACTGCCGATTGAGCAGGTCGAGATTCGTTCAGTGCTTACCTGCGAGTCCCGCAAGGGTGTCTGCGCCAAGTGCTACGGACGAAATCTTGCAACCAGCAGGATGGTCGAGAAGGGCGAGGTTGTCGGTGTCATCGCCGCACAGTCCATCGGTGAGCCTGGTACTCAGCTTACCCTCCGTACTTTCCACGTCGGCGGTACAGCTTCCAGCACGGCCGCTGACTCCTCAATCGAGTCCAAGTACAACGGAAAACTCCAGTTCGAGGAACTCAGAACCCTCGAAAGAGAGTCTGACTCAGGAGAGAAAGAGGTGGTTGTTGTCAGCCGTATGACAGAACTCAAGATTATCGACGAAAATACCGGCATTACCTTCTCAAGCTACGATGTGCCTTATGGCTCAGTGCTTTACAAGAAGGACGGCGACAATGTGAAGAAAGGCGACCTCATCTGCGAATGGGATCCTTACAACGCCATCACCATTGTCGAGACCACCGGTACTGTCCGCTTCGACAATATGATTGAGGGCTCAACCTTCAGGGAGGAAAGCGCTGACGAGTATTCCAACAACAAGGACAAAGTCATCATCGAGTCCAGGGACAAGACCAAGAACCCGTCAATTCTCATTATCGGTGAGGGCGGCGAGATTCTCAAGCAGTACAACCTGCCTGTAGGAGCCCACGTCACTGTCAGTGACGGTGAGAATGTGAAGATAGGTGAGGTAATCATCAAGATTCCTCGCGCGATCGGCAAGTCCAACGATATCACCGGAGGTCTCCCGAGAGTGACCGAGCTCTTCGAGGCCAGGACACCTTCAAGCCCTGCCATTATCTCCGAAATCAACGGAGAGGTCATTATGGGCAAGATCAAGAGGGGTAACCGCGAGATTATTGTCAAGAACAAGTCCGGTGTCGAGAAGCATTATCTTGTGCCTCTCACCAAGCAGATTCTGGTTCAGGAGAATGACTACGTCAAGGCAGGCTCGCGTCTTTCTGACGGTGGCATTTCTCCTACCGACATCCTCAATGTGCTCGGTCCTGTCAAGGCCCAGGAGTACATCGTGAACGAAGTCCAGGCGGTTTACCGTCTGCAGGGTGTGAAGATCAACGACAAGCATTTCGAAATCATCGTAAGACAGATGATGAGAAAAGTCCAGATCAACGACCCGGGCGATACCGAGTTCCTGCCTGAGGAGCTTGTTGACAAGTGGTTGTTTATGGATACCAATGATGATATCTACGGCAAGTATTATGTCATTGAGCACGGCGATTCCCAGAGATATTATGACGGCAATATCATCACAGCCCGTGAGATGCGGAATGAGAATTCCTCTCTCGAAAGGCAGGGTCTGAAGATGATGGCAGTCCGCGAGGCCAAGCCGGCAACTGCCAGCCAGGTTCTCCAGGGTATTACAAGAGCCGCCCTGAAGACAGACAGCTTCATCTCAGCCGCCTCATTCCAGGAGACAACCAAGGTGCTCAGCGAGGCAGCCATCCGCGGCCGTGTCGATGACCTTGAAGGTCTCAAGGAGAATGTCATCTGCGGTCACCTGATTCCTGCCGGCACCGGCCAGAAGGAATTCCAGGATATCGTGGTAAGCAGCAAGGAGGATTACCTCAAGGAAATGAACGACCTGTAGTCGTCTCAGTATAAACGAAACAGAGGGATTAAGCCAATCAGCTTGATCCCTCTGTTTTTTGTGCGAGCGAAGGGACTCGAACCCATACGCACAAAGGCACCAGATCCTAAGTCTGGCTTGGCTACCAATTACAACACGCTCGCAAATCCCTCCGGAAAGCCCCAAACCTGAGCCCATCATCAATACCGGCCTTTGGAAGCTGCCTGTATCTGTATCCGAAAGGTTTACAAAGTTAGTGATATTTTTTATATTCCAAAACTTTTTGGCCGTTTCGGCCTTATTGGGAAGCGTTTTCACGCCTTTTGACAAATGCCCTCACTGCAATGCCAAGCAGCAGCAGGACAGCCATAAAAGTGCATATCCGCCCGGTGATGTCTCCGTAGCGGACAAAGAAAGTCTCTTCGTCATTGAGGTTGACATCGGAGCGAAACCATTCTCTTTCCCACCACGAGGTTTTCTGAATAATGTCCCCGCGGCTTGAGATGACAGCCGAGATGCCGGTGTTCGCGCTGCGGGCAATCCATCTTCTGGTCTCGATGGCCCTGAGGGCTGCGTAACTCAAGTGCTGCCTGTAGCCAGGAGTGTTTCCCCACCAGGCGTCATTCGTTATGACGGTAAGAACCTGCGCTCCTTTCCTTACATATTCGGCGCAATGTTCCGGATAAACAGATTCGTAGCAGATAGCGCATCCCACCGGAACTCTCCTCGTCACATTCCCGCAAGTGTCCCGCTGGATGCAGTCAAGAAGCGACACCTCGTCCTGGCCGGCACAGCGGCCCATCACCCCGCCTAACAGGTCGTCTATCTTTGTGAACAGGGCAGGGTACGGAGTCATTTCCACTCCGACAACCAGTTTCGATTTGTGGTATATCTGAGCTGTGGCGGAGCTGTCAATGATCAGGGCTGAATTCCTGGACTGGACCCAGCGGTTCTCCCCGAGGCTCCTCACTGTTTTCGACGGAGCAGTATCCGACATTGTATATTCATAAGTTGACGCTCCGAACATCAGGTTGACACCCGGCTTGTCTTTCAGATAGCCTGTGAATCTCCGCCAGGTGGGGCTGCTCTCCAGACGTCCGAGCACGATGTCGCCAGTGAATGTCTCAGGAGCCAGAGCCAGTACCATCCCGTTTCCCTTCCTGTCTTTCAAGCCTTTGTCCATCAGGTCAATGAGAATCGCATTCTGCTGGGCCTGCGACATTGACTGGAATTTCTGGTACGGGTCGAAATCAGGCTGGAGTACAAGTGCTTCCAGGGTCCCGGACGGCTTTTCAGAATAATTGCAGTACATTATCAGGGAAAGGACAATTGGTCCCGCCAGCATCAGCACATATCCGCCGACTGAAGCTGCGCATCCTTTCCAGTTTATATCCAGCAGTTTACCGCTGGCCAATCCAAGCATCAGGGAGAATAGCCAGATATTGCATATCCATATCCACAGCGAGCCTCCGAGTGTGCCGGTGAATTCATACCACTGCACTAATGACACAGTCCGGGCAAAAGAGTTGCCCAATACAAGCCACGGCCATGAAATCTGCGCCACAGTCAGGTAATACCGCTCCCACGCAATCCACAGGAACACTAAAAAAATATACGGAAGAATGCCTTTCAGGACCTTCCTGCTCCAGCGGAACATCCCGAATACGATGGACATCTGTAGCGCGTTCGCCAGACAGGCGAAAATGCCTCCACCCACTGTTGCATTGCAAACCCAGAAAGTCGTCACTGCGTTCCACGCGACAAATACCGAATAATGCCAGAGCCACATACGTTTCACCCCTGTCTGTGTGCCTATGAACTCCATACAGAGCAGAGGCACCAATCCGAACAGGGACAGAATCCCAAGATGTGGAACGAGAAAAGGAAGGGACATCATCACCACTGACATAGCGGCGAGCACGGCCATTATTCTCTTATGCTTGTTCATACGATATTGCTTTATTCTTCCGTTGGGCAAAGATATGAATTTAATTGCTATCTTTGTAATTCAACGCTAATTTACTGCATTATGATGCTTGACATTCTCAAAGGATTCCTGATTGGAGTATGCGCTTCCGTGCCGTTGGGACCAATCGCCATCCTTGTGATACAGAAGTCATTGAGTGAAGGACATAAATCCGGCTTCATGGCTGGTCTGGGAGCGTGCCTTGTAGATACCCTGTATGCTGCCATTGCGATTTTTGCCCTGGCGATAGCTGAAACATTCATAGCTGACAATCAGGTACTTATAATGGTGGGAGGCGGTGTTGTGGTCACCTTGTTGGGGTGCAGTCTCGCTTTCAAGGACCCTTTCAGAAAAATGAAGAAGGAAGATTCAACCCCATCATATTCCCTAAAGGATTTCTTTCAGGCAGTCGTGATGGGAATATCGAATCCTGGAGCTATATTCGTGATTTTCGCCCTGTTCGCATTCTTTGGCATACAGCTTGAGCCGCACGATTTCAGAGTCGCTCCCATATTGCTGGCAGTCAGCGGAGGCTCGGCTTTCTACTGGTTTCTGTTTTCCTGGTCGTTCAGCCGTTTCAGAAAGAACTTCAAGTTGGGGACACTGCTCTGGATAAACAGAATAACAGGAGTCATAGTGACAATTATCGGCATTGCCCTTATAACCGAGGGGCTGCTGGAAGTGATATTTTTGTAAAATACGGATAAAATGAGCATAAAAAGTTTTTTCAGCAACTGGATTGTGAAGAATCTCGCAGGAGCGGCCGCCCTGTTATTGGTTCTTGTGGCGGGAGCGGCGATAGCGCTCTCTGTGATTACCCATCACGGACAGGAGATAGCTGTCCCGGACTTCACTAATATGAGTGTGGCGCAGGCCCGTCAGCTTGCCTCCGCATCAGGCTTGAGAGTTGAGGTTACTGATTCGGTCTATGTGCGCAAAATGGGCAGGGGGCTCGTTTTCTCACAGGTTCCAAAGGCCGGTGGCAAAGTCAAGAACGGAAGACGTATTCTTCTCACTATCAATTCGGTGCATCCCAAGAAGGTGTCTATGCCTGACCTTGTGGGCTTTTCAATGCGCCAGGCCAAGGCTGAACTGATGTCAAGAGGCTTGACTCTCGGACGTCTCCGCTATGTGGAGGATATTGCTACCAACAATGTTCTAAAGCAGCTGTACCGGGGCAGGGAAATCAAACCTGGAAGAATGATAGAGAGTGGTGCGGAAATTGACCTTGTCGTAGGACTTGGAAAAGATGATACAGAGACAATTATCCCGGATGTGGCAGGAATGAGGTTTATGAGGGCTGTTGACGCTTTGCACGACAATTCTCTGAATGTGTCCTCGCTGCATTTCGACAGGGGAGTGAAGAACTACAGTGACTCACTCGACGCGGTTGTGTACAAGCAGGTGCCTGAAGCATCGGACAATACTGTCCCTTTAGGTTCAAATGTGGCACTTTACCTTAAACTTGAAAATAAAACGGAGAACTGATGGCGGATCTGCAGGACAGCCTTTTCAACGAAGAGGAGATAGATTACAACGGGTCCAATATGGAGGTCTCTGAAGAGGCTGTCCAGGAAGAAGACGAGCAGGGGATGTTTGAGCATTTCCGGCTCAATGTGGATGCCGGCCAGACCCCTTTGAGGATTGACAAGTTTATGGCCTGTCACCTGATGGACACTTCCAGGCACAGGGTTCAGCTGGCGATAAAGAACGGATATGTCCGCCTTGGAGACAAAACGGCCAAAGCCAATATGATAGTACGTCCCGGAGATGTCATCAGGTTTGTAATGCCTTATGAGAGAAGGGGATTTGAAGTGCTTCCTGAGGACATCCCGCTGAACATCGTTTATGAGGATGATGACGTGCTGGTGGTTAACAAGCCGGCAGGAATGGTGGTCCATCCCGGACACGGACATTTCGAGGGCACTTTAGTCAACGCACTTGCGTTCCATCTCGGCCTCTCGCAGGGGCCGGATGCAAAGGACGACCGGATGGGCGTGCTTGTCCACCGCATTGATATGGATACATCCGGACTTTTGGTTGTGGCGAAAAATGACGAGTCCCAGCTTGACCTTGCAGGGCAGTTTTTCCGTCATACAATCGAGCGGAAATACGTTGCTGTTGTCTGGGGCAATGTCAAAGATGATGAAGGCACAATTACCGGAAATATCGGCCGTGACCCCAATGACAGGCTTCGTTTCAAGGTGTATCCTGAAGGGGACAAAGGCAAGCATGCGGTCACTCATTACAAGGTCGTCGAGAGGTTCGGGTATGTGACTGTGGTGGAATGCCGTCTGGAGACAGGCCGCACGCATCAGATCAGAGTTCATTTCAACCATATCGGACACCCCCTGTTCAACGATGCCCGCTACGGCGGCTCGGAAATCCGCAAAGGAACCATTTATGCGAAATACAAACAGTTCATCCGCAATTGTTTCGAGATCTGTCCGCGACAGGCTCTCCACGCCAGGACTCTTGGCTTTGTCCATCCTCGCACCAGGGAGCTTGTAAGATTCGACTCTCCGCTTCCGGATGATATGCAGGCTCTGATTGACAAGTGGAGGGCTTATTCCGGCAATATGCCAGCAGACAAGGAATAGAGCGCTTCCTCTTCATCCATTGAGGAATCGATAATCCGCTCAAACTCATTCCACCGCCAGGCGGAACGCAGCGTCTTCTCCACCCAGTAAATGAATTTTACATCAGGATTCAGCCTTTCCAGCCGTTTGGCCCTGATGTACATCGGAAGTCCATCCGATGCATCGTGCCATAAATCCACGAATGCGAAGTCGTATTTACGGGCTTCCATCCCGTCGCTCATATATTCGAACGCATCCTGCTTTATGATGTGTGCGATTTTGTCCCGGTTCTGGATCTGTGGCAATATATGCCTGCTGAACAGGCTGATGGCATCATTGTCAATTTCTATTATATCAATCTCTTTCACAGCCTGATTCAATGTGGCCATATATGCGAAATATCCAAGTCCGAGGCCGAATACCGCCACCTTTCCGCTTATCTCGGACAGGGGCCCGCGCATTGTCTCAATCTCGCTCGGCTTGACTGCCATCCATTCCCGTCCGTCCTGCTCGACAGCAGGATATACAAACCGTTCAGTGAAGAAGCCGACTGACGGAGTCTCCACTGTCCCTGGTCCGAGCATTATGTCGTCCCGGACGAAGGCCTCATAAGGCCTGTAGCAATAATGTGTGAATCTCCATTTGCCTGACACTGCGTCAGGGAATCTGATTGATGCCAAATACGGGTCGTTGAGATAGACCCGTGTGTCGAGCCTTTTCACGGCCCTTGAAAAATATCCGTTCGTCTCCCTGTCGTTTTCGTTTATTCCGCAGAATCCGGCCATCAGGGCTGCATAGACCGCCTCTTCCGGAAGCGTTCCTCCAGGATTGACCTGCTCCATAAGCTTCTGCGTGATGGCGCAGGGCGTCTCGCTTATATACTCGGCCATAGCCCAGGCTGCATCATTGTTCGCTTCTCTTATCCGGCGGAGCCTGTTCCGCCATTCTGTTCCATCTGTACGCATAAGTGGTAAAATAAAAAGGGTGGCGGCAATACCTGAAGACAGGCTTACAGTCACCCCTTTAAAGTTTTCAAATGAGCCAGGAGTCAGGACTTGGCGTCCAGATTTTCTCCATTGTCATTGTACAATTCATTTTGCAGAACACTGAAATCCAGCACTTCCTCCAGCTGGATTCTGCATTTATACTTCCTTTTCCATTTCCTCAGAACAGAATTGAAACCCTTTGTCAGGTACGCTCCTAAAATAGGGCTTGTCTTCAGTACAAATGACTTGACTTTCAGTTCGGAGACGTAATATGAGATACGGCTCTCTATCTGTTCGTCAATCAGCATACTCGGTGCTATTTTGCCGGTTCCGTGGCATACCGGACATACTTCCTCAGTATTGATTTCCGTTGCCGGACGGATTCTCTGCCTGGTTATCTGCATCAGGCCGAATTTCGTGAGTGGCAGCACATTGTGCTTCGCGCGGTCGTTCTGCATCAGCTCGGTCATATATTTGTACAGACCGTTTTTGTGCTCCTGGATTTCCATATCTATGAAGTCCACAATCACAATACCGCCCATATCCCTGAGCCTCAACTGTCTTGCAATTTCTTCAGCCGCATAGCGGTTCACCTCGTATGTGTTCTCTTCCTGGTCGTTGGTTTTCGCCCTGATACCGCTGTTTACATCCACTACATTGAGCGCTTCAGTAGATTCAATCACGAGATACGCACCCTGTTTGATAGGGACCACTCTTCCGAATGAACTCTTTATCTGTCTGGTCACCTCGAAATGGTCGAAAATCGGTTCAGCACCGTCATAGTATTTAACGATTTTCGCCTGGTCAGGAGAGATCTGCTCAATATACTTCCGAATCTCCTCATATTCTTTCTTGTCATTCACGTAGATATTTGAGAATGAGTTGTTGAAGAGATCCCTGAGGACTGTAGTGGTCTTGCTGTATTCAGTGAACAGCGGCTGTATGTTCTTGGATTTGGAAAGTTTCGGCCACGAACCTTCCCATTTCCCGATAAGCGATTTGAGCTCTGAAACCAAAATCGCCGCATTCTTGCCTTCCGCGGCAGTGCGGATTATTGCACCGTAATTGGCCGGCAGAATGCTTCTTACCAGTGTTTCAAGTCTTTTCTTTTCCTCTTTGGATGAAATCTTCTGGGAAATGCTCACTTTCTTTGCGAAAGGGAGGAGTACAATATTGCGTCCTGCCAATGAAATCTCAGCCGTGAGCCTGGATCCTTTGGTGGATATAGGCTCTTTCACAATCTGGACGACAATCATCTGGCCCGGTTTTACCACATTCTCAATCTGTCCCTCTTTGGCGAGGACCGGACCGAGCGTGATGCCAGAGAACACTTCTCCTGCATTTGTGTTGGTATTGGTCTTTTTGACGAATTCATCGAATGCGTCAAAGTACAGACCAAGGTCCAGGTAATGGATGAAAGCCTCCTTTTCGTCACCGATGTCAACAAACGCCGCATTCAGCGCAGGCATCACTTTCTTCACTCTTCCGAGAAACACATCTCCGACCGTGAAACTGTGTCCTGTCGTGGATTCTTTGTTCAGCTCAATAAGCCTGTGATTGTCCATCAGGGCAAGCTGAACTTCGGTGGGGCTGACATCTACAATCAGGTCTTTGACCGATTCTTTTTCAGACTCCATTAGGATTGAACAATATTAACATTAGTAAAAGAGGCCGTCCGGACCACCGGCCAGCCTCTCTCTTAACAGACTGCTAAAATGGCAGACACTGAAAACTACTTCTTCTTATGTCTATTCTTGCGCAAACGTTTCTTGCGTTTGTGCGTAGCCATCTTATGCCTTTTATGCTTCTTTCCGTTTGGCATAGGTTTACGATAAATTAATTATTATTATTTTTTTACAGTGCTGACAAAGACTTTGGCCGGCTTGAATGCTGGAATGTCGTGTGCCGGAATGGTCATAGTTGTGTTCCTGGTAATGTTTCTTGCTGCTTTTTCAGCTCTGTGCTTGATGATAAAGCTGCCGAAACCACGGAGGTAAACAGGCTCGCCCTTCACAAGGGAACCTTTCACGCTTTCCATAAACGCTTCAACTACAGTCTGAACTGTAACTTTCTCAAGTCCGGTTGCTTTTGCAACCTCATTGACGATCTCTGCTTTAGTCATAATAATTGATATAATAAATATTTATGTTTCGATTTGTACCGATTAGGCAAAGGTAATGTTATTTTCTTTATAATCAAACTAATTCGCCAATTTTTTGCTATTCGTGGCGTCTGAAGCGCATTATCAGCCTTTTCGGACATATCATATATTTTCCGCAATTTCCTTGCCATTCTGTCTTGTTCCCACTTGGCATAAAGATTGACAAGTATATAATTCAGTATTCAATATGACTGCTGTTGACAAAATGGCAGTCATATTTCCGAGCCCTTGCCGGCCGGATGAGAAATCAATAATAATATTTTAATAAGTATGAAAGATTTGAAAATGGATATTTTCTCTCCTGGTGGAACTGAAGTGAGCATCATCCCGGTGATGCAGGGGGAGTTTCCTTCCAAGATTGACGGAGTCGACCTTCCGGGAACTCTGCCCGTGCTTGCACTTCGCAATGCTGTTCTCTTTCCAGGAGCTGTGTATCCAGTGACGATAGGGCGTGACAAGTCTATACGCCTGATAGAGGATGCTTACCAGAACAATTATATAATCGGGGCAGTGCCGCAGAACGACATTACAGTCGAGGATCCCGAAATGGAGGATCTTTTCCCGTTTGGCACCGCTGCCAGGATTATCAAGACATTCGAAATGCCGGACGGTACGGTTTCCGCCGTGCTTCAAGGCCTCAAGCGTTTTGAACTCGGAAGTCTCATCTCCTCCGAGCCATATCTGAAAGCCACTGTCCAGTACCTTGAGGACATTGATGCTGATATGGCCAACCCGGAAATCCGGATGATTGCCGAATCATTGAAGGAGAAAGCCTCGGTCATCATAAGGTCTTCCTCTTTCGCTCCGAAAGAGGCCGGGAACGCCATAAAGTCAATTGATGACTTCTCCTTCCTCGTGAACTTCATTGCCACGACAATAGAGGTTGAGAATATCTTTGACAAAGTTGACCTGCTCAAATACGAGTCGATGAAAGTCAGGGCGATGAAGCTGCTCAACGTGCTTGACACCCAGGTTGAGCTTCTGAAAATCAAGCAGGAGATCAACTCCAAGGTCAAGACGGAGATAGACCAGCAGCAGAGGGAATACTATCTGAACAACCAGCTCCGCACCATCCAGGAAGAACTCGGAATGGATGAGGACGAGGATTTCGAGAAACTCCGTGCCGAGGCTGCGAAGAAAGACTGGCCTGAATCTGTCGCGGAGATTTTCAACAAGGAAATGTCCAAGCTGGAGAAATACAATCCGTCTTCTCCGGACTACAGCATCCAGTACAACTATATCAAATTCATGCTCGAGCTTCCCTGGAACCATATTTCCAAGGACAATCTCGACCTCAAGCATGCTATGAAGGTGCTTGACGCCGACCATTATGGCCTGGAAAAGGTGAAAGAGCGTATCATTGAATATCTTGCGGTCCTGAAGCTCAGGGGGGATATGAAGTCTCCGATCCTGTGCCTCTACGGCCCTCCGGGAGTCGGCAAGACAAGTCTCGGAAAATCTATAGCCAAGGCTGTTGGCAGGAAGTACGTGAGAATTGCTCTTGGCGGAATGCACGACGAGGCCGAGATCCGGGGACACAGGAAGACATACATCGGGGCGCTGCCCGGCCGTGTGCTGAACGGCATAAGCCGGGCTGGTACTTCCAATCCTGTTATGGTGCTTGACGAGATTGACAAGCTCAGCGGAGACTTCAAGGGAGATCCTTCGTCCGCCCTTTTGGAAGTCCTTGACCCTGAGCAGAATGTGGCCTTCCACGACAATTATCTGGATATTGATTACGACCTTTCCCACGTGCTGTTCATCACCACAGCCAATGACATTTCCACGATCCAGCCCGCCCTGCTGGACAGGATGGAGCTGATTAATGTCACGGGCTATCTCGCGGAGGAGAAGATGGAGATAGCGAAGAAGTTCCTGGTGCCGAAGGAACTGGAGGAGCACGGAATTGACCGCAAGAAGCTCAAGATAGACAAGCCGGCATTGGCTGAGATTATTGACAAATATACACACGAGTCAGGAGTCAGGGGACTTGAGAAGCAGATTGCCAAGATTGCCCGTGTGACAGCCAAGAAGATTGCTTTGGATGAGACCTGCCCGGCGGTAATCAAGAAAGAACATCTCAAAGAGTTCCTTGGGCTTCCGACTTCTTATCACGACCAGCAGGCCGGAAACGAAGGCGTCGGAGTGGTTACCGGTCTTGCCTGGACACAGATGGGCGGCGAGATTCTGTTCGTGGAGACCGCTGTCAGCGAGGGCAAAGGCCAGTTGACTATGACCGGCAATCTCGGAAACGTGATGAAGGAATCCGCCACCATCGCATTCCAGTTCATCAAGGCGCATCCGGAACTTGCAGGCATCACATCTGCCGATTTCGACAAAAAGGACATCCACGTCCACGTTCCTGAAGGTGCTGTGCCGAAGGATGGCCCGTCGGCCGGTATAACTATTGTCAGCTCAATGCTTTCGGCTCTGCGTTCAAGACCTGTCCGCCAGGGGGTCGCAATGACGGGAGAGATGACATTGAGAGGCAGGGTCCTTCCTGTGGGCGGAATCAAAGAGAAGATTCTTGCAGCCAAAAGGGCAGGAGTCCGCACGATTGTAATATCAGAGGACAACCGCAAGGACATCGAGGATATCAACGAAGTGTATATCAAGGGCCTTGAATTCGTCTATGTGAAGACTATAGATGATGTTGCCCGTTTCATATTCGGATAACTGTATGGAAGTCAGGATTGAGCCAAGCTGGAAAGAGGCATTGAAAGACGAGTTTGACAAGCCTTATTTCATTGCTTTAGCGCGGCGTCTGCACCGGGAGAAGGCTGAAGGAAGGCAGATATTTCCTCCGGGCGGGGAGATATTCAGGGCCTTCGAACTTACCCCGGTGGATAAAGTGAAAGTGGTGATTTTGGGCCAGGACCCGTATCACGGTTATGGTCAGGCTATGGGACTATCGTTTTCTGTGCCGGCCGGTGTGCCTGCGCCGCCCTCACTGAAAAATATTTTCAAGGAGATCGAGACTGACCTTGGAATCACAATGAGCGGCTGTCCCGACCTCCGGAAATGGGCGTCGCAGGGTGTTCTTCTGCTCAATTCGGTCCTGACTGTCAGGGCCGGTGAGCCGGCCTCGCACAGCGCTATCGGCTGGCAGCCTTTCACCGATGCCGTGATAAGCTATATATCAGAACATTGCAATGGAGTCGTGTTCCTTTTGTGGGGCAATTTCGCAAGAAGCAAGAAGGCATTGATAGATACCGGAAAGCATTATGTTCTGGAAGCGGCCCATCCTTCCCCTCTTGCGAGAGGGGCGTTTTTCGGCTGCCGCCATTTCTCCAGGACAAACGAGATCCTCGTGTCCGAAGGCAGAACTCCTATTGACTGGCAGCTGTAATACGGTTGTAAACTTATCGATACAATGAAAACTAAAGCATTATTCCCGGGGTCGTTCGACCCGTTCACGGCCGGACATCTGAATATTCTGAAAAGGGCGTTGACAATGTTCGACGAGGTGGTCGTGGCCGTCGGAATCAATCAGGACAAGAGAGGCTTTTTCGATATGGACCAGCGGATTGACATCATCCGGCAGGCTGTGTCCGGGATTGAGGGTGTGAGCATCATCAAGTATGACAATCTGACTGTTGACACTTGCCGCCAGCTTGGCATCCGCCATATTGTGAGGGGTGTCAGGAATATGATTGATTTTGAGACTGAAAGGTCAATAGCTGATGCCAACAGAAGGCTCGCTCCGGATGTGGAGACCATCATTATTCCGACGGCGCAGGAGTTTGCCCATATATCATCTTCTGCCGTGCGTGATATTTTGAGGCATCACGGGGACACGTCAATGTTCCTTCCGGAGGGGGTCCTGCTGCCGGAAGTAAAATAAACTGCCGCTTATGAGAAAAGCTGCCATTGTTTTTCTACTGCATTTCCTGCTTTCTGTTTCTGTATTCGGGACGGGATTCCAGGACAGCGCGCCCGCAAGTCAGGTCCAGCTGGATTCGGCGGCCGTTAAGGCGCTTGAGTCAAAGCTTTCCCAGTATGTTAAGGCAATTGCTCCTCTGGACTGTGAGACCCAGCAGGAGGAATGCGATTTTCTCATCAGCAGCTGCAATGATTCACTGACAAGACAGCACGTGGCACTGTGGCTTTACCGGCATTACATCTCTTCACAGATAATGGGAGTGGAGGCTGTGGCTATCCACTTGACCGACAAGTGGTTTTCTACTGGCGCCGTGAAAATGTCCAGCGATATTGAACTGATGAACGCCAAAATATATGCGGAGTTCAACATGCGGTCATTGGTCGGAATGAGAGCTCCGGGGCTTACTCTGAAAGCAAGGGACGGTTCAGAACACAGGGTGTTCGGAGGTAATGCTTCTGAAGGGGACAGATGGATGAATTCATCCAGATATTCTGTGCTTTATTTTTATGACACGGGATGCCCCAATTGCCTGGCACAGACTGTGATGCTGCGTAACCTGCTTCCCGGGGCCGCTGTCCCGATTGATTTTTATGCTGTATATACCGGAGCTGATTCGCTGGCCTGGGACGGATATGTGGACAAGCATTTTTCTATAAAATCAGACCAAATCTCCTTGTCCCATTTATGGGATCCGCAGCTGGATTCCGATTTCCAGCGCAAATACGGTGTGCTTCAGACTCCGCGTATGTTCCTTGTTGACAGGGACTGGAAGATTATAGGAAGAGGACTTGATGCACAGACACTTGTGGCAATGCTTGCGGACCTTGCCGATGAAGGGGATTATCAATATGGAAGCGAGAAGTCCGACGGGTTCCTGAAAGCCATTTTCTCCACTTTGCCGGAGGATTTCACTGTCCGGGATGTGAATTCGCTGACTGACCGGATGGCGTTGAGGTCAGGAAATGATTCCGGAACGTACCGGCATATTATGGGCGATCTGCTCTATTATCTTTCATATCAGCGTGACGGTAGATACAAGGAAGGATGCAAATATTTGATTGATAATTATATCCTGCCTGACAGCAAGATCTGGTCAACTGGGTCTGATTCTCTTGCGGTGCTGTCTTTCGCTTCTGCGATGGACGAAATCCTGTCAAAAGCCGCTGTCGGTACAAGGCTGCCCCGTCTGAAGGTCAAAGGCAAGCTGGTTTCCGGCTCTGTCCCTGAAAACCTGTCAGGCGGAATAAAGTCTGAAAAATTCAATTTGCGCTCTCTTCCTGATGGCTCTTATGTGATGTTTTTCAGCAGGGACTGTCCGGATTGTCAGGACAATCTTGCCGCGGCGGATTCTCTTCTGCGCTCCAGTCCGGAGATGAAACTTCTCCTTGTGGATATGACTGATGTCTATCCTTCCGGCGGGAAAAACTGGCAGGACAGATTGTTCGAGACTCTTGATCTGAGCTCTCTTCCACTGATTCTTCATCTTGACAGAAGGGGAGTGGTGTCTGAAAGATATCTGGATTTCAGGTAGTTGATAGAGTCCGGCCCCTCATTGAAAAGCAGGTCCATTATCGACAGGTCAGGTATGAAACCGTGTTTAGGTGAAAACACCTGCCAATAAGGTTTGTCGAGTCCAAGGTCAGTTAAAATGCTGTTGTCCCGTTTCGGATGTATGATTCCTCTAAGGTCTTTCCCCGGGAACATTCCGCTCCCGGGCAGGCTGAATTTCTTGGTGAGATGTATCTCTGCAACGATGCCGGTCTTGGCAAGGAAGAAATTCAGTATCTCCATATTGAGGTCGAAAAGCTTTTCCGGACGGCTGTCCATAATTTGGAAAAGTTCATCTTTGTAATACTCGAAATATGCTGAAGTCTCGTATGCCGATACAATGGCCTTCTTTAGTCTTGTCAGCCATGGAGTGGTCCAGTCAATACGTATCTCCTTGATTGGTAATGAATAAGTCCCGTTCTCGTGGATTATCGGAATGGACAGGTTCTCCATTCCGCCTGCCGCATATATCCTGCATCTGTTGCGGTATGACTGTTTCTGGTAATTCTCGCAGGCCTCTATCCATACCTGCGACGGAACAAATGAATTTACCCTGCCGGGTGACAGGGTAAACTCTTCAGCTATTGCCGCGAAATATGATACCGGCGGGAAAAACGCTGTCTCTAACAATATCACGTCTTAATCAATATCGCCTTTTTCGCCAGGGTTGTTGGCTTTGATGATACCCCTCTTCGAACTGCGTATGAAATTGAGGATTGCGGATTTCTCGTCTGAATCAGGGAATCCGGCCTCAACTTTGGCGCAGCCGTCGGTGATGTTGTAGCCCTGGAAATATATAGTGTCGTATATGTCTTTGATGTTTCTCACGACATCTGCAGAGAATCCTCTTCTTCTGAGGCCCACGATGTTCACTCCGGCGTAGCATATAGGATCGCGTCCGCAGAGTGCGAATGGAGGGATGTCCTTGTTGATTTTTGACATACCGCCGACCATGGCGTGGCAGCCGATTTTGGTGAACTGGTGGGCTTTTGCGCCTCCTCCGAGGATTGCCCAGTCGTCAACTTCTGTTTCTCCGGCTATTCCCACGTAACTTACAAGTATGCAGTGGTTTCCTACAGAGCAGTCGTGTGCGATGTGGACGTAGGACATAATGAGGGTGTTGTTTCCGACTTTGGTTATGCCTTTGCCGCTGGCCTTGGTTCCCCTGTTGATGGTCACGCACTCCCTGATGGTCACATTGTCTCCAATCACCACGTGAGTGATTTCTCCGTCGAATTTGAGGTCCTGCGGAACTGCTCCGAGAACCGCTCCGGGATATACCTCGCAGTTCTTGCCCATTTTTACATATGGAAATATCACTGCGTGAGGATAGATTTTGCACCCGTCACCTATCTCGACATTCTCGTCAATGAAGGCGTAAGGCCCGACCTCGATATTGTCTCCGAGGACGGCTTTCGGGCTGACGGTCGCAAGTGGATGGATTTTATTCATAATTGATCTGTGTTAATTGAGGCCAAGTACCTTTCTTATTTCCTTGGCAAGATTCGTATTGATGTGATGTCCCGGTTTGAATCCGGTGATATGAGCTTTGAGATATCCTCCTGCCAGGCGCATATCTCCTATCATATCAAGCATTTTGTGTCTTCCGCATTCGTTCGGGAAGTGAAGTTCGAGGTTGTTCAGGTAGCCGTTCTCCCTTACCTGGAGCATAGGCAGGTTGAAAAGTTTTGACATCCTTTCGAGCTGCTCGTCCTTGACAGGATGCTCGACTATGACAATGGCGTTGTCCACGTCACCTCCCTTGATGAGGTTGTTGGCGAACAGGTACTCAATTTCGTGGAAGAAAACGAATGTCCTGCAAGGACCTATCTCTGTGCCATAATCGCAGGATGTGTCCCAATGGGCTGTCTGCACCCCAAGCACTCTGGAATTGAAATCCACTGTCAGGTCATAGGATAGTTCATCGGCAGGCGTTACTTTCACCCAGGAGCCTGTCTTCTCGTCCTTTATCTCTATTTCCTGCGGGATGGTGATATATACCCTTTCTGCATCCTGCTCGATGATTCCTGCTTCTGTGAAAGCTTTAACATAGTAGGAGGCGCTTCCGTCAAGAATTGGAACTTCCACATTGTCAATCTCCACAAGCGCATTGTCGATGCCAAGTCCTGTAAGGGCTGACATCAGGTGCTCTATGGTGGACACTGAGGCTTCTCCATTTGAAAGAAGGGTGCATCTGGCTGTGTTCGTGACATTCTCAGCCACTGCATCAATATATGCGTCTTCTCCTATATCTGTCCTGATGAATCTTACTCCGGTGTTGGCCGGCGCTGGATTTACTGTAATTCCTGCTATCTGTCCGGTGTGTAGCCCTTTCCCTCTGAACTGGCAGGCTTTGCCCAGTGTGCGCTGCTTCATAATTCTATATTGCGTAATGATTTATCTTGCAAAGATATGGTTTTTTTCGCATCCGTACAATTTTATTTGCTCTCGCCCTGCTGTTTGAAGATTGCGTAACTGCGCATAAAACTCTTGACCGGCAGGGCCGGGGAGCCGAGCAGCACCTGTCCTGGTTTGCGGATGTTCCCGATGATTCCGGCCTGGGCGCCTATGGTGGTGTTGTCCGCGATAGTCAGATGCCCTGCGATTCCAACCTGTCCGGCGAGGATGCAGTTCTTTCCGATTTTGGTTGAGCCGGCGATTCCGCACTGGGCGGCCATCACTGTGTTGTCACCTATCTGCACGTTGTGGGCAATCTGGCACAAATTGTCGATTTTCACCCCGTTGCCGATAATGGTGGATTCCATCTCGGACCTGTCGATAGTGGTGCACGCTCCGATTTCAACATTGTTGCCTATCACCACATTGCCGAGGTGTTCAATCTTCTCCCAGGTGCCGTCAGGCTGCGGTGCGTTGCCGAACCCGTCCGAGCCTATCACAGCGTTGGAGTGGATTATGACGTTGTCCCCGATTATCATACCCGGGTAAATGCTCACGCCGGGATATATTATGCAGTGTTTTCCAATAATTGTATTGTCTCCGATATAGACGTTCTCGAAAATTTTGGTATAATCCCCGATTACAGCGTGGTGACCTACATAAGAATGGCTTCCGAGATAGACTTTTTTCCCGAATTTGGTGGTGAGGAACCACGAAGACCTGAATCCGCGGTGTCTTCTGTCAGTCCTTTTCTGTGTCGCGGCGTATTTCAGCAGGTCGGCGAGAGCGCTGTATGCATTCTCCACCCTGACCATAGTTGCCGGCACGCTCTCTTTTGGCTCGAAGTCTTTGTTGACCAGCAGAATGCTGGCTTTGCAGGTATAAACGTACTGCTCGTATTTCGGATTTGCATAAAAGCATAGCTGGCCTGGTTTGCCGTGTTCAATTTTGGCGAAAGACGTGGCCTTTGCCTCCGGATCTCCATCAACAGTTCCTTTCAGGAGGCCGGCCAGCTGTTTGGCGGTAAATTCCATAATGTTCTTCTAAAAAATTACTTTGGTTTTGCAAAGTAAGCATTTTTATAAGAAAAGATGAAATAATTGAATCATTTTTATATGCCTGCAGGAAAAATCAGACACATTTTTTCTATTTTGAATAAATTTTAGTAACTTTGCGCCAGTGAGTTGAGATAGGGGACGGGGAGTCTCCTGTCTTTTTTTATTATCGTTATTGTTTCGATATGGATACTGCATTGATATACAGAAAGATAGAAGAAATTGTCGCAGCGAGGAGATGCTTCGTCATTGAGGTGACTGTCTCTTCTGACAATGATATTTTGATTGCTGTGGAATCCGAGGAAGGTGTCGTGGATATGGAGGACTGCGTCTATATCAGCGAGAAGTTCCAGGAAATTTTCAACAGGGATGAGGAGGATTATGCTCTCACTGTGACTTCCGCCGGACTGGACCAGCCGTTCAGGATTCTCAAACAGTATATCAAGGCTGTGGGAACTATGGTTGAAGTGAAAGTCCGTGACGGCAGGAAACTGAAATGCACGCTCCTTGAGGCTGACGAAGATGGCTTCACTGTTGAGTATGAGGCGAAGGAGGCTGTTCCGGGCAAGAAGAAAAAGGAACTTGTGCGCCGTGAGGAGCGGTTCGCATTCGACGCCGTGAATTCGGTAACGCCATATATTGAATTTGAATAAATATTAAAAATCATAATACAATGGAAGGAGAAAAAATCGACCTTAAGACAGCGTTCGCACTTTTCAAGGATGAGAAGCACATTGACCGCCCTGTGATGATGGGCGTGCTCAAGGATGTCTTTATGACTCAGCTGACCAAGACTTTCGGCACGGCTGACAATTTCGATGTAATCATCAACGTGGACAAAGGTGACTGCGAGATTTATCAGAATCTTGAAGTGGTCGAGACCGTGGAGAATCCGAACACCCAGATTTCGCTTGAGGAAGTCAACAAGTCCGGAGACGACTACGAGCTCGGCGAGACTTTCACCAGAAGGGTTGAGTTGAAAGATTTCGGCCGCAGGGGTATCCTTAATATCCGCCAGAATCTGCAGGGCAGGATTATGGATATCGAGAAAGCCAATCTCTACAACAAATATACTGACAAGATCGGCGAGATTTTCACCGGCGAGATATATCAGAATTTCTCCAAGGAGCTCCTTATCCTTGACGAGGACGGCAACGAGCTCAGGCTGCCAAAGTCAGAGCAGATTCCGGGAGAGCATTTCAAGAAGAATGAGTCTGTCCGCGCCATTATCAAGAGCGTGGAGATGAAAAACAACACCACTCCTTACATTGTTCTTTCCAGAACTTCAGAGGACTTCCTCAGGAAACTTTTCGAGCAGGAAGTGCCTGAAATATACGATGGACTCATCACCATCAAGAAGGTGGTCCGCATCCCTGGCGAGAGGGCAAAAGTGGCTGTGGAGTCTTACGATGACAGGATCGATCCTATCGGAGCCTGCATAGGTGTCAAAGGCTCCCGAATCATCGGTATAGTCCGTGAACTGAGGAACGAGAATATTGATGTCCTCCAGTGGACTTCCAACACCCAGCTGCTGATTCAGAGAGCGTTGAACCCTGCGAAGATTTCATCTATCGATATGGGCACAGGCGAAGATGACAAGATCAAGGTGTTTATGCTTCCTGAGGAGGTGAAGAAAGGAATCGGCAAGGGCGGCTGCAACATCAAGCTCGCAAGTATGCTGGTGGGCCGTGAGATTGAGGTCTGGAGAGAGGTTCCGAAAGATGACGAGGCCGGTGAGGACGAGGATGAGGACGTTCTGCTCAGCGAGTTCAGCAACGAGATTGATCCTTGGGTTATCGAAAGGCTTCAGGCAATCGGCTGCGACACGGCGAAGAGCGTGCTTGCGCTTGATCCTGAAGATATCGCAAAACGAGCTGACCTTGAGGATGAGACCGTTGAGGATGTTATGAATATCCTGAGGGAAGAATTTGAGGAGGAATAATAATTTATACAAAAAGGGGTTAATATGGCGGAAATCAGACTAAACAAGCTGACAAAACAGTTCAACATCGGGCTCCAGACACTCGTGGACTTCCTCAACGGGAAGGGTGCGGGAGTGAATCTGGATCCCAATGCCAAGGTATCTGACGAATATCTTCCTGAACTGGAGAAGGCTTTCGGCAAGGACCTGAAAGCAAAAGAGGACTCGGAAAAAGTCCGCATTAAAATAAAGGAAATTATTGAAAAAGATACCAAGAAGAAGGAGGAAGAGGAGCCGGCAAAAGAGACTGTCATTATCAGGACAGGTCTTTCGATAGCTCCTGAGATGCCTGCAGCCGAGTCTGAGACCCCGGAACCGCAGGAGATAGTGGAGGTTGTTCCAGAGGTGGAGAGCGCTCCTGAACCGGTGGCTGAGCCGGTTGCTGAAGTGGTTCAGGCCCCAGTGGAGGAGGAGCCGGCCGCCGGACCTGTGGAGAATTCTGAACCGGCAGCGGAGGTTGAGGCTGTTCAGGATGAAGTCAAAGAAGAGTCACCGGCTTTCGAGGCTGAAGTGCAGCTGGACGTGGTCGATGAGAAACCGGTTGAGGAAGTAGTTGAGGATGTCCCAGAAGAAGAGTCTTCCGCGCTGACCCCGGCGGAAGCTGCTGTCGGAGTCCAGGCTGTCCGCAAGTCCGATCTCAAGAAAAGCGACAGAAACAATAAGGACTTCAATCCTAAAGCCGACAAGGCCAAGCTCAAGGCAGAACACAAGCTGCAGAAAGCCGCATCCAGCAAGGATGATGACGCTGAGACTTCACCTTCAGGCCTCAAGATTGTCGGCAAGGTGGACCTTTCGCAATTTGAGACAGGGCGGAAGAACAAGAAGCGCGAGCGTATAAACAAGGGCGGAAGCCAGAAAGTCGATGTCAACAAGATTGACGGGGAGGACAAGGGTGACCGTAAAGACCAGAAGAAGAACAGGACTGCCAATGCCGGAGGCAATGGGAACAAGAAAGACCAGCGCCAGAACGGCCAGCAGCAGGGCCTGAGCAGGTCAGCCCGCCGCAAGGAGCGTATGAACGAGAAGTTCAAGCCGGCTTTGACTGCTGCCGAGGAGGAAGAGCTCCAGAAGGAGATTCAGAAGCAGGTCAAGGAGACTTACGCCCGGATGAATGACAATAAGTCGAAGAACAATTTCGGAGCAAAGCACAGGAAAGAGAAACGCGAGCTTGCGTCCCAGAAACTCCAGGAGGAGATGGCCCAGGAGGCGGCGGACAAGAAAGTACTCAAAGTCACGGAGTTCGTAACCGTGAACGACCTTGCGACCCTTATGAACAATACTCCAGTGAACAAGGTGATTGAAGCCTGCCTGAATCTCGGACTGATGGTGTCCATCAATCAGCGTCTTGATGCGGAGGCGCTTGTTCTTGTAGCTGAGGAGTTCGGATACAAGGTGGATTTCGTCACTGCTGAACTCACTAATGAGATTAATCAGGACAGCGAACCTGACAGGGAAGAGGATCTTGAGACGCGTCCTCCTATCATTACGGTGATGGGACACGTTGACCACGGCAAGACATCCCTGCTCGATTATATCAGGAAGACCAATGTGATTGCAGGTGAGGCCGGCGGTATTACCCAGCATATCGGAGCTTACAACGTGGTTCTCGCAAACGGCAGGAGGATAACCTTCCTCGATACCCCGGGACACGAGGCGTTTACGGCTATGCGCGCCCGTGGCGCCCAGCTTACAGACCTTGCCATCATTATTATCGCAGCTGATGACGCTGTGATGCCCCAGACAGTTGAGGCTATAAACCACGCCCAGGCAGCAGGTGTGCCTATGGTATTTGCTATCAATAAGATAGACAAGCCTGGAGCTCAGCCTGAGAGAATCCGCCAGCAGCTTTCACAGATGAACATCCTTGTTGAGGACTGGGGCGGCAGCTATCAGTGCCAGGAGATTTCGGCCAAGAAGGGCCTGAATGTGGACAAGTTGCTTGAGAAGGTGCTTCTTGAGACAGACCTTATGGACCTCAAGGCCAATCCAAAGAAGCTTGGTGTCGGGACCGTCATTGAGTCGTCTCTTGACAAAGGCCGTGGATATCTCGCCACGATCCTGGTTCAGGACGGAACAATCCACAGTGGTGATATGATGCTGAGCGGATGCTATTTCGGACGTATCAAGGCTATGTACAATGAGCGCGGACAGAGAGTGGAAACGGCCGGTCCTTCGACTCCGGTTTCTGTCCTCGGACTCAACGGAGCTCCGAGCGCCGGAGACAAGTTCAATATTATGGCTGACGAGAAAGAGGCCAAGTCAATCGCCAACAGACGGGAGCAGCTCATCCGCATCCAGGGCATCAAGACCCAGAAGCATATGACTCTCGAAGAGATTGGCCGGCGAATCGCCATTGGCAACTTCAAGGAACTCAATATCATTGTCAAAGGTGACGTGGACGGTTCTGTCGAGGCTCTTTCTGATTCGCTCATCAAACTCTCAACTGAGGAGATTCACGTCAATGTGATTCACAAGGCTGTGGGTGCGATTTCCGAGTCGGATATTATGCTGGCAACTGCTTCGGATGCGATTATTGTCGGATTCCAGGTGCGTCCTTCTTCAGATGCAAGGAATCTTGCGGAGAAAGAGGGCATCGAGATCAGGCTTTACTCCATTATCTATGACGCTATAAATGAGGTCAAGGACGGTATCGAGGGTATGCTTGAGCCTGAGAAGAAAGAAGAGGTTACATCCACTGCTTATGTGAAGCAGACATTCCATATTTCCAAGGTTGGCACTATTGCCGGCTGTCTTGTCAAGGACGGCAAGATGACTGCCAAGAGCAAGGTCCGCCTTATCAGGGACGGTATCGTGGTCTTCACCGGCGAGCTTTCTTCTCTGAAGAGGGGCAAGGAAGACGCAAAGGAGGTGCTGAGCGGAATGGAATGCGGTATCGGCATTGACAAATACAATGATGTGAAGCCTGGAGATGTAATCGAGGCCTTCCAGATTGTGGAGATAAAGAGGACATTGTAGTCTCCGAAATTTTATAAGGGGAAATATCTCAACAAAATAAGGCTGGCATAGCGCCAGCCTTATTTTGTTGAGATACCAAGATTCGAACTTGGACAGACAGAACCAAAATCTGTAGTGCTACCATTACACCATACCTCAATTCCGTTCTGCAAAGATATGATTAATTTCTGTCACCTCAAAATTTTGGCCTTTCAAGTTATTCCTGAAGATGCCTGAAGAAAAACTTGCCTGTCCGGCAATCAGAACCTGAATCCAAGTGTAAGCATCACATCCCACACCTTCTTCTTGCTCAGAATCTCGGGTGTGTAGCTCAGTACCTGCCCTCCATCAAGGATGTAGTCGTCATAAGGGTAGATGTACTCCTTCGGATAGAATGTGCCGCGGAAAGCAAGATCTGCGAAGAATGCTCCCTTCGAACTGAATCCAAGTCCGGCAGCGACTGCATGCCTCTTGGCCTTTGGCGCCTGCTTGTTCCCGAAACTATCAAAATAACGCTCACCGGAAGTTACAAGATTGTAACCGGCCCTGACACCCAAGAATGGCAACGGCCTTATCTCAGTGCCGATGCGCAGGCTGTGGGAAGGACCTGTATAATCCTTGATGTCTTGATTGACAGGCTCGAAAGCCGAATTGTCATTGGTGTCAATCTCCTTGAATTTCATTGTGCTGTAATTGCTCATTTCGTAGTCTGCGCTCAATAGACCGAACGAGCCGAACGTGACAGCCGCTCCTGCATTGACCCTGCAAGGAGAAACGAACTTGTACTCATATTCCCCACGTGGCGACTGCGCGCTTGCATTGAAAGATGCGTCAGTGAAGTATGTGTCTCCGGCGTGCTGCCAGTGCTCCTTGATTCTCAATGCGGTCGGCGTCTGGAAAGCGAGCCCGAGACGCAGCCATTTGACCGGGACGGCGATAATACCGAATTTGCCATAAACTCCCGCTCCGGAAGCCTCGTAGGCATATCTGTATCTAAGAGCATCGAGATATGCTGTACGGATGCCGCCATTGCCATCGTCATAGTCAATGTTGAAACTGTCATTGTTTACGGCGAACTCCTTGAAATACTGGTCATAAGAATAGTCCATCGAGATTATTCCGAGATTCGCTCCGAAATATATCTTGTCTGAGAAATTCAGGCCGAAGTTGAAGACCATATCGTACTTGTTGCCGTAGGCCTGCCTGCCATATCTCTGGTCAATGTCATCAGCCAGCTGGATTGTATTGTCCTCATACAGTTTTTCCGTCACACCTATATAATCCGAATCTCCGTCTCCGTAATTTGCAATGATTCCGGACTGGAGACCTACAGCGGAAAGCCAGTCATATGAGTCGTATGCCGAACTGGAATTCAGACCTGAAAACGGAAGCCCGGTAGCGCGTGCTGCCAGCGATCCTGCGAAAGAAGTCTCACCGTTGCGTCCCGCGGCAGCCGTGTTGTCAATGAAATTCGAAGTCGCATTTGCGACGAATCCGAAGCTGACGTTCTTCAGACCGGTTTTCCTTCCGGTCTCGAAATTGATCATTGCTCCGATATTAGGCATAGTGAACCTGGTCGAATTGTTCTTGTATGCGGAGCCGAAAGCCGGGTTTACAGACGGCTCGGCACAGTAGCTTGCTTTGCTGGCGGAGAAGCTCACATTAGGAGTTATTGTAATCTGCGAGAATGAGTTGACAGCCGAGCCTGCAGGGTTTATGTTCACTGATCCGAGATCTCCGCCCAAAGCGGTGAACGCATTGCCCATTGCGATGGACCTCGCCGTTCCATAATAATTGTAGTCACCGAATTTAAGTGCGTCAGAAACTGTCTGTGCGCTTGCTGCCGAGGTGACTGCTGCCAAAGCTATCATTGCGACAGCTTTTTTATATGATAATATAGTTCTCATTGTTTATTAAGATAATAGATTAAAACTGTCAACGTCTGCGCGCTCCTCCGGCGCTGCCCATACTGCCGCCAGAAGAATGGCTGGCACCTCCTCCGCTGTAGCTGCTGCCTCCGCTGAATGATGAGCCGGAACTTCTGTAAGCGGAACTGCTTGAACTTCTGAATGCCGAACTGCTGGATGAACTGCGGTACGCTGAATTGTCAGACTGTCTCTGGTATGAACTTGAAGAGTTCCTGTAAGACTGGTTGTACGAGCTGCCCTGTGATGTGCTTCTCTGACTCTGTGAGCTGTAACTTGAAGCAGGCCTCCTTGATACCGGAGCTGAACTTGTCGCAGGTCTTGAGTATGAACTTGATGCACTCCTGGTCCCGTATGTGGACGAGCGTACCGCTCCGGATGAAGCCGGACGTGCCACCGATGCGCTCTGGCCTCTCGTGGCATTTGACACTGATGACGTTGTACGGGTGACTCTCCTTGCTGAAGAAAAACCGGTCTGTGAGGTGGCGCTTCTCGTCGCAAGCTCAGATGAACTGCGTGCCGTCCTGCTGATGCTGCCGGATGAGCCTGAGCCGCGGCGCACTGATGTCGAAGCCACTCCCATTCCGTCTCTGCGGGAACTGCCGGATGTCATCGCCCTTGAACCCCAATAATGCCCTGAACTGCTGTAGCTTACGTGAACGTGGCTCCAGCACGGGTCGTACCATCCGCAATAATGGTGATGGTATCCGTACCAAGGTGAATACCAAGGCGAGTACCAAGGGTCGTAATACCAGGACCAGTACATCCCCGGGCGGCCCCAGTACCAGTAATCATAATACCAAGGGTCTCTGTACCAAGGATCCCAATAAAGACTTGAATAATACCAAGGATTCGCTCCCCAGTACCAGGAATACCTGAACGGACTGTAGAATGAGTTCCAGG
This sequence comes from Bacteroidales bacterium, assembly GCA_029007435.1. Lineage (GTDB taxonomy): Bacteria > Bacteroidota > Bacteroidia > Bacteroidales > UBA932 > Cryptobacteroides. Next base: position 66,972 of record JAQXHU010000064.1, read on the forward strand.
CGTATCCTGCCCAGGTGTCCGGATACAACGACCAGGAAGGTTCGTTGGTGACAGTCACGACAGTGGAATTCGACTGCTTGTCGAACCTTAAAGTCGTGGACACATTTTCCGGAACATACAATGTGTCTGTCTGTCCTGCCTTTAGAAATATTCTTGAGTTTTCTGTCTCTTTGACAAGGTCGCTGACCTCGGAACGGGTCGCCAGATCCGCCTCTTTGGTCTGTACGCCGGCAGGTCTGCTGTAAAATCCGTCCTGGAACTGCTGTCCAGAAGACGCATATTGCGCCGTCGAGCCGCACGCTGCAACCATAAGCGCCGCTCCAATGACGGTCAAAATGTCAGTTTTCATAATCGGACCTCCTATTATTAATAAAAGTTTGTATCTTTGTACCTCTTGAATAGGCACTGTCTGTCTGATGTGCAATTTTCATACCGACAGGCATAGTGCAATATTAAGAATATAATCGGTAATAAACAATAAATATTTCAGGCAAGATGGCAGATCAGATAACCAAACGGTCAGTGAACTATTCACAGTGGTACAACGACCTTGTGGTCAAAGCGGACCTGGCGGAGCAGTCCCCGGTCAGGGGCTGTATGGTTATAAAACCTTATGGTTACGCTATTTGGGAGAAAATGCAGCGCGTCCTTGACGCCAAATTCAAAGAGACGGGTGCCCAGAACGCATATTTCCCGCTTTTCATTCCTAAATCATTCTTCAGCAGGGAGGCCGAGCACGTGGCCGGATTCGCGAAAGAGTGCGCTGTGGTGACCCATCACAGACTTATGAATGACCCGGAAGGCAAAGGTGTTGTCGTGGATCCGTCCTCAAAACTTGAGGAGGAACTGATTGTCAGGCCGACATCCGAGACCATTATCTGGAGCACATACAAGAACTGGATAAAGTCCTGGAGGGATCTTCCTATAATGTGCAACCAGTGGGCCAATGTCGTTCGCTGGGAGATGCGCACAAGGCTTTTCCTCCGTACCGCGGAGTTTCTTTGGCAGGAGGGACATACAGCGCACGCCACTTCTGAGGAGGCTCAGGCAGAAGCAAGAACAATGGTTGAAGTATATGCGGATTTCGCAAGAAACTATATGGCGATGCCTGTCATTGTAGGGCACAAGAGCCCGAACGAGAGATTCGCAGGTGCGCTCGACACTCTTACTATTGAGGCGATGATGCAGGACGGAAAGGCGCTTCAGGCCGGAACCTCCCATTTCCTCGGACAGAATTTCGCGAAGTCTTTCGATGTCCAGTATGCTGACAAGGAAGGCAAGCTTCAGTATGTATGGGCAACTTCCTGGGGAGTTTCCACCAGGCTTATGGGAGCCCTTGTGATGGCGCACGGAGATGACAACGGACTTGTTCTCCCTCCGGAACTTGCTCCTATCGAGGTGGTTATGGTGCCTATCTACAAGACTGAAGAGGAGCATTCTGCGATTATTGCGAAGATGAACCAGGTGAAATCCGCTCTTGAGGCGGCCGGGCATAGTGTGAAGATTGACGACAGGGATACATTGCGCCCGGGCTTCAAGTTCGCCGAGTGGGAGCTGAAAGGTGTTCCGGTGAGACTTGCAATTGGCGGCCGCGACCTTCAGAACGGAACTGTGGAGGTGCACAGGCGTGACACTCTTGAGAAAACCACCATCAGTATTGATGGCGTGGATAAATTTATTGAGGACCTCCTTGTGGCCATCCAGAAGAACATCTATGCCAAAGCTATGGCTTTCAGGGATTCACGTATCCAGAAGTGCGATTCCTGGGAAGAGTTCAAAGAGAAGATCCAGCAGGGCTATTTCCTCCTTTGCCACTGGGACGGCACCGCCGAGACCGAGCAGAAAATCAAGGATGAGACAAAAGCCACCATCAGGTGCATCCCTGTTGACAGTGTTGTGTGCAAAGAGGAAGGAGTGGACATTTATTCCGGCAAGCCTTCACACGAGAGAGTGGTGTTTGCCATTTCATACTAGTTCCACGCAGCGTTTGCGTTAAAGTAACAATTTAATACATATCGTATTATGAAGAAATTTCTCCTCATTGCAGCGACGGCGTTATTGACCTGTCCTGCCATATCCGCACAAGAAATCACCGATGCTCAGAAAGCGGCGGAAGAGGCTGCCAAGGCCATCTCCGTGGCTCCTAAGGCTGAGGTGAAGGTCAAAAAACCGCGTTACTGGACTAATTCTCTTCTTACGAAGGTCAATTTCGGACAGACCTCTTTCACGAACTGGGCTGCAGGCGGTTACAACAACTTCACGCTCAAGTCTTTCATTGACGCAAATGCGAATTACAAGAAGAAAGACCTGTTTTTCAACAACCGTCTCCAGCTTGATTACGGCTTCCTGTATTCGGCTGACAAACCGGTGCTGCAGAAGAGCGATGACCGTATTTATTATGAGGGAACGTTCGGATACAAGGCAACTCCCAAGCTGAATTATTCAGCCAAGTTCACATTCAAGTCACAGTTCACGAACGGCTACAATTATCCTGTTCCGTCCAAGCCTGCAGACATTGCGGAGGAGGACTGGGATCCGGGCAAAAGGGAATGGAAAGACGCGAGGAAACTCAAGTCGGGATTTATGTCTCCTGCATATACGGACATCGGTATCGGTATTGACTGGGTGCCTACCAAGTGGTTGACTGTCAACCTCGCACCGTTGACCGGAGGTTTCGTGATAACGACAGAGGAATCATTGAGAAAGACATACGGTATGGAGCGCAAGAAGGAATACCGTGACCTGGAACTCTATCCTGACAATCTCGGAGAGTATTACAAATCAGCCCGCTTTGAGTTCGGTGCCAAGGTTACAATTGATGCCAAGCTCAAGGTTAACAACAACTTCTCATACACCTCCCAGCTTGTGCTGTTTTCCGACTATCTGGAAAAACCACAGAACATCCGCGTGAACTGGGACAACAGGCTCGACTGGAAGATAGCCAAGTTCTTCTCCCTGACTCTTACGACCAACCTCATATACGATGACAAGGTTATGGTGAAGACCGAGAAGATCCTTGAGAAACATCCTGAGGGCAGAAAGATGATTCAGTTCAAGGAATCCCTTGCATTCGGCTTTTCTTACACGATTGCATCAAGGAAGAAGTGATATGATGCTCAAGGAATTCGAAAAGATAATGGAGGGGCTGATTCCACGTGGGGAAACAGCCCTTTTTGCTGTCAGCGGTGGTATTGATTCAATGTGTATGGCTGAACTGGCGTATCGTTGCGGGTGTAGAATGGCTGTGGCACATTGCAATTTCCATCTCCGTGGTGAGGAGAGCGACGGCGACGAGGCTTTGGTCAGGGAGTGGGCTGAGTCGAGGGGAATACCGTTCCACAAAGCCGATTTCAATACTGAAGAATATGCCGGGGAACATCAGGAGAGCATTGAGATGGCAGCCCGCTCGCTTCGTTATTCCTGGTTCGCTGATCTTTGCGACAAGAATGGTTATGCGGCAGTGGCGGTGGCGCATAATGCGAACGACAATATCGAGACAATGCTGCTCAACCTGCTCCGCGGAACAGGGCTGAAGGGCATCACCGGTATGCGTTCAAAGTCCCCGCTTCCGGTTTCCGGCAGCTGTGATGCATATCTCATCCGCCCCCTGCTGGGCTTCTCAAGGGACAGGATTGAGTCATTTGTCACTGAAGAGGGTATAGTTTATCGTAATGACCACACCAACAGCGAGACTGTGTATAAACGCAACAAACTGCGCCACAATGTCCTGCC
>JAQXHU010000065.1 GCA_029007435.1 Bacteroidales bacterium
CTGCTGTCCATAATTTCGGAAGATTAATTTTGGCAAAGATAAATCAATCCTGGCAAAGAGAGAACGTCCAGGCCCATAAATGCTGAATAATATTAAAAATTGTCAAAATAGTATCAAATAATAAATATATTTGCAAACAATACATCAACGACCATTACGCAGAAGAGCTGAGACTCGGAGATATGGCATCCCTGGTCGGTATGAGTCCTTCAGCATTCAGCAGATTTTTCAAGCTGCGAACGGGCAAATCCCTGTCTGACTACGTGCTTGACATCCGCCTTGGGTATGCCGCCCGGCTTCTCGTGGACTCTTCCCACAACCTTTCCAATTTCAACCGCATTTTCAAGGCGAAGCGCTCAATCACGCCGAGAGAGTTCAGGGCGCTATACAAAAAGAACAAAGTGACAGTGTAGCTTTATACCAATATTTATCAAATCAGTATTTGTTTAACCGGAGCACAAGCTATAACTTTGCAAGGCGAAATAACACAGACAGCTAATATGAAAGCATCAACCCTGATCCTTGCATTGACATTGTTCCTTGCCGCAGTATCCTGCGGAAACAGGGGAACAGACGAATACATCTCCATAAAAGACGGACAGTTCATCTGCGGAGAAGAACCGTACGGATATTTTATCGGCACCAATATGTGGTACGGACCTATCCTGGCTTCGGACACCTACGCCGCTGACCCCGACAGGCTTGCCGAAGAACTTGATTCATTGAAGTCGCTGGGGATAACAAACCTCCGGGTCCTGGTAGGAGCAGACGGGAAGGAAGGAGTGAAATCCAAGGTGGAGCCTACGCTCCAGACAGAGCCGGGAGTCTATAACGAGGACCTGTTCAAAGGACTTGACCGTTTTCTCAACGAACTCGGGAAGCGGAAAATGACAGCCGTGCTCTATATCAACAACGCCTGGGAATGGTCCGGCGGCTACGGGCAGTATCTGGAATGGGCAGGGGCAGGAAGTCCATTGAGCACGACAGAGGCCACCTGGGACGAGTACAGGGCGGCTACATCCCGGTTCATAACCAATATGAAAGCCCGCGAGTTGTTCCGCGAGCACGTCAGGAACGTTGTGTCAAGAGTGAACAGCATCACCGGAAAGCCATATTCCGAAGACCCGGCCATCTTCTCCTGGCAGATATGCAACGAGCCGAGATGCTTCACGGACGACAAAGAGGTCAAGGCCGAGTTCGCATCCTGGCTGAAAGAGGCTGCCGCATTCATCAAATCCCTCGACAGCAACCACCTCGTGTCCACCGGCAACGAAGGCTCGTTCGGCTGTGAAGTGGATATGGAGCTCTTCAAGGACATACACTCCTGCCCGGACATTGATTACCTGACTATACACATCTGGCCGTACAACTGGGGATGGGTCAAGGCTGACGACCTTGAGGGAACATTGGCCAATGGCATCACGAAAACAGACAAATATATTGACGAGCACATCCGGGTGGCCGAAGAGCTCGGAAAACCTGTGGTGATTGAGGAGTTCGGCTTTCCGCGCGACGGATTCGAGTTCAAAAGAGGCACGGCCGTCACCTGCCGCGACAGATATTATTCCCACATTTTCAGCAGACTGGAGCAGTCCGCCAAGACCGGAGGAGCACTTGCCGGGCTTAATTTCTGGGCGTGGGGAGGACTCGCAAGCCAGAACCCGGAGCGAATCTACTGGGGAAAAGGTGACGACTACTGCGGTGATCCGGCCCAGGAGCAGCAGGGGCTCAACTCCGTATATCTTGACGACATTTCCACTATTGAGATCATAAGGAATTCCAGCAGGAAACTTGGCTCAACAGTGCCTGACAGATCCGGAGAAGAGCTCTCGGAAGGGCTCATCTCACTTCTCGGAACAGCCGGATCCGGCGGAAAAACCCTGTACGGACATCAGGACGATTTGTTTTACGGACACGAGTGGAAACTCGATGCCATACCTGAAAGCGGATTCACAAGATCCGATGTGAAAGAGACCTGCGGCCAATATCCGGCAGTGCTCGGAATGGACCTCGGCGGAATAGAAATGGCCGACGAAGCCAATCTGGACGGCATCCCGTTCGATATGATGAGGGCTGCGGCTGAGGAGCATTATTCCAGAGGAGGAGTGCTGACATTCTCCTGGCACGCCCGCAATCCCCTGACAGGAGGGGACGCCTGGGACGTGACCTCGGACCAGGTGGTCAGCTGGATCCTGAACGGAGAAGGCCGTCCCGTGTTTATGAAATGGCTTGAGAGGGCCGCTGATTTCATCGGGTCGGTGAAAGGTCCGGACGGAAAACCTGCAGCGGTGATTTTCAGGCCCTGGCACGAACATACCGGAAGCTGGTTCTGGTGGGGGCGCGGACTCTGCACCGTACGCGAATACAAAGACTTATGGAATCTCACATACGACTATATGGTATTCCACAGGGGCCTCAGGAATATTGTCTGGGCCTACTCTCCGGGCGGAGGCAATACCGAAGAAGTCTATATGGAAAGATACCCTGGAGACAACACTGTCGATATTCTCGGCCTGGACATATACGAATATATCAAACAGGACGAGCCTATAGAGTCCGCGAATGAGAGATTCCGCAGCCAGGCAGCTGAGGCATTCACCTACATAAAGAAGCAGAGCGAGGCCCGCAATAAAGTGATGGCGCTGACGGAGGCCGGCCTGGAAAGCCTCAGGCATCCTTCCTGGTGGAGGGAGACATTGCTGCCCGTCCTGAAAGAGTTCCCTGTGGCCTATGCGCTCACGTGGAGGAACGCCTGGGACAAGCCTGAGCATTTCTACGCACCTTATCAAGGTTCCGCCAACAGCGGGGATTTCAACAGTTTCGCTTCCGAAAGCGACATTCTCCTGCTGGACAATCTGAATGAATATAAACACAATTAAGACTCTGTATATGGAATACAATAAAAGGCTCGAGTGGCTCAGGAACAGCCACGAGGCCCTGCTGACAAAGAAAAACACCCCTGTCGAAGGCAATGGAGTTTATAGAAGGTATGAGAATCCTGTACTTACTGGAGAGCACTCTCCCCTGTTCTGGAGATATGACCTTGACCCTGAAAGGAATCCATACCTGATGGAGAGATTCGGCATCCACGCCGCATTCAATGCAGGAGCCATCAAATGGAACGGCAGATACCTGCTTGTGGCAAGGGTTGAGGGAGCCGACAGGAAATCATTCTTCGCAGTGGCAGAAAGCCCGAACGGCATTGACAATTTCAGGTTCTGGGACAGGCCCGTCACGATGCCTGATTTCGGGGAGCCTGCGACGAACATCTATGATATGCGTGTCGTGGCACACGAGGACGGATGGATTTACGGAATTTTCTGCGTTGAAAGGAAAGACCCGTCCGCACCCGATGGAGACCTTTCATCAGCAGTCGCAGCAGCCGGAGTAGCCAGGACAAAAGATCTGATAAACTGGGAAAGACTTCCGGACATAGTATCGGGTTCGCAGCAGAGAAACGTCGTGCTGCACCCCGAGTTCATTGACGGCAAGTACGCATTGTACACCAGGCCTCAGGACGGCTTCATCGACGCAGGCAACGGCGGAGGCATTGGATGGGCACTTGTGGACAGTATGGAGAATGCGGTCATCAACAATGAAAAAATTATCAATCTCCGCCATTACCACACAATCAAGGAACTGAAAAACGGGGAAGGCCCGGCACCGATAAAGACTGACAGGGGATGGCTGCATCTCGCCCACGGAGTCAGGGGCTGCGCTTCCGGACTAAGATACGTTCTATACCTTTATATGACAGCGCTCGACGACCCGTCAAGGGTGATTGCCGAGCCGGCCGGATTCTTTATGGCCCCTGAAGGATGGGAATATGTGGGCGACGTGATGAACGTGCTGTTCTGCAACGGATGGATAAAGGACGATGACGGACGGATTCTCATCTACTACGCTTCCTGCGACACCCGGACTCACGTGGCCGAGACCACTGTTGACAGGCTTGTGGACTATTGCTTCAACACTGAGCCTGACGGATTCACCACCACGGAATCAGTACGGACACTCAACCGGCTTATCGACAGATATCTCTCCAAATGATGATATATTCTCCATTATTCATTAACTTTGGAGAATGAAATTCAAGATAAATTCGGCATACAGGCCATCCGGTGACCAGCCGGCGGCTATTGACGGCATCTGTTCCGCTCTCAATGAGGGTTCAGACGCCGTCACCTTGCTTGGTGTCACCGGTTCGGGAAAGACCTTCACAATGGCAAATGTCATCGAGAGACTCCAGCGTCCCGCATTGATACTGAGCCACAACAAGACCCTTGCGGCCCAGCTTTACGGGGAGTTCAAGTCATTCTTCCCGGACAATGCCGTGGAGTATTTCGTGTCATATTATGACTATTACCAGCCGGAAGCCTACATACCTTCAACTGACACATACATCGAAAAAGACCTGAGCATCAACGAACAGATTGACAAACTCAGGCTAAGCGCCGCTTCAGCCCTGATGTCGGGGAGGAGGGATGTGATAGTGGTGTCCAGCGTCTCCTGCCTTTACGGCATCGGAAACCCGCAGGATTTCCACGAACAGACCGTCAAGATTCACGTGGGGCAGCAGATAAGCGAGACCCGGCTCCTGTACCATTTGGTGGACGCCCTGTTCAGCCGGACGGAGACGGATTTCAAAAGGGGCACGTTCCGAGTGCGGGGAGATACTGTGGACGTATATCTGGGCGGCTCGGACGAGGCTGTGAGAATCGAGTTCTTCAGCGACGAGATTGACTCGCTGTCATTGATTGACCCGGTGACCGGAGCTACCCTCGAACAGCTCAGCGAGGTGCCGATATATCCGGCAGGCAATTTTGTCACTACCAAGGAGAAGACAGCAAGAGCAGTCAGCAAGATTCAGGACGACCTGGTCAAGCAGCTCGCATATTTCGAGGAAATCGGAAAGAACCTGGAAGCCAAACGATTGAAACAGAGGGTAGAATACGACCTTGAGATGATCAAGGAAATGGGTTACTGCCCCGGCGTCGAGAATTATTCCAGATACCTTGACGGCAGGAAGGAGGGACAGCGTCCGTTCTGTCTCATCGATTATTTCCAGGACGATTTCATCACATTCATCGACGAGAGCCACGTGACAATTCCCCAGATAAGGGCGATGTACGGCGGCGACCACTCGAGAAAATCTGTCCTGATAGAATACGGTTTCAGGCTTCCTGCCGCGGCAGACAACAGGCCTCTGAAATTCGAGGAATTCGAGGAGATAACAGGGCAGACGGTGTTTGTCAGCGCTACCCCGTCGGACTATGAGTTGCGCCGTTCGGAAGGGCTTGTGGTTGAACAGGTTGTAAGGCCTACCGGTCTTCTTGACCCGCCTATCGAGGTTCGCCCTACCCAGAACCAGGTGGATGACCTTCTCGAGGAAATACGGAAACGGGCCGAAGTGGACGAGCGGGTGCTGGTGACAACGCTCACAAAACGTATGGCCGAAGAGCTGGACGACTTCTTCGGGAAGCGCGGCGTGAGATGCCGTTATATCCATTCGGACATCGACACGACGGAGAGAGTCGAAATAATAGAGGACTTCAAGAACGGGCTTTTCGACGTACTCATTGGAGTAAACCTGCTCAGGGAGGGCCTTGACATCCCTTCAGTGTCTCTTGTGGCAATACTTGACGCTGACAAAGAGGGATTTCTCCGGTCCCAGGTGGCGCTCACTCAGACTGCCGGAAGGGCCGCGAGAAATGTGCACGGCCTCGTAATAATGTACGCCGACTCAGTGACCCGTTCAATGCAGGAAACAATCTACGAGACCGACCGCAGGAGGAAGAAGCAGATTGAGTACAATACGCTGAACCACATCACTCCTAAACAGGTGGAAGTCAAGCACAACGCCCTTGCTATGGAACTTGGCGGAGGTCAGTCGCAGACAGGAGGGACTGCCGGCAGGAACGCAGGCCGCGTTACAGCTTCCAATTCGTACGACGCGCCGGTGTTCATTCCGGACCCGAGCGCCCTCGGAAAAGGCAAGATCACCGTCGGGCTCGGGGATGACTCGAAGCGGGAAAGCAATTCAGCTTATGTGGAAGGCTATCTGCAGGCCGACCTCGCCGCCGTGCTTCAGGACCCTGTAATCCGTTCAATGTCAAGGCCTCAGGTAGAGAAAGCCGCGGAAGAGGCAAGACGTAAGATGAAGAAGGCCGCAGCTGAACTGGACTACAGTGCCGCTGCCAGGTACAGGGACGAGATGTGGGCTCTGGAGCAATATCTGAAAGTCTGGAAAGAGGAGTAGATATGCGGGTGGCTGTTATTGGCGGAGGAGCAGCCGGGTGTTTCGCCGCCGTGAATATAATGACAATGTGTCCCGATGCCGATGTCACGGTCTTCGAGGCGGGACAGAAACCGCTTGCCAAAGTGGCCATCACCGGTGGTGGAAGATGCAATCTCACTAACACTTTCAGAGATATTGCCAATATGGACGAGGCCTACCCGCGCGG
>JAQXHU010000066.1 GCA_029007435.1 Bacteroidales bacterium
ACAAGAAATACTGCATCGGCAGACTGGAGCAGGGAACAGGCGTGAAAGTTGATTTCGTCACCCTTTCCGAGAATCCTGACGATGTCTATAAGGCAACTCTTGAAAGAGCCGCAAGCGGAGGATGGTATGAGAGCCTCATCGACACCGACAATGTCTATACTCTCACCTACAGCGACCAATATTCAGATGCCGTCCTTCTGTTCAGCGAGGCTGTGGCATCATACAAGGTGTTCGATTATGGCGCAATGCCTCTGAACGACAGTGAGATAGACAGCTATTGGCTCACTTTCACCCTCTTCGAGAACAATCTCAAGGGCCGTGCGACCATGGAGCCTGACAAATTCAGCAACCAGTCAGCCGAGAGGCCGGAGTCATTCATTGTGCTCTACGGGGCTGACGGAAAGGCCAAAGCCGCTCTCTACTGCATCTACGACGAAAGCGCGACCGGCGGATCTGACGGTATTTCAATCACATCCGGAACTGGTACCGTGGAGCCGATGTCAAAGGTTTCAGAACTCTATATGTACATAAACGGCAATTACTCCACCACCAATATTTACACTGCGACCGTATCCAGCACTTCGGTAGGATTCAATCTGGGGTCCACTCCTTCAAATGCAAATATCTATTCCATTACAAGTGAGGGATTCGCCCTTATTACTGACGGATCATTCGCAGTGGAGGGCGCCTCAAACGGAATTATCGTATATATCGGAGAATCAGTTGCTTCCGGAACGGAATGCATCATAGTCCTCAAAGACAGCAACGGACTGAACTTCGCCGCAATCCATCTCATCTACGACAGTTCAGCCTCCGGCAGCGCACCGTTCTCATTCGCATATCCTGAAAATGTCAACGGAGCGACGCTCGAGAAGTACACAGGTTCGCTCTTGGGTGAGATTAAAAGCAATTGCTATGGCATCGACGAAAACAACATCTACTGCCTCACGTACAGCAAGGAATTCCCTCAGATGCCATCCGTGAACTGCCCTGGTGAGCCTCAAGGCCAGGCAGCCTGGAACAACTGGGACGATGCGACACAGGGTCCATCGGCCGATTATTGGCTGACATACAAAATGAATTCCACTACCCAGATGTATGTAAGCATGTCTGAAGTGGGCAAGGAGGATTACTTTGTATTCACAGATAGCAGCTGGAATGTCTTGGGCGTTCTCGTCTGCACCAGAACAAACTAACGGTCACCAAGCCCCAAAAACAAACTATAATGAATTGAGTTTTAGAAAATTACAGCAAGGCAAAAAAATGAAGTCACTGAAATATCATATTCTCATGGCCCTCACGGCCCTGTCCGCCCTGCTTCCTTCCTGCCGGAAGGATGAGGTACCGGATTACAGGGAGAAGGACTATGGCTATGTCCAGTTCAAATTGTACAAGGAAGCGTCCTACGAGGGCACAAAAGCAGTCGTGCCCGAGCTGGATTATCTCAAAGACGTCACCAAGGTGATGGTGATGCTCCAATACGGGAATATCCAGATTTCCCAGACATTGACGCTGTCCGCATCAAACGACGAAGCGGCTGAGTTCGGGCTGAGAAGCGAAAAACTCAAACTGGTGGCCGGAAACTACAAGGTCAATGCATTCACATTGTTCGACAAACTCGACCAGGAGATATATCACGGCGGTGAAGCGGGTGAATTCACAGTGGTGCCCGGAGGCCTTGCCGTGCAGGACATCCTGGCGAAGGTCACTCCACGTGGAAAGGCAAGGTTCACCCTTGTGAAGGATTTCGAAGCTACGACCAGAGCCGCCGAGAGGGAATACACCTTCGACGAGATATCGTATGCCGACATCACCGTGAAAGAAAGCGTCACCGGAGTGAAGACTTCATTCAAGAAACTGCCTGCTGACTTCACAGTGGACTATGACGAAAGCGGCGGGAATCCGAAAGGATATCTCACTTCGAAACTTGAGTGCGACACCCTTGTTTCACTCAAAGCCGGCAAGTATGTCATTGATTCATACACACTTTACGATTCAGGCAAGAAGTTGCTCGAAACCAGTTCGTCTGTCAGGACATCTGAATTCACAGTAGCTGACAACAAGACATCCGAGGCCGAGGTGCCGGTGACATTGAGGGAGTCGGACGAATATCTGAAAGATTATTTCGCTCTCCGGGAAATATGGGAGTCACTCGACGGAGAACGCTGGTACTACAGCGGCCAGGACTGGCCGGCCGGAGCGAACTGGAACTTCAACAAAGACCCCGACCTCTGGGGTGACCAGCCGGGCGTCCAGCTGCATTCCAATGGACGCGTGGCACTTATCAACATCAGCGATTTCGGATTCAGGGGCGACCTCTCCCCTGCCATCGGACAGCTCAGCGAGCTTGTGGAGCTGTATCTTGGCACGCACAACGATTACAACCTGCTCGAATACGACCCGACCATCCAGCCGGGCGCGGGCAGGAGCGACAGGATGGAGCGCCACAAAGAGTATCTGAGGATGATACATCCGGCCACCCAGCTGTCAGAGCCTGTTGCGAGAGCCCTCATGGAGCATAATATAAGCATCCCGGAAATTTCTCTGTATGAGACCAGAAGCGAGGACGAGATTATCGAGAAAGGGACGGGAAGGATGAGAATCCAGCCGAAAGACGTTGTGTCAGGCAAGCTTTGCAACGGGCTGAGGTCACTTCCTGACGAATTGGGAACATTGTCCAAGCTCGAGAAGCTCTACATTGCCAACGGCGAGCTTGAGACATTGCCGGGGACTCTCGGAGGCCTCGTGTCGCTCACAGACCTGGAAATTTACAACTGCCCGAAAATGCTGCGTGTTCCGGAGTCGCTCAGGGATATGCCGGAACTGGTGTCCGTGAATATCGCCAACAATCTCCAGTGGAGCTCCGAGGAGGCTGCCAAGGCCCTTGACTGCCTTGCGAACGGAGCGGCCGCTGAGAAACTCCAGATTCTGTACATGAACCATAACAATCTCACCCGCATTGACGGGGCGGGAATCAAGAATATGAAGAAGCTCGGCCTGCTGGATCTCTCAAGCAACAAGATTGAGGAAATCACCGAGGCTTTCGGTGAGGACATAGGCATTGTCCAGCTCTATCTTGACAACAACCGGCTGAGTTCCATCCCGGTGGACGAGAACGGCCTGTTCTTCAAGATGGACGACGTGGAGACATTCTCAGTCCAGAACAACCAGTTCACAGAGTTCCCGGACATCTTCTCCGCCAAATCAATCTACGTGATGGGCTCGGTGGACTTCTCATACAACCATATCTCCGGATTCCAGAACGCCGGAAACGGCTACAAGGGACTCAAGGTCGAGACCCTGACCCTGAACAACAATCCGGAACTCACCACCTACCCGACCTGCCTGGCGGAAAGCAAGTCCGTGGTGTCCAACCTGTCATTCAGGGGATGCTCGCTGGACAATTTCCCGAAAGGCTCCTTCACCGGTGAGAATGTGAAATATATCAGGTCCATCGACCTGTCATACAACCATCTCAACGACCTGCCTGATGAGTTGAATGCGGTGAACATCCCGTATCTGTACGGCATTGACCTGTCATACAACAGGTTCTCCGCATTCCCGTTCGAGCCGCTGGACAGCGGATACCTGACAGTGTTCGGCATAAGAGGACAAAGGGATGTCAAGGGTGAAAGATGCCTGTCCCAGTGGCCTACAGGACTTTACAACCACAAGGGGCTGCGCGGATTCTATATCGGTTCGAACAATCTCGGCAAGATTTCCGACACAATATCGACACTGATTTATTACCTCGACATCAGCGACAACCCTGAGATTGTGTTCGACGCGTCCGACATCTGCTATGCTTATGCGGCCGGTGCGTTCTTCCTTCTTTACGACAAGACGCAGGACATCCGCAGATGCAGTTACATTCCTCTGGATTAATTGATTATGAAAATGAAAATATACAGAACAGCAATACTTCTCATGATACCGGCGTTCCTTGCGGGATGCAAGGATGAGAACACCGCTTTCGGACTTGACTGCGGAGATATCGAGATTGACGCAGCGGGAGGCACCCGGACAGTGAAAGTGACCTCCACAGAAAGCTGGGTGGCCAAGACCCAGGAGCCGTGGATCACTGTCTCCCCTGCGAACGGAACAGGCTCTGCTGAGTGCAGGATCATCATCGACTCGGCCCTCACCGTGTCACCGAGAGAAGGCATGGTCCGTATCGAGACCATCAATTCAGGAGAGCGCAAGGACTTCACCATCAAGCAGGAAGGATTCAGATACGAGATAAGCCCTGACAATGACGAAGTGGAAGTGGCCAGCTATGCGGCGCTGGCTGACAGGCATTTCGAAATCAAAGTGAAAACCAATGTGCCTTTCGATGTCGTCATTCCGGAGCAGGACGCCAGCTGGCTGACCTGCAAGAAAGACGAACTGAATCTTGACAGGGGCGCCCGCCCGCGCTCTGTCACATTGAACTTCACCTGGAACTTCAACGTTAATCAGGAGCCAAGGAGCACGAGCATCAGGCTGGTGCCCCAGGAAAGCGGAATAACTCCGTCCGGAAAAGAGAGCATCACTGTCAGACAGCTCGGGGCGGAACCTATCGAAATCGGAGTCAAGGGCGATTCATTGGCCCTCATTGCCATAAACCGTGCGCTCGGCTGCTGGAGAGAATTCGAGACCGCGGAGAAAATGGAGTATTGGACAGGCGTCACTGTCTGGAAATCAGGCGAGAACAAAGGCCGTGTCCGTTCCGCCTCATTCTTCCTGTTCGACACCAAGGAAGGACTTCCGTTCCAGGTGAAATATCTCACCGCCGCGGAGGAGCTGTATTTCTTCAGCAACTCCAACACTTTCCTGAAGGACCTTTACCCGGGCGGGTACATCTGTGAGCTCACCCAGCTGAAACGACTGACCATCAGCGCATACGGTCTTATCGACCTGCCGGAAGAGTTCAAGAATCTCAAGAATCTTGAGTATCTGGATCTCAGCGGAAACAATTTCCAGAAGATTCCGCAGGTGATTGACGAGGACAATTTCCCGAACCTCAGGACGCTCATAATGAATGCCAACACCAGGAGCACAATATACGACCTCAGCAACACCGTGAAAGAAGATCTGGGCGGACTCATTGACGAATGCGCCAAAGACGAAAGCGGAAAACGCTCGTTCCCGGAGAGGCTTCTGAAATGGTCCGCATTGGACACATTGAGGTTGTCAGTGAACTACTTGCAGGGCTCGATTCCTGACTTCGAGGACGACCCGTCAGTGCCGAAATGGACAGCGGCGGAGGTCAATGCCTGCGACACTCTCCCTGCGAGACTGATAGGCGTGCCGAAGATTCTTCCGAACGCAAAACTGTTCTCTGTGAATCTGAACAGGCTGTCGGGAAAACTTCCGGACTGGCTTCTGTTCCACCCGAAACTGGACCTATGGATTCCGTTCTCACTGGTGTTCCCGCAGGACGGCAAGGATCTGGACGGAAATCTGTGCGGCTTCTCGAACGAGCCGGCCAACCTCGATTACTATTACAAAGAATATGTCAACAAGAAATACAATCCAAACAATATAGCGGAGGAGGAATAATCAATGAGAAAAGCGATATTATCAGCAATAATTCCGGGCATCGCCGCCCTGGCCTTCTCCTGCTCGGTTGAAACAGGGCATCAGGTCCCTGACAGCGGAAAACTTTCCGAAGAGACGGAGACCGCGGTCAAAGGGCAGCTGCTCATCAGGTTCAGCGAGGACGTCAGCGGAATCCTCGACAAGGCCGGTCTCACCAAGAGCGGCCCTGCCGGTCCGGCTACCCGCAGCGGAATCAGCAGTGTGGACGAAGTGCTGGCATTGCTCGATGGATATGAGATAGAGAGGGTTTTCCCTGTGGACAGCAGGTCGGAGGAAAAAGCCCGGAAAGCCGGTCTTCACCTCTGGTATCTAGTGAGATTCGACGAGAACATCCCGCTGTCAAAGGCCGCATCTGACCTATCCGCCCTCGGTGAGATAAGACGTGTGGAATACAACAGGCAGCTCAAACGCGCCTACAACGGGAAAGCGACACCTGCAAGCCTGCCATCCGTAAAAAGCGGAGCATCAGGACGTTTCAACGACGTTCTCCTGCCATACCAGTGGAGCCTTGTCAATGACGGCACTCTGAAAGAGACCAAGTTCGTCAAGGACGCCGACGTGCAGGTGGAGAAAGCCTGGGAGCTCTGCACTGGAGACCCTTCAATCATCGTGGCCGTGCTCGACGAGGGTGTGGACTGGTCCCATCCCGACCTTGCCGGCTGCATGTGGGTGAACGAGGGTGAAATCTGGCGCTCGCACGAAGACAATGACGGAAACGGTTATGCCGGAGACTATTACGGATACAATTTCGCAAGAGGCTCAGCCATCATCTCGACTGACGACCTGGCCGACACCGGACACGGTTCCCACGTCGCAGGAGTGATAGGAGCCGTGAACAACAACGGCACGGGAATCAGCAGCATCGCCGGAGGTGACGGCTCGAAGCCAGGAGTGAGGATAATGTCCTGCCAGATTTTCTCCGGACAATATGCCGGAACGGTCCTGGACGAGGTGCGGGCCATCAAGTACGCAGCTGACAACGGTGCCGTGATTCTCCAGTGCAGCTGGGGTTATGTCTCAGGTGCCGCCAATCCTTATGAATGGACTCCGCAGTACGGAGACGACGACTCATGGATGCAGGACAATGCGCTGGAAGCCAAGGCACTGGACTATTTCATCCACAATGCGGGCTCTCCTGACGGCGTCATAGAGGGAGGAATAGCCGTATTCGCCGGAGGCAATGAAGACGCTCCTGCGGCAGGATATCCGGGAGCTTACAAAGACTTCGTGTCGGTAGCCGCCACAGCCGGTGACTTCACCCCGTCAGTCTATACGAATTACGGTCCGGGAACCACCATCTGCGCACCGGGAGGCGACCAGGATTATTACTACGAGTACGGAGAAGGCGAGAACAGAGGCGCCGTGGGATGCATTCTCTCCACCCTCCCGCCACACATCAGCGAAAGCGGTTACGGCTATATGGAAGGCACATCCATGGCCTGCCCTCACGTGTCGGGAGTGGTCGCGCTCGGACTCTCATACGCCGCACAGCTGAGGAAGCATTTCAAGGCTGGGGAAATCATTGACCTGCTCTATTCCACCGCGGTTCCTGTAGAGGGATTCTGGAATCTGGACGCTCCGAAAAATTATTACAAATATGTCGCCGAGCTCGGGGACAATCATTTGAAATCAATGGACCTTAACGAGTATACAGGGAAAATGGGCAGCGGCCAGGTGAACGCATACGGATTTCTTAAAGCGATTGAAGGCAGCGGAGCGGCTATGTCCTTCCCGAATGTGCTGGTGGCGACCGGTGGTTCAGCCACACTTGTCCCGTCTCGTTATTTCACTAATGGTGATGGACTTACATACTCTGTAAGTGTGGTTGAAAGTTCTGTCGCCTCCGCATCCGTGACTGACGGGAAACTGACTGTGAAAGGCATCCGCCCGGGCCAGACCTCAGCGACCGTGACAGCAGGGGACGGCAGGAAGAATGATTTCATAATCACTGTAAGAGACAACGTTTCCGGAGGATGGCTGTAAGATTCCATATCATACTGGCGGCTGTGCTGATATCTCAGATTGCTTCGGGGCAGATAAAGATTGTTCCGCAGGAGAGGCTTATGGAAGTCTCCTCACCGAGGCATTGCGCTGACTCGGCCTTTCTCCAGTTTGACAGGACAGC
>JAQXHU010000067.1 GCA_029007435.1 Bacteroidales bacterium
GACCCTGTCCTCCGTCTCTGGCTCAAAAAGATTATTGCCTTCTGATTATTTGTTTGGATTTTTCCGATATCGGCAAATTATTTCCTTGGATTTTTCACAGAAGAATGTCATCCAGCACCAGCTTCGGGACATAGTGGACTCCGTCCTTGTCATAATAGGAGAGGTATCCTGGAGCGGGCTTGCCGGATTCGTCGAGAGGGGCGTCAGCCAATGAGACGGGCTTCAGGAAAGCGCTTTGGTCTGCTTTGCCGACGGCGAGGAGAATAAGAGGATGGAGGGAGGCTATGGAGGCTGCGCGCTCCGGGTCTCCGGCTGAAACAGCATCCGCAAGTTCTTCAGGAGTGTTGCGTCCCATCATCAGGCAGTTGTAGCCTAATTCCACTGCCTTGAGCGACATACTCTGGAGTGAGATACCCAGGTCTATGTAAACGTATTTGTCCTCAGGGATTGTACTGAACACCACAATGAAAGCGGACGGAGGGATGCGCCAGGACTGGCCGTGGACATAAAGGCCACATAGCTTCTCATACGAAGTGTTCCCGTCAGCCGTGGCATCCTCTCTTCTTACAAGAGCGAACCTCAACGTCTGCCGGTTCATTGCGGAAGCGATTTTGGTGTTCGCCCCGACTATCTCCCTGAGATGCTCCTCACTGACTTCAGCATCCTGATGGAATATCCTGATACTGCGGTTCTTGACAAGAAGGGTGTTCAGAGACGGACCGCTGTGCTTGACCACTTTCTTTGCGGTTCCATTTCCGAACACTTCGTCGTAACGTTTTTCCAAATAATTGTCTGCCATGATGTTACTGATTAATGCTACCTTGAGATTTCTCCACGCACTTCGCTTGGTCGAAATGACAGAAAGAACGGAACTTGGTCGAAATGACAGGCGGGATGCTACCGGCAATGCGGCAGGGCACCAGCCTGTCAAAGACATTATTCAGCAGGAAGGAAACCCTTCTGGAGCAGGACCTCGGCAATCTGGACAGCATTGGTTGCAGCACCCTTGCGGATATTGTCCGAAACGCACCAGAAATTGAGACCTGACTTCACTGAAAAGTCCCTGCGCAGACGTCCCACGAAGACATCGTCGTGTCCGAGGGCGAAACGAGGCATCGGGTAAACCTTCTCAGCTGTATTGTCCTGCACAGTAACGCCAGGCGTTTCCTCCCAGATTCTGCGCACATCCTCGAGTTCGAAATCTTTCTCGAATTCGAGATTGACAGACTCTGAATGACCTCCGATGACAGGCACGCGGGCAGTTGTGGCGGAAACGCCTATTGTGTCGTCGCCCAGAATCTTATGGGTCTCGTTGACCATTTTCATCTCCTCCTTTGTGTAGCCGTTCTCGGTGAAGTCATCGATATGAGGAATGATGTTCTGGTCAATCGGATAAGGGAATTTCGCGGCATACTCGCCCCAGGCCGCGCCGCCTCTCTCGGCTTCCATCTGCGCCACAGCCCTGTTGCCCGCTCCGGTAACGCTCTGGTATGTAGATACAACGATGCGTTTGATATGGTATTTCCTGTGAAGTGGAGCGAGAGGCAGAAGCATCTGTATGGTGGAACAGTTCGGATTGGCAATGATGTAGTCATCCGCCGTGAGGACGTCCGCATTGACTTCAGGCACAACGAGTTTCTTGGTCGGATCCATTCTCCAGCATGATGAGTTGTCAACAACGCGGCAACCTACGGCAGCGAATCTCGGAGCAAGTTCTTTTGACGGGCCGCCGCCTGCGGAGAAGATTGCGAGATCAGGTTTCGCTGCAATGGCGTCATCCGCACTGATAACTGTATATTCTTTGCCTGCGAATGTCACCTTGCGCCCGACTGAACGTTCGGAAGCTACAGGTAAAAATTCGGTTACGGGGAAATTCCTCTCTGCAAGGACTTCCATCATTCTGGTGCCGACCAGGCCGGTCACACCTACTACTGCGACTTTCATATTTTATTCGTTTTTTAGTTTTTCATTTCGTTGTTTGCAGAAGGCGAAGGCCTGTACTTCGGAGGACGGCAGCGTATGAAAGTATTCTCGCTGACCCAATTTCTTCGCAATCACCCTCTCCACTCTACATCAGGATGTCGTTCAGGACACCTGAAGCAGTCTGGTAAGCGCCGGCGCCGGCACCTTGGACTACCAGCGGCGAAGGATAAAACTCCGTCTTGATAAGCGCCGCATTGTCAGTCCCGCAGAGCGAATACAGCGGACTCTCCGGGCCGACCGAACGCAGTCCCATCGAAGCCTTGTACCTGACAGTTCCGTCCTCGGCACGCTCTGTCACGAGCGACGCCACAAAACGCTGTCTCAATCCCCTGGAGGCCGCCTCCCTGTAAGAAGCCGCAAAGACCTCCTCATTGGCAGCCAGTTTCTCGAAGAACTCCGGAACCTTTCCCTCAAAGAACTCAGGACCGAGAACCGGATCTATATGGACATCAGCCTCATCTATCTCAGCCCCTGCCTCACGGGAAAGAATCAGAAGCTTCCTCAACACATCCCTTCCGCTCAGGTCAAGCCTCGGATCCGGTTCAGAATAACCTGCCTCCTTGGCATATTTGACCACATCATAGAACGTCTTTCCGTCCTCCCCTCCTTTATATGTACTGAAAATGTAATTCATCGTCCCGGAAAGCACAGCCTCGATGCTCCTGATCTCGTCTCCGCTGTTCACGCTTCTCGCTATGGATTCGAGAATCGGAAGCGCCGCCCCTACAGTGGTCTCGTATTTCAATGACACTCCATTCTCCACTGCGCTGGTTTTCAATGTCTTATATTGCGTATATGGAGCAGCGAACGTAATCTTGTTGCTGGCGACCACCGAATATCCCCTTTCGAAAAGATTGAGGTATTTGTAAGAAATGTCGGACGACGCCGTGCAGTCAATGAAAATGGAATTCTGCAACGACACTTTAGCCAGAGCCTCGAAAAAAGCGTCATTGGCAGCCGGACGCCCATCCGCAAGCTGCTCCTCTATATTGTCGAATTTCAGTCCCTCCTTGTCCAGGATGAATTTGCGGCTGTTGGACAGTCCGGCAAGATGCAGTCTCTTTCCGGTGCGCTCCGCAATCTTTTCCCTGTTGCGGGCGATGATATCCACGAGCGCCTTTCCCACAGTGCCGTACCCTGCAATGAACAGGTTGATGTCCTTGTAGGAAGACTCCTCGAAAAACTCTTTGTGGATGTAGCGGATTGCCGGCCTGACATCCTCGGAAGCGAGAATCACCGAAATATTCCTCTCTGAAGATCCCTGGGCCACGGCCCTGACACCAATACTCCTTCTTCCAAGCGCAGCAAGCATCCTGCCTGTCGTACCGCGCTGATTCAGGATATCGTCACCCACAAGGCAGACAATCGAGAAGCCTGTCTCCACCTTGAGCGGATTGAGCTTTCCAAGGGAAATCTCGTATGCGAAACAGGCATCGGCAGCTTCCTTCGCCAGGGCGGCATCCTTCTCAGCCACAGCCACACACATTGTATTCACGGATGAGGCCTGAGTGATGAGTATGATACTGATATTGTGCTCGCTCAGAGTCTGGAAAAGCCTGTATGAAAATCCCGGCACGCCCACCATTCCACTGCCTTCCAAAGACAGGAGGGCAATATTGTCAGAATTGGAAATGCCTATGATCTTGTTCCTGCTCTTGCCCCTCGGCGGATTCTGCTCAATGAGGGTTCCAGGTCCGTCAGGGTCGAATGTGCATTTGACGTAAATTGGTATGCGCCCGGCCACAACCGGCTGGATTGTAGGAGGATATATCACCTTCGCCCCGAAATGGGAAAGCTCCAGGGCCGCCCTGTAGGAAATATGGCTGATAAGAGATGCCTGCGGGACAATCTTCGGGTCAGCAGTCATCATTCCCGGAACATCTTTCCACGTCTCCAGGGCGCGGGCCTTGCTTCCCACAGCGAAAAGAGATGCCGAATAATCGGAACCTCCGCGGCCGAGTGTCACCATCCTGCCTTTCTCGTCTGAAGCTATGAATCCAGGAACAATGAAAAGCGACTTGATCGGATTGGCATCAATCATAGCCTGGACATTGGCATAAGTCAGGGCCGTATCCACCACATTGCGTCCTCCCTCGCTGCGGGTCTTGATGATGTCCATGGAATTGACCCACTTCGTAGGAATGCCAACTGAAGCCAGTTTGGTGGCGAGAATACGGCTTGATAGGAGCTCTCCGCAACCCTGGATGGCGTCCAGGCTGGCCGGGCTCAGTTCGCCGAGCAGATACACGCCCTGGGCGATACCGCGCAGCGACGCGAAAGTCTCGTCACAGGTCTCAGTGGACTCCTCGTGTTTCTCAACAGGCAGCAACTCCTTGATAATCTGGCGGTGACGCATCTGCAGGCCATCCAAAAGCTCCAGATATGAACTATCCCGTGCAGCAGCCATATTGCCTATACGAATCAATGTGTCCGTGCATCCGAAAATGGCCGAGGCAATGACAATTGTCCTGTCCCTGTCCACGGCGCGGGCTATAATGTCAGCCGCTTTGAGCATATTGACGGAATCAGCAAGTGAACTGCCGCCGAATTTGAGTACCTGCATATATGTGTATCTTTATATTCTGTTCAAAACCGGAGCGAGGACTTCCCTGAGCTGGTCATTCTCCAAAAGGAATCCGTCGTGTCCGTAATGTGATGTAATCTCGTGATAATCAGCTCCCGGTATCAGTTCAGCCATCTTAACAATCTCGCAAGGAGGGAAAATAAGGTCAGTATCGATTGAAATGACTGTGGTATTGGCCTTGATGCGGGCAAGCGCAGCGGCCTCGCCTCCCCTGCCCCTGCCGACATTGTCACTGTCAACGCTGTACGAGAGATAATAATACGAATAAGCATCAAAACGGGCCGAGAACTTCCGTCCCTGGTAACGCTGATAAGAGCAGGCCCTGTCAGGGAACATAACGTCCTCGGATTCCTCCCACTGCTTCCTGTCGTAACCGTCTTCGCATCTATATGACAGCAAGGCAATTGTTCTTGCGCACTCAAGGCCTTTTTTCCCGCCTTCAAGGCTCTCGCAGGCCCGGAATGTAGGGTCAGCCTCAAGCGCCATCCTCTGGGATTCCTCAAAGGCTGTCAGCCACGGACGCACGCGCGACAGTGTTGCGATATAAACAGCGTTCCTGATGACGTCAGGACACATTACAGACCATTCAATGGCCTGGAAACCGCCGATGCTGGCTCCGACAAGCAGGTCGATGTGTTCAATGCCAATGTGCCTGCGGACCTTGTCAAGTCCGTTCACAATATCACGCACGGTGACTCTCGGGAAAGTGAAATAATAAGGTTTGCCCGTCGATGGATCAATGCTGGACGGTCCGGTCGAACCGTAACAGGAGCCTATCATATTGCCGCACACGATGAAATACTTGTCAGTGTCGAAAAATTTTCCCGGCCCGACAAGTTCCGGCCACCAGTCCTCCGCATCCGAATCAGCCGTCAAAGCGTGGCAGATCCAGATAACCTTCATCCCTTTATGATATGCGACCGGAGAAGTATGATAAGCGACCTGAAGCCCTTCAATGCTTCCGCCCTCCTCGAAATTGAA
>JAQXHU010000068.1 GCA_029007435.1 Bacteroidales bacterium
TGCCGACTATTTCCATGCGGACTTCACCTACAGGAAAGGGAATGAAGTCACCTCGATACAGGACGGAGGATTCAGGATCAGGGGCAATACATCGAGACGCCGTCCTGAAGGAAGTTCGGGGCAGATGCACACGGCCGGCTCCACCGACTGGCACCATTGCCATTTCGGACTCAATTTCCGCAAATTCAACAAGGACAAAGCCCACACAGTCAAGGGAATACGTAAAATCAACCTGAAATGGTTCAAGGACGACCCGACATACGTCAGGGAGCTTTATTGTTATGACCTTTTCAGGCGTTATGGTATCTGGACTGCTCCGTTTGACGGTT
The DNA here is from genome assembly GCA_029007435.1 of Bacteroidales bacterium. Taxonomy (GTDB): domain Bacteria; phylum Bacteroidota; class Bacteroidia; order Bacteroidales; family UBA932; genus Cryptobacteroides. The sequence goes on from JAQXHU010000068.1 coordinate 330, forward strand.
ACTGCCGCCTGTGGATTCAGGTGGAGGGAGATGCGAAGCCGGCATATTTCGGGGTGTACCAGATGATTGAGCCTGTTGACGACAAATATGTGGAAAAACGCCTGGCGGGAATGTTCGGCAGCGCTGAAGGCAATCTGTGGAAATGCGCCAACAATGGCAACAAGGCCGATCTTCACGACCTGGACGGTGACTGGGCATTGGACACGAACGACGGTGTGAACCATACCTATGAATATAAGGGCGAGGAGGCCAACTATGAAGTCGCCAAGACGCAGTTCCAGGATTTCATACAGAAATTGACCGGCAAGGGAGAAGAGAGTTTCTACAACTGGATCAAGCAGGTCTGCGATGTTGAGTTTCTCCTGAAGACCTACGCTGTCAATGTGGCCGTGGGAATGTGGGACGACCATTGGGTGAACGGCAACAATTTCTACGTCTATTTCAACTCGATGGACCAGTATGACTACAAGTTCTTCCTCATACCGTACGACTATGACAATACATTGGGTACCAGTGGGTTGATTGATGCCGGCAGGCAGAACCCGTACGAGTGGGGCGAGGTGGGACACCTGATGAAAAGGCTGATGAAATTCGACGAGTTCAGGCAGATTTACAAGAATGCCCTGCTGGAGCTTATCGATCCGGCCAAGGGATTGTTCCATATTGATGCCAGCCTTTCAAGAATCAAGGCCTGGCAGGACAGGATACGTGACTATGTCAGCAACGACACCGGCGAGGATATGAGCATCTACGACCAGCCGGCTTCGTGGGGCAACCACGGCGAATACAGGGTAATGGAAACCGGCCCTGACAATTTCTTCACTGTCAAGGCCGGTGTAATAAAATCAATGAATTAATCCTACATATAAACGATTATCTGCCAGAGCATAAGCCCGCAGCAGAGCAGTTTTGCGCCCGTTCCCAAGATGAATCCGGCGAATGCTCCGAGCGCCGATTTGGCTGATGACCAGACATCTTTGTCCGCAAACACGAGCTCGGCGATAAATGCGCCGGCCAATGTCCCCAATACAATTCCCACCGGCGGAAGGAATATTCCTATGACGAGACCTATGGCGGCGCCCCATCCGGCATATCTGCTGCCGCCGGTCAGTTTGGTGAACCAGGCCGGAACGATGTAGTCAAGCAGAGTGACCAGTGTAGTGACTCCCAGCCATATGAGCAACGTACTGGTGCTCATCGGCTCCCCGTTTCCGTTGGTCCCTCCCCAGAGGTACATAAGCAGCAGTCCGATCCAGCTTATAGGCGGGCCCGGAAGTGCGGGTACTATGCTGCCTATGATGCCGATGATTCCGGCGAGTACCGCTAAAATGCTGATAACTACGTCCATAATGTGTGCCTGTGTAAACTATGCCATTGAGTCTTCCACATCCTTGACGGAGATAGGAAGCCTTGCAGGTCCTGTGAGACGCGCCCCGTCAGCGGTGACGAGGACATCGTCCTCAAGCCGGATGCCTCCGAAGTTGTAGTAGGATTCGAGACGCTGGTAGTTGACAAATCCGTGGTCTGCCTTTTCCGCTTTCCATTTGTCGATTAGGGCAGGGATGAAATAGATCCCCGGCTCGTTGGTGATGACATTGCCCGGAACCAGTTTCCTGGCCATTCTCAAGCTTCCGAGACCGAGTTGTGTGGAGCGCTTCTGATCCTCGTCATATCCTACGAGGTCTTCTCCGAGGTCCTCCATATCGTGCACGTCAAGTCCCATATTGTGGCCGAGTCCGTGAGGCATAAATAGTCCGGCGACACCGGTCTCCACCATATTGTCCAGATTTCCCCTTACAATGTCGAGAGCCCTGAGTTCCTCCAGCATCAGGTGCATAGTGCGCAGATGCACTTCACGGTAGGTGATGCCAGGCTTTATAAGGCTGAATGCTAAGTTGTTGCAGTCGCATACAATCTGGTAGATATCTTTTTGTTTCTGTGAGAATTTTCCTGATGTCGGCAGGGTTCGGGTGAAGTCTGAGGCATAGTGCATATTGTTCTCCGCACCGGCGTCTATCACCATCAGTTTGCCCGGCTCGACCACCTTGTCGTGCAGGTGGTTGTGGAGAGTCTCGCCGTGCTGGGTCAGGATGGTAGGGAAGGATTCTCCCCAGCCTTTGCCGAGGGTCACACCTACCATTGCGCCGACTATTTCCTGCTCGATGATTCCAAGTTTGACGCTGTTTCGGGCCACTGTGTGCATCTCGTAGCCGAGAGCGCAGGCATTGTCAATCTGGTCTATCTCGCACTGCTCTTTCACAAGTCTCATTGATACAATCGCTCTCGTCAGGGCTTCGGAGTATTTTCCGTCCACTTCCGCAGGGCTGCATCCGAGAAGGGAGGCGAGTTTAATCTTGTTGTAGTATCTTGTAGGCTTGATGAAATGAACAGGCCTGCCTGCGGACAGAGCTGCTGCCACCACTCCGTCAAGAGCGCCGTAAGGTGCTGAGTTCATAACACCTGCGTTTTCGGCTCTGGACTGGACGCTCGGCTGAGGTCCCATCCAGATGATATCTCCGATTTCAACGTCGTCGGCGAAAATGGTCTCTTTGCCTTCGTCAAGGTCAATCACGGCCGCGAACAACGGCTCGTCAATTCCGAAGTAATAGAGCCAGGTGCTGTCCTGGCGGAATTTGTAGCAATTGTCCCTGTATTGAGCCGGCGCCTCTGCGTTGCCGATGAACAGGGCAATGCCCCGCATACCTTCTGCCGCGCCTGTGGACATCTTGCCCATCAGCGCTTTGCGTCTCTCGACGTAGATACTTTTCTCAAACATATTCGTCTCCGTTTAAAAGATATTCTTCATTGCATTCATTCGATCCGGGCGGTTCAGTGTCCGCCGTAGAGGTATTCCCGCTGTTCCGGGGTCAGCCTGTCAATCTTCACTCCCCATTCGGCCAACTTCCTGAATGCCACCTCGCTGTCAATCTCGGAAGGTACTGCGTTCAGCATCTTCCCGTGCTCTCTGACAATGCTGGAGGCGTTGTCTACCAAATACTTGGCGCTGAGAGCCTGGATTGCGAAGGACATATCCATAATTTCCGCAGGGTGTCCATCGCCGGCTGCCAGATTGACCAGACGGCCTTCTGCGATGATGTATATAGTCCTTCCGTTCTCCAACTTGTAGGCCTCGATATTGTTCCTTGCAGGAGAATGTGAAACGGCCATTTTCTTCAGTCCTGCCACCGCCACTTCGACATCGAAATGACCTGCGTTGCAGCAGATTGCACCGTCTTTCATCAACAGGAAATGCTCAGGGGTGATGACATCGGCGCATCCGGTCACTGTGACGAAGATATCGCCTTCCGGGGCGGCCTCCGCCATTGACATAACTTTGAACCCGTCCATCACGGCCTCCATCGCACGTATCGGATTGACCTCAGTCACAATCACATCCGCGCCCAGTCCCTTGGCTCTCATTGCGACGCCTTTGCCGCACCAGCCATATCCTGCGACCACTACGTTCTTGCCTGCCACAATGAGGTTTGTCGTGCGGTTGATGCCGTCCCATACGGACTGGCCTGTGCCGTAGCGGTTGTCGAACAGGTGCTTGCAGTCGGCGTTGTTCACCAGCATCATAGGGAATTCCAGCTCGCCGGCCCTGTCCATCGCCTCAAGTCTGAGGATTCCGGTGGTGGTCTCCTCGCAGCCTCCTATCACGTCCGGTATAAGGTGGTGGTATTCGGTGTGAATCATATTCACGAGGTCGCCTCCGTCATCGATGATGATGTTCGGGCCGGCCGCAATCACCTGGCGGATGCCGCTCATATACTCCTCTTCCGTGGCCCCGTGAACTGCGAAAACATTCAGCCCCTCATTCACAAGAGCCGCGGCGATGTCGTCCTGGGTGGAGAGCGGGTTGCTGCCTGTGATATACATTTCCGCGCCGCCTTCCGCTAAAATCTCGCACAGGTGGGCGGTCTTGGCCTCAAGGTGTACGGACAATGCTATCTTCTTGCCGGTGAACGGCCTGGTCTTCTTGAATTCTTCCTCGAGTCCTGCGAGAAGGGGCATATGCCTCCTGACCCACTCGATTTTCAGTTCGCCTTCTCTCCAGAGTTCGGGATGTCTTATTTCGCTCATATTAATATTTCTTATAATTATTCAATTATCCGGTCAATATACGAAAAAATCCTGAAATTGCTGCAAAAAACTTCTTTACGTTCAGTTCCGGCGGTACACCTTCACCCAGTCAATTTCAAGCAGGGTGCAGTCCTCCTCATCCAGGGCTGCACTCCCGACCCAGTTGCCGCCGATCTGGTTCGAGAGAATGATATAGAACGGACTGTCATTGAACGGGAACTGCCCCTCCTTGCCCTCCTCTCTCGGATATGAATGTGCCGGCTTTCCGTTGACAAAGAAGTCCACACGGTCTTCCCGCACTTCCACTCCATAAACATTGAATTCATCCGGGTCGATTGCCGCAGTCCCGTAATTCACAGGGTTTGAACGGTTCCCGGCAAGAGTCCAGGAGCTGTGCACTGTCTGATATACATATTTGTCGGAGTTGAGGTGCTCCATAATGTCAATCTCTCCCGCATTCGGCCATTGGGACCGCCTGTCAGGCATCAGCCAGATGGCCGGCCAGAATCCGTTCCGGCAGTTGAACTTGGCGCGTATCTCGAATTTCGCGGACTTGAAAGAGGCCTTGCCCATCGAGCTCACCCCGCCGGTGACATACACTATTGAATCCTTGATGGACATATCCCTTCGCCCTTTGAGCACTAAAAGGCCGTCTTTCACTGTAACGAGGTCCTCCTCCGGTGACATTGTGTTGTTCCAGTCCGCACTGCCTTTGCCTACCTTCGACCATTTTGTAGGCTCCAGCCTGCTGCCGTTGAACTCTTCTGTCCAGCAGAGCGACCACTCCGAATCGTCTTCATATGCCGCCTCGAACGGCGCCCTTACCGGTACTCCGGCCTTCATAAGGGTCGAGATGTTCGGATAGACCCTGTTGATGAAACTGTCCCAGCCGCGCCTGTCCATTTCCGTCCAGCCGGCCTCCGCAATGGCCATTGCCCTCGGGAAAGCCATATAGCAGACCCTGTTGATATCCCGGATGGCCTCTCCCCATAATGCGCACATAACTCCTTTGAGGTGAGGAGGATTGCCGCCCATCCCGGGGTCCAGCCGGTATGCCTGGCGGAGAGTCGTAACCGGCATCCCCCAGTTATCTTTCTCGGGCAGGTCGCCCGGATATTGCGGAAAGTCGAAGTAGCAGTAATCCGAAGATGCCACTATGACGTCATTCCCGTTGCCGCCGGCCAGGTCCACTCCGAGTTCCCCGGTGAAACGCCTCCAGGATACCAGGGTGACATCTTCCGGGTAATCGAACAGCGGCTGCGAACCTTGACGGCCCTTTCCTATTTCCAGCCAGAGAATCACTTTCTTGCCCAGCTCTCCGGCTGTCCGGATGATGCGCTCGTAGAACGGACCCATCAGTTCCTCCGCATTATCCAGGCCGAGCTCGCTTATCTTCCTGCGGCATCTTTCGCAGGCGGCCCAGTTGTTCCCGAAATCCGATTCATCGCCGCCGAGATGGACATAATCTGACGGGAAAATTTCCCCGGCCTCCTTCAGGATGTCGGCATAGAGCTCGTAAACCCCGTCAACTGAGGCGCATAGCATCAGAAGTCCAGGCTCTCCTTCAGCGAGAGTGCGGCAGCACAGCTCCGGATGTGAGGCGGCAAGTCCCCGGCAATGACCCGGCATATCGAATTCAGGAATGACCTCTATTCCCCGCAATGCCGCGTACTCCACAATCTCCTTCAATTCTTCCTTGGTATAATGTTCCTGTCCGTCAGTGAGTTCCGGATGCGATGCCACAGGAAATCTCCATCCCTGGTCGTCTGTGAGATGAAGTTGCAGCACGTTGAATTTGTATCTGGAAATCTGGTCAATGAAGAACATCACATCCTTTGCCGGCAGGAAATGTCTGGCCGGGTCAAGCATCACCGCCCTGAACGGAAGGCGCGGCTTGTCGTCTATTTCGAATGCCCGGATTTTCCCGGAAGAGGTCATAGATATGTCCCCGGTGAAAATCTGTTCGAGGGTGCGGACTCCATAAAGCACCGCTTCCGGGCCCGACCCTGTGATGTTGAGCCCTTTATTATTGCATATAATATTATAATGTCCAGGGTCTGTCAGATTCTTGTCTATAGAGAGACGGATCAGGCTTTTTCCGTCTCCGATGTAATTGAAATGGCGTTCCAGTGACTCCCGAAGCTGTACTGCGGCGAACTCCAGCCCCTCCCCGGACACGATATTCCCGGCTTTGGAAATGTCGAAATTCCTGCCTCCGGTGGCTGAAATGCTGTTAGGATATGGCACAAGAGCGGAGCTTATGCCCTGTGCATAAGAGTGAATGCAGGGCAACGACAAAATCAGGAAGATAAGTGAAGTGAGACGGTTCATATAAAAAATCAAAAAAAGTTATTGCTATTAGTGAAAAAATATTTAATATTGCTTGACAAATGCCAAAGATAGACAAAACCAACATAATTATTTACTAATTTCAAACTTATGAACCAAAACAAGTTCGCGGCATTTTTGCTGAGCCTTACCCTGTTTATTGGGGGGGGTATGAGTTACTAGCTCAAAATCAAATCAAAGGAACAGTCAAGGATCAGAATGGAGCTCCGGTCATCGGGGCGGGCATTCTCGTGCTTGAGGATGCCACAAAGGGCGCCATTGTTGACGCTGACGGAAACTGGTCAATGGTCTTGCAGGAGGGCAACACCCTTCAGATTTCGGCCATCGGTTACAAGACCGCCGAGGTGAGAGTCGGGACATCCCAGGTCATCAATGTTGTCCTTGAGGATGACGTCAATCTTCTTGACGACGTCGTGGTCATCGGTTACGGTACTGCCAGGAAAGGCGACCTCACCGGATCCATCGGCAGTGTGAACGGAGACAAAATCAGTGAGCGCTCCACCACGATGCTTTCCACAGCGCTTCAGGGACAGGTTGCAGGTCTTCAGGTGACCAGGTCCAATGGCGGCCCGGGTTCAAGTGCCACTCTCCGTGTCCGCGGTGTGACCACAATGTCAACCAACGACCCTCTCGTCATCGTTGACGGCGTTCCCGGCTCCATCAATGACATTCTCGCTTCTGACGTCGAGTCCATCACAGTGCTGAAAGATGCGGCTTCCGCTGCCATTTACGGTTCCCGTGCGGCTGCCGGAGTTGTCCTTGTGACCACAAAGCGCGCCCAGGAAGGCAAATTCAACATCGACTACAGTTATTCCTATGCGATAGACAAGCCGACTGCACGTCCTGAGAACGGTGACGTCATCGACTATATGAATGTGCAGAATGAACTCAAGTACAATGACGGTGCTGCAGAATACTATTCCCAGTATTCCAAAGAGACTATCGACACCTGGATGCAGAAGAATGCTGAGGATCCATATCATTATCCTAACGAGGACTGGGTGAACATCCTTCTCAAGAAGACCACTTCTCATCAGGACCACACCCTTTCAGTGTCAGGTGGCACCGAGAGACTCCGCACCAAGGTGACCCTCAATATGCAGGACGCTGACGGATATTATGACAACAAGAGCTACAAACGTATAGCAGGCCGCGTGAACAACGACTTCAAGATCAACAAGTGGTTGCATGCGAACTTCGATTTCGATTTCTCGAAATCCGATGCCAAGTCTCCGAACCTTGGAAACACTATCTACTGGGCATATCTCATAGCTCCAATCTACAACTGCTATTGGGAAGACGGCAGATATGCTGATGGAAAAACAGGAACAAACGCCAGGGCAATGCTCGATGAGGGCGGAGTGAACCTTACCAGATATTACAAGTTCGGTGGCAAGGCCCAGATAGACATCACTCCTGTCAAAGGACTGACAATCACCGGAATCGTTGCTCCGCGCTTCACCTTCACATACGGGAAACAGTTCAAGAAGGCTGTCCAGACCTACGGAGAATCCGGCAATGTTGTTTATGCCCAGGGCTTCACGGAGACCAACCTGTACGAGAACAGGAACAATACCAACAATATTACTTATCAGGCATACGCCAACTACCAGAACAAGTTCGGTTCGCACTCCATCAATGTGATGGCAGGTTACGAGGGCTACACATACAAATGGGAGAATCTCGGCGCTTCCCGTGAAAAATACGGGCTCACGAGCTATCCTTACCTGAACATCGGTCCTAAAGACTACCAGTACAACAGCGGCTCCGCAGGCCACAATGCATATCAGTCAGTGTTCGGCCGTGTAATGTACTCATTCAAAGACCGCTATATGATCCAGGCCAATGTCCGCGGTGACGGCTCGTCCCGTTTCGCGAAGAACTGCCGCTGGGGCGTGTTCCCTTCAGTTTCAGCCGGCTGGTCTGTATCTGAAGAGCCTTGGTTCAATGTGAGGGGCTTCGACTACCTGAAAATCCGCGCTTCCATCGGACAGCTCGGCAATGAGCGTATTTCTTCTTCAGAGTTCCCTTATCAGGCTACTATGTCATTCGGAAACTCATATCTCGTGAATGACAAGGGTGAAGTGAGCGCATTCCAGAATGCAGCCCAGGTATATTATGCATTCCCTGACATCACCTGGGAGACCACCACGACCTATGGCGCCGGCATCGACGCGAACTTCCTTGACGGACGCCTCCGTTTCAGCGGAGACATCTATCACAAGAAGACCAAGAATATGCTCCTTACTCTCGGCTTCCCTTCATACGCAGGATATTCAGCTCCTACACAGAATGCGGGTGATATGTACACCAACGGATGGGAAATCGAGCTCGGATGGAACGACACTGTAGGCGATTTCTCTTACGGAGTAAGCTTCAACCTCTCCGATTACCGCTCGAAGATGGGCTACCTCGGCGACAAGAAGACCGTGAACGGCAACTATCTCCTTGAGAAAGGCTCATATTACAATGAGTGGTATATGTACCAGTCCGACGGGCTGTTCTACACAGACGCCGACCTGTATGATGCAGAGGGCAACAAGGTGCCTGTGCTCACCGCCAATGACAAGGCCGGAAGTATCAAGTACGTTGACCAGAACGGTGACGGCATCATCAATGCTGACGACAAGGTGAGACTAGGAAACTCTCTCCCTGAGTATCTCTTCGGCGGAAACATCAATCTCGGATGGAAAGGCCTGGACTTCAGCCTTTCATTCAGTGGCGTGGGACACCAGAGAGTCCTCTTCCAGTCTTACTGGATCCAGCCTCTGAAAGAGCAGTGGGGTGCTGTTCCGAAACTTGTTGTCGGTAATTGCTGGAGCTCGCAGAACACCGAGGCGCAGAACAGAAAAGCCAAATATCCTAAGCTCACTTACCAGAATACCGCCAACACTTATGCCGGCTCTGACTACTGGCTCTTCAATGGCGCATATTTCCGCATCAAGAACATCACTCTCGGCTACACCATCCCTTCGGAGATTATCCAGAAGACCAAGGTGTTCAGCAACCTGAGAGTTTACTTCAGCGCAACCGACCTTCCTGCGTTCAGCAAATATCCTAAGGGATGGGACCCTGAGGTTAGTGGAAACTCGGCTGACTTCATTTCAACTTCTTTCATTTTTGGTGTGAATGTTAAATTCTAAAATTAGCGTCAATATTATGAAAACAAGAAAATTGGCAATAATAGCAGCTTGTCTGATGTCGGCGCTGTATTTGAACTCCTGCGTCGATTTGAATCTCAACCCTCTGTCAGAGGGATCCAGCTCCACCTGGTATTCCAACAAGGCTGAGATTGAGATGTCCCTCAATGACTTCTACCGTACGGATTTCTTCCCTATCGACGATATGCTCTGGGGAGATGATTTCTCAAGAAGAAATATGACAACTTCCGTGACTGACGGAGGTCTTACTGCCGAGAGCGGAACGATTTCCTCAATATGGCAGAACTACTATAAGGGTATTGCCCGCGGACTCCGCATTATTTCCAATGTAGAGGCTAAGGGTGCGTCCATCGGGCTGACCGAGAGCGAGAAGAATCAATATGAAGGCGAGGCCTATATGTACATAGGCTACGCTTACGGAATGGTTGCCTTCCATTGGGGACAGGGCATTCTGGACAAGACAGGAATGACTCTCGAGGAGGCCTACCAGGCCACTCTTTCTCCGAAGAAGGACCTTCTTGACTTCGCATACGAGTGCCTGGACAATGCGGCCTCCCGTCTTCCTGCGACTTCTGCCGGCACACAGCGTTTCACAAAAGGAACCGCCCTTGCATTCAAGGCCCGCATCGCCCTTTACAACGGGGACTACGAAGTGGCCGCAAAAGCCGCCGAGGACTGTATGAACCTCAATGTTTACAAACTCCACAACAACTATGAGGCACTCTTCACAGCAACGACTTCTCCTGAGTGGATATTCGTGTTCAAGGGGGACAAGGCCCTGAAACAGTATTACTGGGGCGCTGCCGACCCTAACAACGTGCTTCCGAGAAACCACGGAGGATGGGGAACATTCGGAGCTTCATATGAACTTGTGTGCGCATACACCTGCACGGACGGCAAGCCTATTGACGAGTCTCCTCTCTACAATCCGAAGAACATCTTCGAGAACCGCGACCCTCGTCTTGCGATGACTATCATTCCTTTCGCGCCGAAGGTGGTTCTGGATGCAGGCAACTATAATCCTGAGGATTACGCTTTCTTGGGTATCGAGTACAGCCCGAACCCGTACTGCACGGAGGTTATGAACTTCAATACGGGCAAGAAGATTGCCAACAATGACTCGAAAGCCCGCGCCGAGCACGCCTGCTACAACGGATTCCCGTTCAAGAAATATATTGACGTGACCTTCAAGAAAAACGAAGATCTCACCATCTCCGGTACAGAAAGTTCCGACAAGGCTTATCCATATCTCCGTTACGGTGAGGTTCTTCTCACTCTTGCAGAGGCCAAGATCGAGCTCGGAACCATTACCGACGATGACTTGAACAAGACAGTCAATGCATTGAGAGACCGAGCCTATGCCGGCACCGGCATTGACGCTCCTCATCTCACCAAGTCTATGGGACAGGCCGCTCTCCGCACGGCTGTGCGCACGGAGCGTTTCGTGGAGCTTGCCTGGGAAGGCCACCGTTACGCTGACCTTATCCGCTGGAGACTTGCCGAGAAAGTGTTCAATACCCCTGTATATTATCTGAACCGTGCGTGGGCAGGAGCCAACTGGAGCGGCAAGTACGAGGATGCGAACGCCGCATACCAGGTTCTCCTGAAGAACTGGGACGAGGGCAACTACCCTATCGGCGGTGTGCCTCAGATTGACGAGAACGGTATCGCTGACCTCTCCGAAATGGTTGAAAAAGGCTATATCGTAGTGGCTGCCCAGCGCAAGTTCGACAAGGAAAGAGACTATCTGTGGCCTATACCTGCAAGCGACAGGCTGATCAATGAGAACCTTGGACAGAACCCTAACTGGTAGAAAATTCATTCGGTGACAACCGGGGCTGAAAGGTCCTGCCTGTTGATGCAGGCAGGCCTTCCGGCCTCTTGCTATGATAAATAGATTATGAAAAGAGTGATTACAATCTTGGGTGCGGTGTCAGCGGCAGCCGCCCTGCTTGCATCCTGTGGAGGGAACAGTCCCGCCACTGCCGTTGATTCCACCGGACACAAATGCTATAGCGGAATCTATCCGCACTTGGCGTATTACAATTCCCAGGGAGAATGCGGGACAGGCGCCGTGGTGCCGTGGCAGAATGACCTCTGGGTCATCACCTACTCTCCTCATATGCCGTTCGGCTCGGATGACAAACTGTACCAGATAACCCCGGATCTGACAGAAACCGCAAGACCGGAGAGCATCGGGGGCACACCGGCCAACAGAATGATTCATCTTCCGAGCAATCAGCTGTTCATAGGCCCTTACGCAATCGATGCCGACAAGAATGTGCGTGTCCTCGAATGGGAGAAAGTGCCTGGCCGTCACACCGGGATGGCCGCCCATCTGACCGACCCGGAGAACCGGATCCTCCTTGCCACGATGGAGGCCGGATTCTATGACATTGACGTCCACACTCTTGAGGCTGTGGAACTGTATAAGGACGGCAACCAGAAACGCAAGGAAGGTTTCAAAGGCGAACTCTGCACCCTGTTCCCGGGCTATCACGGAAAGGGATTCTATTCGGGCCAGGGAGTGGCCGTGTTCTCCAACAACGGAGAGGAAAGCGAACTTGCACAGAGACAGTTCGACATTCCTTCCGGCTGCCTTGCCGAATGGGATGGCAAGGACTGGAAAGTGGTGAGACGCAATCAGTTCACGGAGATTACCGGCCCTGGTGGAATATATGGCAATCCGAATCCTGGGACCGACCCTATCTGGGCTCTCGGATGGGATTACCGTTCAGTCATTTTGGCGATAAGGGAGGCTGATAAAGGCTGGTCATATTATCGTCTGCCTAAGGCAAGCTTCGCATACGACGGCGCGCACGGCTGGAACACCGAATGGCCGCGCATCCGCAATGTCGGCAATGAAGGTGAGACAGAGCTGCTGATGACAATGCACGGAATGTTCTGGCATTTCCCGGAGACTTTCACGACAGCCAATTCGGCAGGTATCAGGCCGCGTGGTGCCTATCTCAAGGTCATCGGCGATTTCACCAATTGGAACGGCCGCCTGGTGTTCGGCTGCGACGACTCCGCGCAGAGCGAGTTCTTGAACAAACGCAAGCAGAAAGGCCGCATCGGCGGCCCGGGGCAGTCCAATTCCAACCTCTGGTTCGGCACGCCTGATACCCCTGACAACGTGGGACCTGTGACAGCGGCAGGCTCAGTATGGCTCAGGGACAATGTGAAAGCCGGCGAGCCTTCAGATGCGTTCCTCTTCAACGGCTGGGACAACAGGTGTGCCTGGGTGGCCAACCGTTCGGCCAACGATACTGAAATAACTTTCGAGATTGACAAGGCCGGCAACGGCCAGTGGTCAGAATTCCGCAAGGTTTCCGTTCCGGCAGGCAGCTCGCTGTTCGTTCCGTTCGAGCCGACTGACGACGCTGTGTGGATAAGGGCGGTCAGCAGCGCGGACATTGTCTCCGACCTGACCTTCGTGCTCGCTGAGCAGGAGACCAGGGGCACAGAGCCTGACCCGATGTTCAAGGGTATCGCCACGCTTAAGGAAAATGCTGATTCAAAGGGATTTATGTACGGCCTTCCGAATCAGCGCAGGGCTCTCGGCATTCTCGCATCAACAGCTGACGGCGAACAGTATTATGAGCTTGACGGGGAGATGAATATGCAGGCCAAGACCGATGACGAGACGGCGGACTATATCCGTGACAAATTCGCGATTCCTCACGGAGTGGTTGAGGTTGACGAAGGCTCAGTCCTGATAGTTGACGCCAAGGGCCGCAGATGGAGACTTCCTCTCGGAGCTGACGGCTATGCTGAAAAGATTGCCGGAGACGAGGTCCGCATTTGCCGCGAAGTGGCTACTGAGCGCGATCTCCTCTCGCTCTGCGGCACATTTTATGAATTGCCTGCGGAGAATGCTGACGGCTATGCCAAAGTGCGTCCGGTGTGCTCGCACAATTATGTGATAAACGATTATGCTTCATACAGGGGAATGATGATGTTCACCGGAATCGACCACAGCGCCGCCAAGGGCAATCCGCATATTGTCTTCTCGGAGGACGGAAAAGCCGCAGTATGGGCCGGTGCGATTGACGACCTCTGGAAAATGGGCAAGCCGACTGGACACGGCGGACCGCTTGTAGATACTGAGGTGAAGGCAGGAGTACCTTCGGACCCGTTCCTTATAGGATTCTATGACAGACGTGATATGTATCTGTCACACAGCGGCTCAGGCAGCGTCACATTCAAGGTTGAGGTTGACCCTTCCGGTGACGGCCAGTGGTTTACATACGGTGAATATGAAGTGGCTGCCGGCCAGACGGTCGAGCACCGTTTCCCTCGGGCTTTCCAGGCCAGATGGATCAGGGTGACAACCAGCGAGGACACTAAGGCCACAGCCCTGTTTGAATATAGGTAAAATTTCTTGATATGGTGAAAAGAACAATGTTTACTTTGCTGGCGTTGCTTGCCGGTGTGGCGTTGAACGCATCTGCGCCTGTTTTCATTGAGACCGAAAGTTTCTCTGACAAAGGCGGCTGGTCAGTGGACCAGCAGTTTATGGACCTGATGGGTTCGCCTTATCTCATCGCTCACGGACTTGGCAAACCGGTAGCTGACGCATCCACGTCATTCGATGTGGAAGATGCCGGCCAGTACCACGTTTATGTCCGGACTTACAACTGGGTGTCGCCCTGGACTGACAATGAAGGCCCGGGGGCATTCAGGCTCAAGTTCAACGGCAAGACAATGAAGGCTGTTCTCGGCACGACAGGCAATGGATGGATGTGGCAGTATGCCGGGGCCGTCAGTCTGAAAAAAGGTGCCAATACCGTAGCACTCAATGATATGACAGGCTTCGACGGAAGATGTGATGCGGTCTGGATTACTCCCGACAAGGCCAATCTGCCGCCGTCCGGAGTGAAGCCTCTTGAGGCTTTCCGCAGGGAAGTGGGAGCGCTTCCGAAAACTCCTTCTGACGGAGGAAATTATGATATGGTGGTTGTAGGAGCAGGTATCGGCGGAATGTGCGCCGCAGTGTCTGCAGCCAGACTCGGCCTGAAAGTGGCTCTGGTCAATGACAGACCGAAACTCGGAGGCAACAACAGTTCCGAAATCAGGGTGCATCTTGGCGGCCATATTGAAATGGAGCCTTATCCGGCGCTTGGCCGTATGGTCCGGGAGTTTGGCCACAGCAAGGGCGGCAATGCGAAACCTGCTGAAAACTACGAAGATGAGAAAAAGGATGCATTCATCGCAGGCGAGCCGAATGTCAAACTTTTCGCTCCGTACAGAGCCGTGTCTGTGAATATGGCAGCTCCGGGAATGATAGGTTCGGTAGTGATAAGAAGCATCACTTCAGGTGAGGAACTTACCCTTTCCGCCCCGCTGTTCAGTGACTGCACAGGAGACGGTACAATCGGTTTCCTTGCCGGAGCGGACTGGATGATGGGACGTGAGGGTAGAGACGAGTTCGGGGAGCCTCTCGCTCCTGAGAAAGGCGACAAGCTCACTATGGGCTCATCTGTCCAGTGGTATTCTGTCGATGCCGGCCGCAAGACCTCTTTCCCGGAGTTCCGCTATGGAGTTGACTTCAATGAGGAGAATTGCGAGAAGGTGAAAATGGGCGAGTGGACCTGGGAAACCGGTATGAATTTCAATCAGATATATGATTTCGAGCGTATCCGCGACTACGGAATGCTCGTGATTTATTCGAACTGGAGCTATCTCAAGAACCACAGTTCCATCAAGGCTGATTATGCCAACCTGGATCTCGGGTGGGTGGCTTATGTGGCCGGAAAACGCGAGTCAAGAAGGCTTGTGGGTGACTATATCCTGAAACAGGACGATGTTGACAAACAGGTCTTCCACGAGGATGCCTCGTTCACTACATCCTGGCATTTCGACCTGCATTTCCCTGACCCGAAAAATACGGCTCATTTCCCTGGTGCCGAGTTCAAGGCCGAGACGAAATCTAATCTGATTCACCCGTACGCAGTCCCTTACAGATGTCTGTACAGCCGCAATGTGAACAATCTGTTCATGGCGGGCAGGGACATCAGCGTGACCCACGTGACTCTCGGCTCGACGAGGCTTATGCGCACCATCGGAATGATGGGCGAGGTGGTCGGAATGGCGGCCAGCATCTGCCGTGAGAACAATGTGCTTCCGCGTGAGGTGTATCAGCACTATCTTCCTGAACTGAAGGATCTTATGCGCAAGGGTACGGCCAAGCCGGGAGACCTTCCGGACAATCAGCATTTCAACGAGGGAGGTTATCTCAAGCAGCCGAAGAACATTATCTTCAACGAATAGTTACATCGGGCGACTGGAGGTTCCGGAAAAATACCTTAGACTGCCTTCATAAAGGATTGCGTTTATGGCCGGGACCGCTCCTTTCGCCGGTGATTTGCAGAATGGGCGGAACAGGACATCTGCCAATGGATCGAACCATCTGCCCATACTTATCATATTGCTGTTCACCACGCCCGGGTCCGCCACATTCACGTGCAGGTCCGGGCGTCTTCCTGCCAGTTCGCGGCTGTAGCGCAGAAGAGCCAGTTTCGCCTTACCGTACGTCTTGAGCTGCCCGAAACGTTTCTTGTCAGGGATGAAATCGGCGTCGGAAAGAGATGAAATCCTGGCCGTTACGGAGACCATATTGACAATGGAACTTCCCGGTTTCAGCATCGGAAGCAGGGCCTCCGTGAGTTCCACCGGCCCGTAATAATTCACGGCGAATGTGCGTTCCCTGCCTTCCGGAGTCAGCCCGAAGTCCCTGAAAATCGCTCCGGCATTATTGAAAATGCCTGATATATTGTCATTTGCGATTCTTTTGACAAAACTATGGATGCTTTCGGATGACGACAGGTCAAGCATCTCCAGCCTCAGGCGGGCGTCCGGGACATCCGCCAGCACGGATTTCATCACAGCTTCGCCTTTCGAAAGATTACGGCAGGCCATTATTATGCCTATGCCACGACCGGCGAGCCCTTTGACTACTTCCCGGCCTATACTGCCGCTTGCGCCGGTGACAATGAACCAGCTGCCATTGATGGCCGGATTCATAACCTGTCCTTGAATTTGACCCATATCTTTTCCTCAAGCCGGCCGGGAATCAGGCCGATGAGCGGTGGGAGATATACGTTCATAAATGACGGCTTCATCACCCTGCGGCCCCTGAACATACCTTTGAGAGCTCGCTTCACGAGCCATTGAGGGGTGTGGATTACCCTGATGTTCACGCCGAATTTCAGCAGGTCCTTGCGGAGCCCGTAGAGCGGTGTCGCGATGGCGGCAGGGCAGAGAGTAGTGACGCTCACACCATAAGGCCGCAGTTCGTAAGACAATGATTCTCCGAAACTCCGCAGGTATGCCTTGGTGGCTGAATACACAGTGATTCCCGGTGCCGGAATTCTTGCTGCCATCGAGGCGACAAGCAGAATCCGCCCGCTGCCGCGCTTCTTCATAAGGTCTCCGAACAGGATGCACAGCTTGGTCGGCGTGGTGACGTGCAGCCCGAGCATCACCTCTGTCCTGCCCATCATCTCCGGAGTGAGCTCCTTGAAGAAAAACATACCGGCATTGTTGACGAACACATCCGGGAGAATCCCTTTCGAGGTGCACCATCCCACCAGTTCCTCAGCTGCATTGGTATCTGCAAGATTCTGATAATGAGGAATTACCTTCACTCCGAACTCTTCTGCGACAGGCCCGCACACCTCATCGAGCTGGTCCTGTCTGTTGCTGACAATCAGCAGGTCATAGCCTTTTGCCGCCAGTTGTCTTGAAAATTCGAGCCCGATACCCGAGCTGCCCCCTGTCACAAGCGCTATCATAATTCAGCCTCCGCTTTATCTATTTCTTTCTGAAGTGATTCCGGCATATTCTCCACGCAATGGTGGCATCGCATCTCAAGAGTGTACATAC
Source organism: Bacteroidales bacterium (assembly GCA_029007435.1). Taxonomy (GTDB): domain Bacteria; phylum Bacteroidota; class Bacteroidia; order Bacteroidales; family UBA932; genus Cryptobacteroides. The sequence continues at coordinate 17,810 of JAQXHU010000068.1, forward strand.
GGCCGATGCAATAGTTGGAATGCTTGCAGCCGCTGCAGGTGATTTCACCGGTGCGCAGCTTGTTCACAAAGTCGGTGTCGTGAACGAGGGCCCTTGCCACCTGAAGTCCCTGGAAGCCGGCGTCCAGCACCTCTTCCATTTTCGCTTTCGAGATCAGTCCTCCCACATATATGAGCGGAAGTTTCACTGCCTCGCGGAACTGTTTCGCATCCTCAAGGAAATATCCTTCAGAATACGGCACGGTAGGAATGAGCAGGCGTCCGATGGTGTGCAGAGCAGCCTTCAGCCACCAGAACTTCTTCATATCCATATAGTAAGCCAATGTCTTGAGCGGCATCGCCCCGCGCATCACCTCCATAGGAGCCTTGCTTACGAATCCGGCAGAGAGTACTATCGCATGCACTCCGAGGCGTTCCAGCTCTTTCGCAACTTCAAGACATTCAGGGCGTTGCATTCCGTTCTTGAATCCGTCGTGCATATTCATCTTCACAATCACGCCGATGTCGTCCCCGGCGGCTTTCATCACCTCCTGTATAACCAGGCGCATAAACCTCATCCTGTTCTCAAGGGAGCCTCCGAACTCATCGTGGCGGTGGTTGGTGTAAGGGGAAAGGAACTGGCTTATGAGATAGCCGTGTCCGGCGTGAATCTCCACGCAGTCGAAACCCGCCTCCCTGGCCAAATTGACCGCATTGCCAAAATCTTTTACAAGGTCGTATATCTCATTGACTTTCAATCCTCTGGCGAAGGTAGGAGAATACATATTGAAACAGGTGCTGGCTCCGACAGGCATACATCCGCATGTCGCGCGGTGGGTCATATTTCCGCAGTGGCCGAGCTGGATTGACGCTTTGGCTCCCTCAGCGTGAATCGCGTCAGTGATTTTCTTGAGCTCCGGGACAATTTCCTTGCGCATCCAGATCTGCCCGTTGAAAGACAGACCGGACTGAGCCACAGCCGCATAGGCCAAAGTGGTCATTCCTACACCGCCTCTCGCCACGGCCACGTGGTAATCGTAAAGGTCCTGCGACGGGCTGTTGTTATATGCCATATTCTCAAATGCGGCGGAGCGTATCACTCTGTTGCGCAATGTCACCGGTCCTATCTTCACCGGCGTGAAAATCTTGGATTCTGTTTCCATAATATCTTGAACTTCAATTTTTTATATTTCTATTGCGCCTGTCACCAGATGAACGGAATCATTCTCTTGACCTTGGTTGTGTCGAGCTCCCCGGCGAATTCGTCCTTGTATCGCCCGTAAATTCTTGCGGCGCGCGGGGCGAGGTTGGCGAATGTCCATACAGCGAACAATGCTCCGGACCAGGACCAGGTCAATATCGCAAATCCGCACCATTCAATGAATTCGCCAAGGTAGTTGGCGCTTGTCACATATTTGTAAAGGCCTTTTTTCGGGAGATAATGCTTCGTGTCTCCCGGCTTGCGCAGGCCCCGTATTATCGAGTCGGACTGGATGTTGATGAACATTCCTGCGAAGAACACCAAAGTCCCGGCAATGAACTGCGGACTTGTCAGCCAGGCGGTAGTGTAATGTTCAGGTTCAGACACATAGAATATCCATCCTCCCTGCATTGCCGCATTCAGAAGATTGAAAATGACAGCCATAAGAATGATTGACAGCGGCATTTTTCCATTGCCCCGGATGAGCATCGGGAATATGAAAGACCTCTGGAAATAGTGCAGCTCGAAAAGCAGGAAAAAGACCAGTCTTGCGGCATCGGCACGCCTCCCGGAGAACCACCACAGCGCCAGCATCGCGAAGAACACCGGCGACTCCATAAGAACCCAGCCGAGCCTGTTGTTCACGGCCGGACCCCATTTGGAATTATAGAATTTGCCATAGCCTGCGTCAATGAAAAACAGCGCTATGAAGACTGGAACGGCCGTGATGGCCATTGCTGAAAGAAAAATATCAAATCCGCTCATAACAAACCGCTAATTTACGAAAACTCCATAAATTATGCATATAAGTCAGAAATTATGAGTATGTTTGCCGTCTTATTAGCAATTTCTATATGAATTGGCTGCACGATATTTTATTTGAGCATACCTTTGTCCAGGCCATTTTGGTGCTGTCCCTGATCTGCGCCGCCGGCCTGGCCTGCAACAAGATAAAAATCAGGGGAGTCTCTTTAGGGGTGACTTTCGTGTTTTTCGCCGGCATTCTTGCGGGGCATCTCGGCCTCTCAATCGACCCGCAGATGCTGCTTCTCGCCCAGAATTTCGGACTGGTGATTTTCGTGTATTCGCTTGGTCTCCAGGTAGGTCCGAGTTTTTTCCCGTCATTGAAGAAAGGCGGCATCACAATGAACCTTCTTGCATTCGGAGTATTGGCCGCAGGCACATTGACAATGCTCTGTTTCGTCTGGTTCACGGATATGACAATGCCAGTGTCAATGGGACTGTTCTCCGGTGCCGTCACCAACACACCTATGCTCGGAGCGGCCCAGCAGTCGTTGCTTCAGGTTGATCCATCGGCAGTCGCCGAGTCCAACGAGATGGCTGTGGCCTGCGCTGTCGGTTATCCTTTCGGCGTCATAGGGATGATTCTATGCGTGATAATTCTCAGGGCGGTTTTCCAGAAAAAGGAGCGCGGCAAAGCCGATGAACATAACAGCCCTGCTTTCGTGACAGAGTTCCGGGTCGGCAATCCGTCTGTTTACGGAAAGACTATCAAGGAGATAATGGAGGCTGTGACTATCCATCTCGTCGTGTCGAGGGTGTGGAAGTTCAGCGGCTCGTCCGACGAGTCCGACGGCCGTCAGGGCAAGGTCATCATCCCGAACGGCGACACTGTATTGGAGAAAGGGGAACACGTGCTTGTCCTCTCTAAAGAGCGTGATGTGCGCTCCGTGGAGATGATTTTCGGCGAGAAGGTCAACAAGGACTGGAACAGCAAGAACATTGACTGGAACTCCATTGACGGGGTGCTTGTGTCCCGTCACGTGCTTGTCACCAAACCGTCTATGAACGGAGCCAAGCTCGGGGACCTGCATCTCCGCAACGCTTTCGGCATCAATATAACCCGCGTGAACAGGGCCGGCATCGACATTCTCCCGTCGAGCGGCCTGCACCTCCAGATGGGGGACAAATTGACGATTGTCGGTCAGGAAAGGGCTATTGACAATGTGGCCGAAGTGCTTGGCAATCAGGAGAAAGAACTCCGTACGCCGAATCTTTTCTCGCTTTTTCTCGGGATAATTTTAGGATTGCTTGCGGGAAGTGTGCCGATTATGATTCCCGGAATGAGCGTCCCTATCAAGCTTGGCATCGCCGGCGGGCCTATCATTGTCGGAATATTGATGGGCGCTTTCGGTCCCCGTATTCACGTGGCGACCTATACCACCCATAGCGCAAGCCTGATGCTCAGGCAGCTGGGTATCACGGTGTATCTCGCCGGCCTCGGCCTCAGCGCCGGCCCTGAATTTATCGAGACGGTTTTCCGCCCGGAGGGCCTGCTCTGGATTGGCGCCAGTCTCGTGATGGCGATGGTTCCGGTGCTGATATTCGGCTACATAGCTTCCCGTTTCTACGGAACGGATTACGCCTCTAATGTCGGCCTGCTCTGCGGCTCAATGGCCAATCCTATCGCCCTGGACTATGCCCTCAGCACTGTGGAGGACGACAAGCCGTCCGTCGCTTATGCGACTGTCTATCCTGTCTGTATGTTCCTCCGCGTCATCTCCGCCCAGATAATAATGCTCCTCTGACGCCCTGGCGGATATTATTGCAACTTATTCAGGGTATTTTATGGGTAGTTTTGCAACTTTTCCAAGGCAATAATACGCACTTTTTGCAACTTTTCCAAGATTTCTACTTTCCGGCAAGGGAGAGGAGGTAGTCCTCGATGGCAAAGAGGCCGGCGTTGGCGGGCCAGGCATTGGAGCCGCCGGAACGGAGCACCGGGCCGTCGGAGAAATGGGCGTAGAAAGACCAGGTCTCCCCGTCCAGTATCTGGAATCTGGATTTATATGCCTCCTTGTATTTGTACATTTTGTGCTCACTGATTAGGGAGCGTACATTTTCAAGAACTTCCCTGCCGACCTTCACGGTGTGTTCGCAGGTGTCCCGTTCTGTGCTGCAAGTGAGGATGCAACCCTCCGGGGACTCCTTGATATTCAGCGAGACAAGAGGCCTTGACATCATCCCCTGCACGATGTATGAGTACTCGGTCAGCCTGCCTTCAGGCATTGTCCTGCGCTGACAGGCGCAGGACAATAAACTAAAGATTGACATAATGCAGATCAGCAGCCTGTTCATACTGCTTTCTTGCCTTTGAAAGCAAAATATGCAATCACCGCGCCGGCCACTACGAGCAGGCCTATTCCGACAACCGGCCTGTAGAATACCCAGGCTAAAGACGCCACTACAAGCGCCCATACGAATGCGGTGATTCCGCATACGAGACTGATCCCGAGATTGGCGATGCCGGCAAGGAAAGGAATGACTTTCAGCAATGTGACCAGAATCTCGAAAATGCCTTTCAGTCCAAGGTAAATCAGCAGCAGACCGCCGATTCTCAATATCCAGGTTTTGGTTTTATTTGTTTTGTGCTCTTGCACGAACATATTGTCCATACTTTCGGCTCCCATCCTCAGCGTGCAGAACGACTCCCCGTTTTTCGCATTGAACGGCTGGAGACTGCCCTGATAGACCTCCGCCAGAACCGAGACTTCGGACGGAAGGATCTTGGTGAGCCTTACCCTGACATCGCCGATTTCAGGCACTCCAGGATTGATGCCGAAATAAATCTCATTGCCATTGACGTGGGCATAACTGCCGCTCCTCAAGGTGTCCGCCCGTCCTATACTTGCGAGATTCTGGCTGATGGCCTTGTCCCATCCGGCCAGCCGGGCTTCGTCAATGGACGGCTCCAGAGGCTGTGTGCCTGATATCATCCTGACGAGCGATTCCGGCATCCTGTATGCTCCGAGACTGACATTCCCGGCAACGATGTCCTTGTCCTCGAAAGTGCCGAGAACGAAATTACGGCCTTGATAATCAGGGTCTTTGAATTCGGATGAGTTTATAGGGCGGGCTGTCCATTCTTTGTTGTATGTGTAAGTGGTAACGGTCTCCTGCCCGCCGCCGAACTTGTCCCTTGTCTCAGAGTGGCTCTCCTCGGTCCACTGATAGTATTCCACTTCGCGGATGAGTCTCAGTGCCACTGCTCCGGCGTTGAATGTGGCGTCTGCCAGAGAATCGGTTGTGGTGGCCGTGGCTGTTGCGTGAATCAGCTTGCCGTTCAGGTCCGGATTGACGGATGAGATGTCGTCAACGTGGATGGCCACCTCCTGTGCCTCTTTGAGCATTTTGTAAGTTTTAACAGCGCGGCCCTCGTTCCACCACAGCAGAACTGTTCCTGCAACCAGCATCAATATGCCGGTGCCTATTCCCTTTGCCGAATTTCCGAGCCTTTTGCCATAGCCCGTCGTAGTTGTCTCTTGATAAGCCATATCTTGTAAATAATTAATATCCTAATAATCCTGCGGCAAAGAATAGATGAAGTTCAAGGTCGGATTATGAAGTGAAGTATTATTATAGTCAAGTGCTGTTGCGTCAAAATAGCCCCTGCCGCAGGATTTTACTGATTTTCAATTGCAAAATTACTCTTGTATGAAATCCGCAGTTATGAGAATTGTGACAAAAATTATGAGTAAAATGACTTTTTGTATTAATTTCGTGATTGTATAGGTAATTTTCAGAAATGATAGCATATCCGCCAGTCAAAATCAATCTCGGTCTCAATGTGCTCCGCAAACGTCCGGACGGTTTCCACGACCTTGAAACTCTTTTTGTGCAATCCAGGCAGTTCTCCGATACTTTGGAGATTGTCGCGGGAGACGACTACAGCAGGACGCTGTCACGGCTCGTGGCTGTTTATGGAGACAATGTGGACGCTTCCGACGAGGCTCCGGCTCTTGCCCAGGGAATCAGCCAGGACGGGAAAATGATGATAACTGTGGCACGGCGCGAGGGCGTTGACTGGGATGTCCTGAAAGATTTGTGTGCAAAGGCTTATATGCTGCTGGACAATGATTTCCATCTTCCTCCCGTGAAAATTTTCCTGGAAAAGAATTCTCCGGTGGGAGCCGGGCTCGGAGGCGGGTCGGCGGATGCTGCGTATGCCCTGAAACTACTGAATGAACTGTTCTCTCTCGGACTGGATGACAATACTCTTGCCGGATATGCGGCCAGGCTCGGAAGCGACTGCGCTTTTTTCATATATGATATGCCGATGACGGGCGAGGGGAGGGGCGAGATTCTCGCTCCGTATGAGCTGCCTGTGAAAATTGTGGATGGTATTGATAATGAGAACTCTGGAGATGAGAAGGAAGAAATCTATGAACTTCAGATAGTGGTTCCGGAGGGCATCCGGGTGTCCACTGCCGAGGCATACCGCGGGATTGTCCCGGCTGTTCCTGGGAACCGTCTCAAAGACGTTCTCCGCAGGCCTGTCAGCGAGTGGAGGGGCCTGCTGGTCAATGACTTCGAAACGACTGTATTCAAGTCTCATCCCGAGCTTGCGGCCATCAAGCAGTCATTATACGATTCGGGAGCGGTTTACGCCTCGATGTCAGGAAGCGGCTCGGCCCTGTTCGCCCTTTATAAAAGGTGAGCAGAGCCGTGCTGCCATATAGAAATGATTAATTTATCTCAACTTTGTTTACTTCCCAGAAATGGGGGTCTTCGACGTCATTGAGAGTTGCAGTGAGGGCCACCACTGAGCTGTAGGGCGCCGAGAATGTCACTGAAACCGCATCTGAAGCAGTGGGCGTGAGGTTGGTTTCATCTCCGTCAAACATATACCATACCCGCCAGGACAATTTCTGAGGGTTGGATTTTCCGTCAGATGCGCCCGGAATGGATTTTCACGGCTTTGCCGCTTTCCGACTCGGTCATCCTGGCAGTATAGCGCACACTCGGATCAAGCGGATCGACAGCATTGACATACTCCTTGCCTTCCTTGTCATAAAGCTTTACTGTCCAGCTTACTACATTGACATGGACAATGAACGGGGCGACTGTGGGGTCGTTGACATTGTATGCCTTGACGGTGACCTCCTTGTCCCCGTAGACATAGCCGGGCACATTCCCGAGATCGGCCTTCACGTAATATTTACCGCCGTCCTTGTAAATTGTCAGGGCCGCTGAGTTGGCCTCGAATCTGTAGTCGCAGGCGGCCTTGATGTCAATCAGGTATGTCTGACCGTTATAAATGTTCTGGGCAATCTCGAATTTCGGGGCTGCGCCAATGACTTCCGCCTCCCCGCCAGTTTCCACCTCGCAGGCTGACATACAGACGGGGCTGAGCACCATCACGATGGCCAAGGTTATGTGTTTTATAAGGTTCATATTCCGGCAGGTTTAGAACAGGTAAGCTATGCCGAGCTGGACTCCGTTCCTGTGGATTTTCGAGTCTGATTTGTCGCGGTCAATGATGCCCGCATTGTAGTTCAGATTTATCCGGAACTTCTCTATCAGGTCGCAATACACACCGATGCCGAGTCTGAAATCGCCTCTCTTGTAGATACTTCCGTCTCCATAGACATTGACTGACTCACCGTCGTCCTTCACTTTGGAAGTGAGACCGAGGCTCAGTTCAGGAGCCAGGAACGCACCGAGTTCGACAATCTTTCCGAGGCTGAATCCGTAGGTCACCTTGACCGGGATGTTGAAATACTGCTCCGGAGTCTTCACGCCGTCAGACGATTTTGTCACCACCTCATACTCCACGCCCGGGACAATCCCGATGTGTTTGGTGATGTTGATACCGTAGCCTGCCTGAAGGTAGAATCCGTTTCTGTCGAAACTTGTCTTCACTCCCTCTGCTTTCGCTTTGGTCGGTGAATAGGAATAACCGGCTCCCACGTAGAGCTGTGCATTGGCTGTGACAACTGTCGCCACGGCCAAAATGATTGTCAAAAATAATTTTCTCATAATTCTGTTGTTTATATAGTTTTACGTCCTCCGTGTCCGCCACAGGCAGTACCTGTTCGAAATGACAATGGCAAAGTTAGCCTCCGGAGCTATGCGAAGTTATGAATATTGTGACAAAAAATATGAGAAAAATGACTTTTCGTCCACAGAAAGGCCTGTCATGGTGGACAAACCTGTTCAAGAACGCATTTCGTCCACGGGAAAGCCCCTTTTCGTGGACGAGACGATTATCAGCAGCGAAAGCAGGAATTCGGCAAATAATCGTATATTTGCCATTGGACAAATTACGAAGCGACATGTTGTACCCGATAGGCATTCAGAATTTCGAGGATTTGCGCAGAAGCGGCTATGTTTATGTAGACAAGACGCATCTGATTCACAATCTCTACGACAATGGCAAATATTATTTCCTGAGCCGCCCAAGGCGGTTCGGGAAGAGCCTGTTGATATCCACTATGCAGGCCTTTTTTGAGGGCAAGAAGGAGTTGTTTCAGGGACTGACCATCGAAGGCCTGGAAAAGGATTGGAATGAGTATCCGGTATTGAGGCTTGATTTCAGCGGGGAGAACTTTTCAATCCGCAGTTCGCTTGGGAAGAGTCTTGAAACAATGCTCGCAGGCTGGGAGCTAAAATACGGAATATCTGATATAGCCGGTACTTTTGCATTGCGGTTCAAGGCTGTCATAGAAGGTGCCTATAAACGTACTGGACGGCAGGTCGTCATCCTCATTGACGAATATGACAAGCCAGTTGTGGACAATATCGGAGATGATGCGCTCGTGTCTGAATTCCGAAAAGAACTTCAGGGTTTCTACAGCGTAATGAAAGCCCAAGACGAGTTCATCCGGTTCGGTTTTCTGACAGGGGTGACCAAAATAGGCAAAGTCAGCGTATTCAGCGGCCTGAACAACCTGAATGATATATCAATGGATGCCCGTTACTACGACATCTGCGGAATATCGGAAAAGGATTTGAAATCGTATTTCGACACAAGCGTGGAGGACTTGGCTGCCGCCAACAGCCTTGACAAGGAGGAATGTTACAGGAAACTGGCACGAATGTATGACGGCTACCATTTCCACCAGAGAGTGCCGGGGATGTACAATCCGTTCAGCCTGCTCAATACATTTCAGAAACTGGAGTTCAGGGAATATTGGTTCGAGACCGGCACGCCATCGTTCCTTGCGGAGGTGATGAAGAATACTGACTACGATGTCACAATGCTCTCCTGCGAGCAGGCCGACTCGACACTCCTCTCGGACATTGACACAGTTTTCCTCAACCCGATTCCGCTTTTGTATCAGAGCGGCTACCTCACAATCACGGACTACGATGACCTCTCCGGGATTTATACCCTCGGATTCCCAAATCTTGAGGTCAAGCACGGATTCCTCAGCTATCTTCTGAATTATTATACCACCGCCAGGAAGGGAACCGGTAATCTTCTTATCCGCCAGATGAGCGTTGATCTGCGCACTGGCAGGCCTGAAGACTTCATGAAACGGATGGAGGCGTTCTTCGCAAGGCAGAACTACCAGATTCAGGTGGACGTTGAGAAGGATTTCCAGTATGCGATGAGCATTATTCTACAACTTCTCGGAGAATATTTCACAGTCAGGACAGAGGACCCGGGTTCCTCTGGAAGAACAGATATAAGTATTGAAACCCAGAACTTTGTCTATATCATTGAGATAAAGAGAGATGATACTGCCGAGGCAGCACTTTCCCAGATTGAGGATAAAGCATACGCCCGCCGGTATGCTGACGACGGGCGTAAGGTATTCAAGATAGGTGTCAGTTTTTCCTCCCGCTCACGCGGAATCGAGGAGTGGAAGGTGATCTGACTATTTCTTTTTGCCGGACGGGGGTACCCGGCAGTGAAGCCACGGCTACTTGTACTGAACCTCCCAGCCTTCAGGGATTCCGTTTTCGCCCGACACATCCCATTTTGCGGACGTGCACTTTATAAATGTCCCTGACGAGTTCACTTTACTAACCCAACGATTAAGGCAGTTGTCCGCACTTATGTCTTCAGCCAGCATCGTTATGTGATTCAGATGGATATTGGAAAAGAACATCTCCGCATAGCAATTTTTCACCAGGGTTTTTGCCGGCAACTCCGGGGCAGTGGTCAGATTGCAGTCATAAAACATCCCCTCATAGCAACTTTCCTCCAAGACTTTCGCAGGCAACTTCGGGGCCGTCGTCACGCTACAGTACTTGAACATATACCTGTAACAACCCGGAGCCAAGGTCGTGGCCGGCAATTCAGGTGCGGATTCCAGGAAATAGCACTCTTCGAACATTTTCTCATAGCAGTTCTCCGCCATTTTTTTTGCTGGCAGTTCAGATGTCGCCGTAAGTGATTTACACAAGCTGAACATTCTGTAATAGCAACCCGGAGCCAAAGTCGTGGCAGGCAATTCAGGTGCCGTAATAAGCGATGTACAGAAGCAGAACATACTATCGTAGCACCTCTTGGCCAATTTCCTGGCAGGGAGTTTCGGAGCCTCTTCAAGTGATTCGCATCTGAAAAACATCTCCAGATAGCAACTCTCACTCAAGGCAGTCGCCGGCAGTTCAGGGGCGGATGTCAGGTTGCCGCATCCGCTGAAAAAGCGGAAGAAACAAAGCGGTCCGGTAATCGCAGTCTGTTTCATCGTCCTGTCCAGCAATGACATAATATTGCCCGACGCAGCAATCTTTCCTCCTTCTGCCTTGAATTGAAGATAGGTGTAATCTGGAGTTCCCATACACTTGTTTCCATCCTTCCCGGACTGAAATGACAATCTGTCCCCGTCATTCAGGGTAATATCCTGATCAATCTCATATATGGCCCAGTCGCCGTCATTTATCTTATACTCCAATGAGACCTCCTCATAAAATTTACCCGTATTATATATGCCCACCTTCACAGTGCCTGAAGCAGTGAAAGTCAATGGGTCTTTGCTGACCGGCATGTCCGGGTCATCGCTCTTGCAGGCGATGAACGAAATCATTGCAAAAAGTATCAGCAGACTTTTTCTCATAGTTTTACGATTCTTATGATAATTAATAATTTACGGAGTCATCATTCTTTCACGCGGAGAAGGAATAACGGCATACCATAAATCCCATGAACGTCAGCCTTGTGGACAATACTGGAGAACTGGGGGTAGTAATCGTGAGTATCGTGATGTGGGTGGCTGGCAGAAACCTTCTCGTCCTCATCCTTGATATGCTTTATCATCTCCGCTATGGATGAGAGCCCAAACGGTCCGCATTCTATGCGATTTCCATCGGCATCCTTACCATGCC
>JAQXHU010000069.1 GCA_029007435.1 Bacteroidales bacterium
GCCCTGTCATCCGTGATTCCGTCCACAATCCCGGAGAGGCGGACTTTGTTGCTGTCGGTTATGAAAATCTGGCCGAACTCGTTGCCCGCCACCATAGAAAGGAGGTTCGCCGTGCGGTCCATATCCAGTTTGTCGAACACATCGTCCAGGAGCAGGACCGGAGGAATCCCGGATTCATTCTTCATCAGCTCGTACTGAGCGAATTTCAGCGACACGAGGAAAGATTTCTGCTGCCCCTGCGAACCGCAGCGCCTGATGGAGTGTCCGTCCATAATGAAAACCAGGTCATCCCGCTGTATTCCCGCCGATGTGTATCCCAATGCGAAATCCTTTGACCTGCAAGCGGCAAGCGTCTCAATCAACGGTGCGGTATTGAGGTCTGACCGGTAGTCCACCCTCACATCCTCGCGTCCTCCGGACAGGAGACTGTAATATTTTCCCACCACTGGAGAAAGCTCCCCGATGAATTTTTTCCTTCTGCTGAAAATCCCGTCAGCGAAATGCGACAGCGACTCGTCCACAATATCAAGGAAAGCGACGTCGTCCATGCGGTCTTTCAGCAGGCGGTTTCTCTGTGCCAGCAACTTGTTGTACTGCTGCATATTGTAGAGATAGTTGCTGTCCATCTGCGAGAGTACCTGGTTCAGGAAGCGCCTGCGGTCCTCCCCGGAATCGCTTACGAGGGACACATCGGAAGGGGATACCATCACAATCGGAAGCTCGCCTATATGGTCCGAGATTCTTGTGTATGGCTTGTCGTCTTTCTTGAGCTTCTTCTCGCCGCCGGAAGAGACTTTCACGGAAAACCTGGATTCGGTGTCTTTCATTCCGTAGAGCCCTGAAATGGAAAATGACTCTGTCCCATATCGGAAACAATATCTGTCTGATGAGCAGAATGCGCTTTTCGTCATTGACAGATAGAATATCGCGTCCATAAGATTGGTCTTGCCCTCTCCGTTTCCGCCGGATATGCAGTTTATGTTTGACGAGAACACGAGTTCCGCCAGGGCAATGTTCCTGAAATCCTGAACGACTATTTTTTTGAGGACCGCCATATATGAATGTTTAATTCTACAAAGATAACTTTTCTTTTATAAACTCACCTCAATTATCGGCGAATAAATATATTTGAGTCCAAAACGTTGCTTGATTGATTAAAATTATGTAATTTTGCAAGCTATGTTGTACGAGCGGATTTGTGCAGACATATTTTTTGTAATCAATAAATATCAAATATGGCAAACGTAACTCTTAAAGACCAGGAGAGACAGCAGCAGGAACTGGTTGCTGAGAAGGTCTCTTCAGTGGAGAAATTTTTCAACGAGAACAAGAAAATCATCTGGGGCGTATTGGCGGCCGCTGTAGTTGTCGGTGTGGCTATCCTCTGCTACCACAAGTTCTATGTGCAGCCGAAGCGCGCCGAGGCTCAGGAGCAGATGTTCCCGGCTGAGGCAAGTTTCCGCGCCCAGAATTATGAGATTGCCCTCAATGGAGACGGCAACGCTCTCGGCTTCGCCCAGATAGCTGAGGAATACGGTTCAAAGGCCGGTTCGGCCGTGTATTTCTATGCGGGTGTGTGCGAGCTCCAGCTCGGCAACTACGAACAGGCTGTTGAATATCTCTCAAAATACAGAAGCAAGGATGCCATCCTCAAAGCGAAGGCACTTTCCGCAAAAGGCGACGCCCTCGAAGGTCTCGAGAAATACAGCGAGGCTCTTTCCTGCTATGAGAAAGCTGCTGCGGCGGCAGACAATATGTTCGCTGCTTCATACCTTTTCAAGGCCGGTGTTGTATGCGAGGAACTTGGCGATCCACAGAAGGCCCTTTCATTCTACAAGAAAATCAAAGACCAGTATCCACAGTCTATGGAAGGATACGATATTGACAAGTATATCAGCAGGATAGAGAACGCACCGGCTGCGAAATAATCGGGGGAACTGACTATGGGAAGAGCTTTTGAATTCAGAAAAGAGAGGAAGTTGAAGCGTTGGGGCCATATGGCCAAGACCTTCACCAAGATTGGAAAAGAGATAACAATCGC
>JAQXHU010000070.1 GCA_029007435.1 Bacteroidales bacterium
TCGGCCATTCTTTCTTCGATTCCTTCCATTATCTCGCTTCCTCCCTCAACGGACCGGTAGTGCTCCCGGAGGTTGGAAAGATATTGTTCAAGGTATTCTACCGCTTTGTTTTCTATAGTGAATGCATAGCCGCCTATGCTCATCTTTTTCACAGGGTTCATAATCCTATTTCTATTTCTTTACTTAAGTTTCGCAAGTTGCAAATAATTGTTTTTCAGAGGGATTATCGCTCAATGCGGGCAAAGGCCAACGCACTTTTATTTGTCCACGCTACCCTTTTCCTAAATCCCTACCGTCCCTCCGGGCTGCTCGCTGCAAAAGACCACTGGGCTTTTGCTTATCGCTCCCGACCTTCCCTCGGCCAAAGGCCTCAAAAGCTGTTGTTTCGCTCTGCTAAACTTGAATTATTTTAATGTCTCTATAGTTGTAACGATTTCGTTCCAGGCCTGGTCCATTTCCTGGAGGAGTGCCCGTCCCTTGTCGGTTATGACATAGTATTTTCTCGGCGGGCCCTGAGGGGATTCTTCCCAGCGGTAAGACAGCAGGCCCTGGTTTTTCTCCCTGATCAGGAGCGGATATAATGTTCCTTCCACCACTATCATATTCGCCGCTTTCAGTTCCTCGATGATTGAGGATGCGTATGCCTCCCTTTTGGCCAATATGCAGAGGATGCAGTATTCCAGCACCCCTTTGCGCATTTGTGAACGTATGTTGTCTGCTGAACTTTCCATATCTTATTGTCTTTTGTCATTGAATCGGGCGAGATTCTCCGCTTTTTTCCTGTCTGTAAAACGGGCGAGATTCTCCGCCGTCAGCGGAAGACCGTACATCTCGCATTTCTGTACAGGAGTCTGCGCTTTCGGTATCACAATCCACAGAATTATGTAAATCCAGAATCCGGCGGTTCCTAAAATCAGTGCAAGGATGGCGATTAGTCTTATCAGTACCACGTCCACATCGAAATAAACAGCCAGGCCGGAGCAGATTCCTCCGATTGCCTTGTCGTCAATGTTCCTGTAAATCTTCTTGTGCGGCTCTCCGAATGGCGGTATGCCACCAGCGGTCTCTCCTCCGGCGCTGTATGCGGTCTCGCTTTCCTGGCTTCCGTCAGGCATCCCGAGCTGCGAGGTGACCTGCTGCACCATCTTGATATTCACCGTCCTGTTGCCGGTTCCTACCTCGTTCTCGAAAAGCTCGGCGATTCTTGACTCGAGGTCGTTCATTACTTCGTCCACCTGTCCTGCTGTCATCTCGGGGCTGTTGCCGGACAGCTTGGCCCGGAAATGCCCGAGGTATTCGCCAAGTCTCTGAAATGCATCTTCATCCAGGAAGAAATTCCTTCCGCCAATGCTGGCGTCCTGTACTTTTTTCATATTCCTTATTAAGTTTTATAATTCCACTAGTTCTTTGTGAATGCAAAGATATATAAATTTTTGAATACATTGTATCACAAGGTACTAATTTTTTGAAAATATTTTTTAGATCCCGCCATCCCGGAAGCTAAAAACATTTGCAGTGTTGAGGAATATGAACAAAATTTGTAGATTTGTATTTCTCGGCGGGAATCTAAAGACTCGTCCGGGAATGACAGGATGAAAGACAAAAAGACCGATTACATTGAAATAAGAGGGGCGAGAGCCCACAATCTCAGGAACGTGAGCCTTGACATTCCGCGGGGCCGGTTCGTCGTGGTGACAGGCCTGAGCGGAAGCGGCAAATCCTCATTGGCATTCGACACTATTTATGCCGAAGGCCAGAGACGGTATATGGATACGCTCTCGACCTACGCCAAGCATTTTATGGGCGTTCTCGAGAAACCGGAAGTGGACGAAATCAACGGACTGAGCCCGATTATCGCGATTGAACAGAAAACCACCGGTAACAATCCCCGCTCCACAGTCGGAACCATTACGGAAATATTTGACTTTCTGAGACTTCTGTACGCAAGAGCGTCCAGGGCATATTCTCCCGTGACCGGCAGGGAAATGGTCAAATACACCGATGAGCAGATAGTTGATCTTATTATTTCCAGCTACTCCGGACGGAAATGCTACCTTCTCGCTCCGCTCGTGCGGGGCAGGAAAGGACATTACAAAGAACTGTTCGAACAGCTCCGCAAACGGGGTTTCACCCAGGTCAGAATCGACGGCGAGATAAGAGACCTGTCCACCGTGACCGCATTGGACAGATACAAAGCTCATTTCATTGAACTTGTGGTTGACAAGCTGAAGCCGTCCGCAGGGGACGGGAAACGGGTCCGAGATTCTGTGGGAATCGCCCTTGGAAGGGGAAAGGGCTCGGTGGCGGTGGCGGATTTCGAGACCGGGGAAGTGCAGCATTATTCGAAACATCTCGTTGACCCGGACAGCGGCATTTCCCTTCAGGAGCCTGCCCCTCATTCGTTCTCGTTCAACTCCCCTGAAGGCTATTGTCCTCATTGCAAGGGGCTTGGAATGATAGTGGACGTCAATATGGACACCATCATACCTGACCGTTCGGTATCCATCGCCGATGGCGGAATCGTGCCTCTCGGGAAAATGAGGGAAACTCGTAAATATGATATAATCCGTTCAATAGCAAGAAAATACAATATTTCACTCTATGCTCCGATTGAGGAACTGCCGGATGAAGTGGTATCCCTGATAGTTTTCGGCTCGGATGAACTGTTCAGAGTCGGGGAAGGGGCGATGTCGGAGATGGTGTCTTTCCCGGGCATTGTCGAGGATATTGACGAGAAAGTGGTCTGCCCTGTCTGCAAAGGAACCAGGCTCAACGAGCAGACAAACTGCTTCCGCATAGATGGGAAGACCATATCGGAAGTGGCGTCGATGGAGATGTCCGCACTTTCTGGATGGATTGCCGATCTGCCGGGCAAATTGACTGACAGGGAGAAACTTATAGCTCGTGACATCCTCAAGGAACTTGGGGAGAGGACGAAGTTTATGCTGGACGTTGGCCTGGATTATCTTTCACTCGACAGGGCCACATCTTCCCTTTCCGGAGGTGAGAGCCAGCGCATCCGTCTCGCCACCCAGATTGGTTCCAAGCTCGTGAATGTGCTCTACATCCTTGACGAGCCGAGCATCGGGCTGCACCAGCGGGACAACAGGAAGCTGATACATTCACTTAAGGAACTGCGTGACGAAGGCAATTCCGTAATGGTGGTCGAGCACGATGCCGAGACAATGTACAACGCTGACTGGCTGGTGGATGTGGGTCCTGGCGCAGGCGCTGAAGGCGGAAAAATCTGCCTGAACGGACCTGTGGAATCGCTGCTCAAAGGAGAACCTGTGCCGGATGACTGCTCCGGGCGCTTCATAGTGGGCGAATCGCTCACTCTTGACTATCTCAAAGGAGTGAAAATGATTCCGGTGCCGGAAGTGAGGAGAAAAGGCAATGGAGAATTCATAAGAATCCGCGGGGCGAGCGGCAACAATCTCAAAGATGTGGATGTGGATTTCCCTCTCGGAAAGTTCATCGGTATCAGCGGAGTCAGCGGAAGCGGCAAGTCATCGCTTGTCAATGAGACACTTATGCCTATTCTGAAACGCAAATTTTACAATTCGAAACAGAAGCCGCTGCCATACGTTTCAATAGAGGGAATATCCTGCATTGACAAGCTTATAGAAATCGACCAGAGCCCGATAGGCCGTTCTCCGAGAAGCAATCCGGCCACGTTCACAGGAGTCTTCAACGACATACGCAATCTCTTTGCGGAGACGAACGATGCAAAAGTCAGGGGATTCGGCCCCGGAAGATTTTCGTTCAATGTGCCCGGAGGCCGATGCGAAGCCTGCAAGGGGGCGGGAATCAAGGTTATCGAGATGAATTTCCTGCCATCGGTCAATGTGGTATGCGATGAGTGCCGTGGCCGGAGATATCAGGAAGACACCTTGGCTGTGAAATATAAAGGCAAGAGTATCAATGATGTGCTGGAGATGCCTATAAGCGTCGCCTACGAGTTTTTCAGCGGGATTCCGAAAATCAGCCAGAAGCTGAAGGCTCTGGTGGATGTCGGTCTTGGCTATGTCCATCTTGGCCAGTCCGCAGTCACATTGTCCGGCGGAGAGAGCCAGAGAATGAAACTTGCGTCCGAATTGTACCGGAAAGATACCGGAAATACCCTTTATATACTGGATGAGCCCACCACAGGCCTGCATTTTGAAGATATCAAGATTCTGCTTGGAGTTCTCCAGAAACTTGTTGACAGCGGCAATACAGTCATTGTCATCGAACATAATCTGGATGTGCTCAAGTGCGCCGACTATATTTTCGACCTTGGCCCCGAGGGAGGCCGCAGGGGAGGATACATTGTGGCGCAGGGAACACCGGAAGAACTGTCCCGAGATCCTGAGTCGGTGACCGGTCCGTATCTTGCGGAAGTAATTGGAAACAAATTAAATACATTATAACGATGGAAGAAAGAGACACTTTCAGGATCAAGCTTGTCAATGATGGCAGAATATACATTGTACCGCTTATGAAGCGGCTAGGGGACTTTTCTGGGGAGCGTTGCCCGTCAGTGCAAGACAAGAAATCCGGCCGGGAATTTCCGGTCCTGGCCGCACTTGTTGACAACAAGCTGAAGGAACTTGATTACAAACTGGTGATGTCCCACCAGGTGGAGTTCATCGGTTACAATCATCCTGACGGAAGACGGACGTACCTGAGATCTCTCTGCTTTGTGCTCCAGAGCGCCGTCAGAGCCCTGTTCCCGAACAAGGTGTTGATAATCAATCATTCTCTTCCAAGCGGCCTGTATTGCACAATATGCAGCCCTCAATGTCTTGAGGATGGCAGGCAGGCGGTCGCAGAACTCACTGATGCGGATCTGGAGGCATTGAAGGACAAGATGCATTCCATCATTGACGCGAATCTTCCTTTTCATAAGGTCAAGATGGATGCCGACGAAGCCGAGAAACTGTTCCTCGCCAACGGACAGCCGGACAAAGCTGCTTTGCTCAAGTCTGTCGGCAGATATATGTGCAGCGTATATTATCTTGATGGACAGGCTGATACATTCCACGGCCCGCTCCTTCCCTCCACCGGATATCTCAATGTGTTCGACATTATGCATTACGGGGAGGGCTTCTGTCTCCAGTTCCCGTCGGAAAGCGATTACGACAAGGTGATACCTGTGCGCAGCCAGTCCAGGATATCTGCCACGCTAAAAGAGTATTCTGACTGGTGCTCCATTATAGGAGTGAAGGGCATAGGCACTCTGAACCAGGCTGTTATGGCCGGTCATGCTACCAGTCTCATCAACCTTTCAGAAGCATTGCACGAACGCAAATATGCCGGGATAGCGAATCAGATTTACGAGAAGAGGGACAAGGTGCGGATTGTGTTCATCGCCGGACCGTCTTCAAGCGGAAAGACTTCTTCCTCGCTCAGGCTCGCTCTCCAGTGCCAGGTGCTCGGACTCAAGCCGAAAGTGATTGAACTGGACAACTATTTCGTTGACAGAGAGCGAACTCCGAAGGACACCGACGGCAATTATGATTTCGAGGCTCTTGAGGCGATGGACCTGAAACTGCTCAATGAACAGTTGAATGAACTGGTCTCCGGAAAGGAGGTTGAACTGCCGAAATTTGATTTCAAGGCAGGTAAGAGTTGCCCTTCAGGTAATCGTATATCATTGGGCGACAAGGAAATACTGATAATGGAGGGAATCCACGCACTGGATCCTGCAATGGTGCCTGATGTTGACGGATCAAGAATTTTCAGGGTCTATGTCTCGGCTCTCACCTCGCTGAATGTGGATGAGAACAACAATATCTCCACTTCGGACAACCGTCTGCTGCGCCGTATGGTCCGTGACAACCGTGTGCGCGGAATCACCCCGGAGGAGACTATCCTGAGATGGCACAGTGTCCGCCGTGGTGAGAACCAGAATATTTTTCCGTTCCAGGAAAATGCGGATGCTGTGTTCAACTCGGCCCTGATATATGAACTCCCGATGCTGAAATATTACGCCGAACCGCTTCTCAGAAGAATATCCCCGTCCTCGCCGGCTTACACTGAGGCGGTACGCCTCCTGAAATTCCTCGATTACATTGTGGCCCTTTCCCCATCGGAGATTGCCTGCATTCCTCCTACATCCATAATGAGGGAGTTCATTGGCGGACAGACCTTGTAGCCAATCAGTCCCAGCGCTTGCAAATAGTTGAAACTGATGACAGAAGCGATGCCGTGCTCAGTACAGCAGCAGCCCCGCTATTCCGCCGCACAGGATTATCGGTATCGGCCCGGCCTTGAATTTCATCGAGGCCAGCAGGGCCGCGCCGAAAAGCGCCCAACTCCGCCATTCGGGGAAATTTTCCCGTACGATATTTATATTGAACCGGGAAAACCCCGGCATTCCTGTCCATTCGGTATCGAACATCAGAATGATTGCCGCTGCACCGATGAGTCCCACCACTGATGGCCTGAGCCATTGCATAACTCCGTCAAAGAAACGGTTGCTCCTGAATTTCATATAGAATTTCGCCAATGCGAGCACTATGAGAAATGAAGGGAGAACAATGGCGAATGTCGCCGAGAATGAGCCAATCACACCTAACAGGTGGCTTCCTCCTGCCTTTACCACCACATCGTATCCCACATAGGTTGCGCAGTTAATGCCGATAGGACCGGGAGTCATCTGCGATATGGCTACAATATCCGTGAATGTGCTTTCGCTCATCCAAGCGTGAGCCACAACGACCTGGCCTTGTATCAGGGACAGCATAGCATATCCTCCGCCGAAAGTGAAAATGCCTATGACAAAGAAAGTTATGAATATCTGCAATAATAGGACAATCATATCACAACTGTTTTTTCATTCTCCTCTCATTCATCACTGTTACAGTGACGGCGAGGACAATCAGGACCATAATAATATAGATAGGCGATATTCTCAGGAACGCCACACCGAGGAGCGACAGCCCGGTGATGAGCCAGGCCCGCCAGGTTGTGTTGGATTTTTTAGCCATTGAAATCATCGGGGCGGCAATCAGGGAGACCACTACCGGGCGGATTCCTTTGAAAATCTTGAGCACTACCGGATTGTCCTGAAAATTGGAGAACGCCATCGCAATCGCGAAAATGATGAGGAACGACGGAAGCACTGTGCCAAGCGTCGCTGCTATGCTCCCTTTCACTCCTCTTATTTTATATCCGGTGAAAATTGAGACATTGACCGCAAGGATGCCGGGAGCGGACTGGGCCAGGGCTATTATGTCCGGAAGCTCGTCTTCTTCAATCCAGTGCCGCTTGTCAAGTTCGTCTTTGATTATAGGTATCATCGCATAGCCTCCCCCGATGGTGAAAGCTCCGATTTTCATAAAAACCAGAAATATGTTCCACAAAGATGTCATAGTACTGCGGGCGGTTGAGGCTTATAACTGACTGTATGCCGGTGAGAATGTGTCTCCCTTCTCCATATCGCCGGAGGAGAACCCCTTCTTCAGCCAGCGGACGCGCTGTTCAGAAGTCCCGTGGTTGAATGAGTCGGGCACCGCATAGCCCCTTGCCTGTTTCTGCAGATAATCGTCTCCGATGCGCGAGGCTATGGCAAGGCCTTCCTCTATGTCCCCGGGCTCCAGTGAGTTGAACATTTCGTTGTCGTGGTGGGCCCAGATTCCGGCGTAGAAGTCAGCCTGAAGCTCCAGTCTGACGCTGATCTTGTTTGACTCTGTCGTATTGGCCTGGCTCATAGCTGAATGTGCCTGCCTGAGTGTTCCGAGCAAGTTCTGAACATGGTGCCCGACTTCGTGCGCAATGACATATGCGTATGCGAAATCTCCGGCTGTGCCGAACTCTTTTTTCATTGTGGTGAAAAATGACAGATCCAGATAGACGGCTTTGTCGGCGGAGCAGTAGAACGGCCCGGTGGACGATGTCGCCCCACCGCATCCGGACTGCACGCTGCCGGAAAACAGCACCAGTGTAGGCGGCTCGTATTTCAAACCCATCTGGGTGAACACGGCTGACCAGACGTCCTCCGTTCCGGCTAAAATCTGTTTGGAGAATCTTGCCAGACTTTCCTCTTCCGCAGTAGGCTCGTATGCCTGCCCTGTTTCCGTCACCCCGCCTGCAAGATTGAATACCTCAAGGGGATTGCCGCCCATTATCCACGTGATAAGGCAGACAATTATCAATCCTCCGATGCCGATTCCTGCCGTCCGGCCTCCTTTACTGCGAACGTCTCTGACGTTGCCGCTTTCTCTTCTTCCGTCAAGTCTCATATTGTTATTATTGTCTTCATATTGTTTGCTGGGCAAAACTACATAAAAATAGTTTCTGTATGAAGAAAATTTCAAAAAAAACTCGGAAAAATTTGCAGAGTCGAAAAAAGTGCGTATATTTGCAGCCCGTTTGAGAAATAACGGTAGCTCATTGAAAATATTGAAAGACTAAGTACAAGGAAGCAAGTACCGAAACAAAATGAACGAGAGCGTCGGTTTCTTTAGAGGAACGAATCGTCGGGGTCAAGCTGAGAGAAATAGATATATACAAAGAAGAGTTTGATCCTGGCTCAGGATGAACGCTAGCGGCA
>JAQXHU010000071.1 GCA_029007435.1 Bacteroidales bacterium
GTCCACCTTGCATATATCTCTGTCGAATTGGTACGGAAACGGATATACAGACCTGCCGAATTGCATCCAAGAGACCAGACCGGTTTGCGGCTGACGCCTTCAAGATACTGGGGCAGGCGGCGGTAACGCAATGTCGATGCAGCCTCCTGGCTCCCGTCAGGAATCGGCGAAGGCGTAAATGAACCCTTCACCGGCGACATTGTGACGGCCGAAGCAGAAGACTCAGCAAGATCATCCGGAAGGCATCGACCGAAGAGCGGGAACTGCAGGGCGTCATAGAAGACCGTCTCTCCAGTCTCGTTGCCTTTGCCATAGACATACAGTTCGTGCACTTCCCTGTCATATCCCGTACAGAATCCGGAAGGCATACCTTTAATGACCATTGAACCCCTGTTGGACAGCACCACAAGATTGCCGTCAGACGGGTCAACTGTCAGGCCCTCAATCTCTCCTGCCCTGCGGAAATCCGTCATTGTACGGAACAGCGACGGCTCGGCAGACTCCTTCAGATTTCCCTTGCCGTCATATACTTCGCAGATATACAGATGATCAGCCTCATTCTTCCCGGCATCCCCGTCATCGCTGGAAATAAGGATGGAACCATTCCAGAAACAGATACCCTGCTGGAGGGCCGGCGCCGGGTTCAGACGCACTTTCCCCACATACGAACGTGACGCCAGATCGTAGCAGTACAGAGCATCACCACGCACCCAGTCAGCCATCCAGACACGGCCGCGGGCAGTATCGACCGCAAGGCCGCATACCTCAACCTGACCGGATTCGGGACTCCAAGGGATGGAATATTTGTATTTTAATGTCTCTGAATCATATACAGCAATCTGGATATTCTTTCCCTGACCGTCTTTGAAGGTTTCGATTCCGGTATAAATCTCCCCGTTCCATACATCAATGTCACCGATATGGTTGGCCGCAAGCTCAAGCCCTTCAAACGGGCGCTCATTCACCGCCAGGAGTTCTCCGGACAGGCTGTATTTGTATAATGCAGCGGAACCGGAAACATAATAATACAGGCCGTCCGCAGCAACGCCCTGTCTCCCGGCAACCTCGACCACATCCGACAGGACTGCGAACCGGTCAGCATTCCGTTCCCCAGCCATCACTCCGGCTGAAAAGTGCCCGCCGCCCGTCAAGGACAGCAAGGCACATATTATCATTTTTATTTTCACCTTAATGCTCTATTTTTCAGGTATATTCTCAAGAACAGCCTTCACGAACTCCCAAGTCTTTCCGACCGTGTCAATCTTGACTCTCTCGTCAGGGGAATGCGGGTGAACGATAGTCGGGCCGAATGAAACCATATCCCATTCAGGATATTTGGCTCCAAGCAGGGCACACTCAAGTCCTGCGTGTATGGCCATCACCTTCATATCCTTTCCGAATTTCTCCTTGTAAACGTCTTTGATTGTGGCGATTATCGGAGTGTCCGGTTTCGGAGTCCATCCTGAATAGCCTCCCTGTGTAGAGAACTCAGCGCCGGCCAGTTCAAAAACACAGCGCATCTTGCTTGCAAGATTCTCCTTGGCGGAGTCCACTGAACTTCTCATAAGGCAGCGGACTGTAAGATGCCCGTCCTCTGTCCTGACTACAGCCATATTGTTCGAAGTCTCGACGAGTCCCTCCACAGAAGCGCTCATCCTCTCGACTCCGTCCGGGCAGGCGATGACGGCCTTCAAAGCCCTGAGCATCACCTCGTCCTCAATATAGGACGGATATGGGGTATCCTGTTTCTCGAAATAGCAGACTGCTCCCGGATCCGTTTCCGAATACTCAGCCTTGATGAGTGCGAACACTTCCTCAACAGCAGCCTTTACATCAGCCGCAGCGTCTGCAGGGACCAGCATTGAGACAACAGCCTCGAACGGGATTGCATTTCTCAGGCTGCCCCCGGTGAAGTCAACCACCTTCACACCGTATTTTTCCACAAGAGGGAGCAGGATGCGGGCAGCGGCCTTGTTCGCATTCGCCCTGTAAAGAATGATATCCATTCCCGAATGGCCCCCAGAGAAGCCTTTCACAGTAAGTCTCCAGCTCTCATATCCTTCAGGAGCGGAGACAGTCCCGTATGCGAAATCAGCTGTTCCGTCAAGGCCCCCGGCGCAGCCTATGTACAGCTCACCTTCAGTCTCAGAGTCCAGATTCAGAAGAATGTCGCCCTTGAGCACACCAGGTTTCAGGCAGTCCGCTCCTGTCATTCCGGTCTCCTCATCGTATGTCACGAGCACTTCAACCGGGCCGTGTTTCAAAGTATTGTCCTCCAGCACGGACAGACCGATGCACACACCGATGCCGTTGTCAGCCCCGAGAGTGGTTCCTTTGGCAGCTACCCATTCTCCGACTACCTCTGTCTCAATAGGGTCGGTGAGAAAATCGTGAACCGTGTCCGCGGTCTTCTGCGGAACCATATCCATATGGCCCTGGAAAATGACGCCCCTGCGGTTCTCGTAGCCGGGAGTGGCCGGTTTGCGGAATATGATATTGCCTGTATCGTCCCTGAGCACCTCTATGCCACGGGCCTTGCCCCAGTCAAGAAGATACTGCTGCACCTTCTCCTCGTGCTTAGATGGACGCGGAATGCGTGTAAGGCCATAGAAGTTGTTCCATACAATTTTCGGTTCAAGATCTTTGATTGTCATAATTATTGTGATTTAGAGGTTATTCTGACTATTTTCCACCGAGAGGGAAAGCGCTCTCCACGCCTAACTGGTAAACCGGCATTCTGCTCTGCAGCAACACATTGACACCATCGGAAAGTTTCACAGAGCAAGTGGCAGGCACCCTGTAACGGGCTGCCGTCCCCTTCACTGCCGCCGCCTTGCCTGACGGAGCTGACACAGGTTGCACGGCGAACTCAAGGAGATATGGCTTGCCCGACATCTCGTCAGCCGGAACAAGGCCCTTGGAGTCCGAAAGGCGGAAAGCCACATACATCTGGGACTCATTGTCAGCAGAAGGGACCACTTCATAATTCATCTTCTGCTCTGAAAACTCGCTGTAGCCAATGAACATTGACATATACTCCCTTTCCAGACGGGTTATTTCCCCGATGGCAGCGCTGAGAGCCTCCCCGCTGAAAGTCGCATCGGTGTCACCCGTGATTATCTGCACCCTCTTTTTGCGCAGATTGAATATCATTTCAGCCGCCTCTTTGGCCCTTGCGTCCAGAGACTTCTGGACTACCATTTCCTGCTGCACCGCTACCTTGTTGTAAGAAGACTCGTTTTTGACATTCCTGTAAAGCGTGGTTGACTCGGAGGTCAGGTTTGAAGTCACTCCCCTGTCTGAAAAGTCGGACTTTCCGGCAGCCGGGAACCTCCATTCAGTGGCATCCGACGCACCAGACTGGACTGAGACAAGGCCCTGGGCTGTAAGGGTCAGGAAAGCCGGCATAGCGGATCCCGGAGCCACTGTATAACGCCTGTCCGGATCAGCCTCCACAAACGGCGTCATCTTTACTGACTCCACGGTGAATGACACCGCATCCTTCTGCCTGGCGTTGATTCCGAGATATTTTTCAGCATATTTAGCATAAGGACCGGCATAGAATGTCTCCTGCCTTGCCACAACTTCAAGCCTGACGGATGTGCGTGGCAGGGAATACACCAGCGCGCCTTCAGGATCAGACTGGCCGGTCTGCGCCTGCGAGAAAACAGACGCTGATAACATCGCTGCCAGTATCAGAGAAAAATTTTTACCGCTCATAATATTTTCTGTTTATTTTTTCCATCTTTTATGCGACCAGAGATAATTCCACGGCTGAACGTCGATGTCACGCTCAAGACTTGCGTAGAACTTGTTCATCACCTCCTCCACAGAGTGCTGAGAGGCATCCCTGCACAGTTCCTCGAAACGTATATCATAGCCGCCTTCAGGCCTTTCCTTCATTCCCATATAGCATACCGACATTCTGAGTTTCTTTGCAAGAGCTGCGCCTCCGGTCATTGTCTTGGTCGACTGATGCATAAAATTGTCAACTGTATGGTAAGAAGCGTGTCTGTAAGGCCCCTGGTCAGTAGGGAACACGTATATCCTTTTCTCGTGCCTGTGGTCCACGACAAATCTCATTATTTCCAGAGACTCAACACAGCAGATGTCCAGATCCGCTTCCACCGGTGCGCATCTGTTGTCGTGCATAACCTTGTCCCAGGTCTTGCTGGCCAATTCTTTATACACGATTGTAATGTCCTTCTCCCGGAACGGAACCGGCTCCGGGCTGCCGAGATTCGGATAATGCATAAAACCTCCCAGCAGCTCCCAGTTACCAAGATGCGATGTCATCACCATCACGCCCGGAGTCTCATTGTACAATTCAGACAGAAGTTCAAGATTCTCGTAGCGGCAGATTCCGGATTTCTCAAGCCTTCCCTTGCGCGAAGACCCGGAGAACCAGACTGTTTCCGCAAGCAACCTGCCGAAATGGTCGTAAAACCCGTCAGCAATGCGTCTCAGTTCATCATACTTCTTTTCAGGAAAAGATCTGGAGACATTTATCATCACCACATCCCTGCGGTACCTCATCAGAACACGCACAATCCAGGAGATGCATTTTCCCCAGAAATAATGCATTTTCAATGGCTGAAGAGCTATCAGCCTGAGTGCCGTTTTAATTATTTCCGCTCCAATCATCATACGACAAGTATAATTCCTTAGACTACAAATATACATTTTTTCCGGCGAAACTGATAGTTTTTTGTATATTTGTAGAATCGGGACTGACACCAAGCGTGAAAATATAAACCTTTAATTGATAAAATATGTTCAAAAACCAGCCTAAAGGACTTTTCGCCCTGGCTCTCGCCAATACGGGAGAGCGTTTCGGCTACTACACGATGCTCGCCATCTTCCTCCTGTTCATCCAGGCAAAATTCGGATTCAGCGCAGCCGCTGCCACGCAGATTTACTCAATTTTCCTGGCAGGAGTTTATTTTATGCCGCTTTTCGGCGGTATGCTTGCTGACAAGATAGGTTACGGCAAATGCGTCACCATCGGTATCGCTGTAATGTTCTTCGGATATCTCTGCCTGTCGATTCCTACAGCGCCTGACACATTCGGCAAAGTGTTGATGCTCGGAGCATTGGCACTGATCGCAATAGGCACCGGACTCTTCAAGGGCAACCTCCAGGTGATGGTCGGAAACCTTTATGATGACCCAAAATACTCGGCCAAGAGGGATTCCGCTTTCAGCCTTTTCTATATGGCGATAAACATCGGAGCTATGTTCGCTCCTTCTATGGCCAAGGCTGTCACCAACTTCTTCCTCGGAAAATCCGGGCTTGTTTACAATGCCGAAGTGCCGGCTCTTGCACACCAGATTTTAGATGGCAATCTCGCCAACGCCGACAAGCTCAGTTCAATTGCCGGGACAATGCAGGGAGCGGCAGGAATGGACATCACAGGGTTCAGCCAGTTCTATATCGAAAAGCTTTCCAACGCATACAACTACGGTTTCGCGGTGGCCTGCGTTTCCCTGATTATTTCTGTGCTGATTTATTACGGGTGCCGCAGCTGGTTCAAGCACGCTGACGTGAACGCAAAACAGGCCAAAGCCGCCAACAAAGTGGAGGTCGAGCTTACACCGGAGCAGACCAAAAGCCGCATCACAGCCCTGCTTCTCGTCTTCGCAGTGGTGATTTTCTTCTGGATGGCATTCCATCAGAACGGTGCTACAATGACTCTGTTCGCCCGTGACTACACAGCCAGCTCAGTGAGCGGATTCACCAGAATCGGATTCAACATAGGAAGCCTCTTCCTCATCGCAGTTTCCATTTACACTCTCTTCGGCGTTTTCCAGAGCGAGGAGAAGAAGAGCAGGATACTTTGCGGAATTGCCACCCTTGCCCTCTGGGGCGGCGCATTTGCAATTTACTCCGGAATGGACAAAGTCGTGAACATTCTGCCGTCCGATTTCCAGCAGTTCAATCCTTTCTTCGTCGTAGCCCTCACGCCGGTGTCACTCGCCATTTTCGGAGCGCTGGCCAAGAAAGGAAAGGAGCCTTCAGCTCCGAGAAAAATCGGTATGGGAATGATTGTGGCGGCCGTCGGATTCACAATCCTCACTGTAGCGTCGCTCGGTCTTGCATCTCCTAAAGAACTCGGAGGCACGGTCAGTCCGGATCTCGTGTCACCTGAATGGCTTATCTCCACATATCTCGTGCTGACTTTCGCTGAGCTCCTCCTCTCCCCTATGGGCATATCATTCGTTTCCAAGGTCGCCCCTCCTAAATATAAGGGAGCTATGATGGGATGCTGGTTCGCCGCTACTGCCATCGGCAATTACCTCGTATCCATACCGGGAGCAATCTGGAACAAAGTTCCTCTCTGGGGTGTATGGACATTGCTAATCGCACTGTGCCTTGTATCCGCCGCTTTCATCTTCGCTATAATGAAGAAACTCGAATCAGCTACGGAAAGTTAACAGGAGGTCAGCATAATTCAGATGGATTTTGAGACTTCAGCCCTTCTCAAGGAATGGGCGGAGAAATACAATGACGGGCAATATTTTCAGGAGGACCCGATAATTTTCCCGAAAAGATTTGCCGAAATGATGCGCAGCGGAAAATGCGGGCTCAGGGACATAGAGGTCGCGGCGGTTTTCGCTGCGCACTTCGCCTGGGGGCGGAGAGCTATGATAGTCCGTGACTGCGGCAGGCTGTTCGACCATATGGACTGGAAACCATATGATTATGTGATGAAGGGAGAATGGAGGGACGACAGCGCAAGCATTCACAGGACGGTGAAGTGGAGCGAGACTGCGGCAGTCTGCAGAAGGCTAAAAGATATTTACAGCCGTACTGAAAGTCTTGAGTCACTGAGCGTTCCTGAGATAAGAACTCAGGTGTTCGGACAGAAAGAGGACCTGAAAGCTCCAAACAAGAAAATTAATATGATGCGCCGGTGGATGGTCAGGGATGACGGGAAGGTTGACCTCGGAGTTTGGAAAAACACATCCCCGGCTGAACTGCTGATACCTCTGGATGTTCACGTTTATGACGTGTCCGTGATTCTCGGGCTGACAAACCGCCGGCAGAAAGACATCAGGACAGTGGAGGAAATCACCGGGGCATTCGGGGAGATATTTCCGGGAGACCCCTGCAAGGGAGACTTCGCCCTGTTCGGCTACGGAGTGACGCATCCGGACAGAAAAGCCTGACATTTAATATTTTAACGCCAAATTATGCCGAAACTCTACATCGTATCAGGATGCAACGGCGCCGGAAAGACCACGGCGTCATATGCGCTGCTTCCAGAGATGCTGGGATGCAGCCAGTTCGTGAATTCAGACGAGTTCGCAAAGAGTCTCTCCCCTTTCAGCCCGGATTCGGCGTCAATCCAGGCGAGCAAACTAATGCTTCTGAAGATAAATTACCTTTTCAAGAGGCACGAAGATTTTGCAATCGAGACCACACTCGCCACACGAAGTCTGAAAAAAATGGTCAGGTACGCCCAGAACGAGGGTTACACCGTCACCGTCCTGTATTTCTGGCTGAGCTCACCGGATCTGGCCGTGGAAAGAGTCAAGGCGAGAGTCGCCGCCGGAGGGCACAATATCCCTGAAGCGACCATCAGGCGCAGATACGTAGTCGGTCTGCAGTATTTCTTTGAAGATTATATCCCTCTGGCAGACAGGTGGATACTGGCAGACAATTCGGAGATTCCGTTCAAGGTCGTAGCAGAAGGCTGGAAAGACAGAATGATAATCAAGGACAGCGACACATACGACAGGATCAAAGAGGCGGCAATGTTAATTGAGAATTGAAATGATACTTGACAAGAACTATTATCTTGACATATTCCAGGTGAGGATGGAAGATATGCAGGATCTTGTGGCCGCCGCCCTTTCCAACGGCGGAGACTACAGCGACCTGTATTTCGAGAACACGATGAACCAGGTCCACCAGTTGATGGACGGAAAAGTGTCCTCTGGAGGACTTAACATTGATTTCGGAGTAGGAATCAGGGTGCTGTGCGGAGAAAAGACAGGATATGCCTACTCAGAGAGCACCAGACCTTCGGATATGAAGGCGGCGGCTGTAGCGGCATCAGCGATAGCAAGCGGCACCGCCTCCGGACCCGTCACACCGAGAGATACCCGAAGCACAGGAGCGACATACACCTCACAGGCATCCAATGGTGGACGGCTTGTCAGAAGACTGTTTCCCGGTATGCCAAATCCGGCAGCCGACAGATATCCCGTCATGAACGGATGGAAAGACATAAGCCCTTCTGTATCTGTCGAATGGCTTTACCGGCTCGAAGACGGAATCAAGAAAAGGGACAGCCGCATCACCACCGTCGCCTGCTCATTGTCCAGCCAGACAAGCGACTATCTGATGTACAATTCGTTCGGCGAACTGAAATATGAGACCAGGCCGATGACCACTTTGCAGGCCAATATGGTAGCCGAGCAGAACGGCAAGAAAATCAGCCGCAACGCCTCACGGAGTTTCCGCAAAGGAGCCGAGATGCTGACGGAAACCTTGATAAATGAACTGATAGAATCACTGGTGAAGAATCTGGACGCAGCTTTCGAGGCAGAAAGACCGAAAGGCGGCGAAATGGCCGTTGTGATGGGGGCCGGAGCGTCCGGAATCCTGCTTCACGAAGCAATGGGCCACGCTTTCGAGGCTGATTTCAACCGGAAAGGCCAGTCAATATTCTCTGACAAGATGGGAACCAGAGTCTGTGCGCAGGGAATCAACATTGTGGATGACGCCACAATCAAGGGAAACAGGGGCTCGCTGAATTTCGACGACGAAGGAGTGCCGGGACAGCGCACGATGATGGTGGAGGACGGGATCCTGACATCCTACCTTCACGACCGGATAAGCGCCAGGTTCTTCGGGGTGGCGCCAACTGGCAACGGCCGGCGGGACACGTTCAGGTCATCCCCAATCCCGAGAATGCGGGCCACTTATATGGAGAGCGGCAATGCTTCGCCGGAAAGCATAATCGCTTCTGTTCCAAATGGCATCTATGTGGATGAATTCAGCAACGGACAGGTGAGGATAGGCGAAGGTGATTTTACATTCTACGTCAAAAGCGGATTCATTATAGAGAACGGAAAACTTACCAAGCCTGTCAAGGATATCAATGTCACCGGCAACGGTCCGCAGGCACTTCAGGACATTGTGGCTGTAGGAAATGACTGCAGGATTGACGACAGCGCCTGGATATGCGGCAAAGGACAGTCCGTGCCCGTGAGCTGCGGAATGCCTACAGTGCTGGTAAGAAAACTTCTTGTTGGAGGAGAATGATCGATATGGAAAGATTCAAAGGAGCTATTTCTCAAGAAGAGATAGAGATTGCGGAAAGAAGCGTAGAGACGGCGCTGCAAGCAGGGGCATCCGGCGTTCAGGTGTCTCTCGACAAAGCACGGACAGACATTTTTGCCCTGTTGAACGGCGAGATTGACAATATCCGACAGACCGGAGACAGGGCTCTCACATTCCGGATTTTCGCAGACGGCAGATACGGGGTATTTTCCACCAACAGATTGGAGGACAAAAGTATAGCCCAGTTTATGAAGCAGGCCGTGGAAAATGTAAGGCTGATGGCGGAGGACCCGTTCAGAAGGCTTCCATACGAAAGCGAGACAGCGAAAGACGCCATCAACGGAGACGAGATGGAACTATGCTGGGACGGATATGACAGTGTACGGAACGAGGACCGGCTCGATATGGCAAAAATGGTCTCTGTCTTCGGAAAAGAATGTGCCTCCTCTGACGGATGGAAACTCATTTCAGAGGAAACCGAGTACAACAACACTTTGACAGACACCCTCCTAATTGACTCCAACGGATTGAGATGCAGACAGATAGAAACTTCATTCGAAGTCAGTTCGCAGTCCTCGATAGAAGACCGGAAAGGCAATATCTACAGCGGTCTGTGGTGGGATTATGATATCCGCCTGGACGGAATCAGGGACAGCCGCTGCGGTGAAAACGCCCTGAACGAGGCAGTGAGGCAGATAGGCCCGGCAAAACTGCCCGGAGGCAGATATACAATGGTCGTGGACAGAAGAGTATGCGGAAAACTGATCCAGCCTGTCCTCAACGCATTGAGCGGCTATTCGATTCAGCAGAATTCCTCCTTCCTCACCGGATCGGTTGACACTAAAATATTCGGGGACGGCATCACTGTCCTCGACAGACCGAGAGTGAAAGGATGCTGCGGCTCAATCCTCTTCGAACCCGACGGAAGGGCCTGCCTTGACCGGGACATAATCAGGGATGGCATAGTGAAAGAGTATTTCATCAGTACCTATATGTCCGGGAAATTAGGAATGGCACCGACATCCGAGACAGCCAACAGGCCGGTGCTTCTGCCCTATGTCAAAGGAAACCCGCATCTTACAGAGGAATTGAGGGACGGGGACAAGGCGACTCTCGGTATTGACGGGATACTGGGAATTTGCGGAAACGGAATACTTGTCACCGAATTCAACGGCGGCAACTGCAATACGGCGACAGGCGACTTCTCATACGGCATAGGCGGCTTCGAATTCCGTGACGGTATGATTGTCAGGCCGGTGGAGACAATGGTGATAACCGGCAATATGATTTCGCTGTGGAATTCCCTTGTTGCAGCCGGCACTGACCCTATCAACGGATTCAGCAGGCAGATTCCGACTGTCGCGTTCGAGGGAGTTATGTTCAATGGATAATCTTAATAACCGATATATAATGAAAATTGAAAAAAACAAAGTAGCCGTCCTCAGATACGAGCTGGAAGTGGATGGAGAAATCGTGGACAAATCGCTTGAGACAAAGCCGCTTGACTACATACACGGGACAAATATGCTGCTCCCTGCATTCGAGGCCAATATCGAAGGCAAAGAACCGGGAGAGAATTTTGACTTCATCCTCAGCCCTGAAGAGGGTTACGGGGAATTCGATCCTAAAAAGCAGTTCGACATTCCGAAATCATCTTTCGAAAGCGACGGAGTCCTTCAGGAAGACCTTCTCGTTGTCGGAAAAAGAATCCCGATGCTGAACTCTTCCGGAATGGTGTGCCTCGGCATAGTGAAAGCTGTCAAGGAGGACTCAGTCACAATGGACTTCAATCAATTTCTTGCCGGGAAAACATTGCATTTCAGAGGAGAAATCATCTCGGTGAGAGAAGCTACGGAGAAAGAACTGACCGAAGGGCTTCACGGAGAGTTCCTTCCGAATGAGTGTCACTGTTCCGGCGGTTGCCACGGAGGATGCCACGGCGAGGGCGACGGATGCTGCGGCGAGGGCAAGGAAGATGGCTGTTGCGGCGGACACGGAGAAGGTAACGGATGCTGCGGAGGGCACGGAGAAGGACACTGCCATTGCAATGAATAATTTGCAGACACCGGCCAATGAACACTGCCATCGTCATACTTAACTGGAACACAGTCGATTATCTGAGAAAGTTCCTTCCTCCGCTGATAGAATCTGTCAAAGGGCTGGACGCAGAGGTAATCGTAGCCGACAGCGCCTCCACTGACGGGTCAATGGAGATGATGGCTTCGGAATTTCCGGAAATCAGAAGAATCTGTCTGGACAGGAACTACGGATTCACCGGAGGCTACAACAGGGCGCTCAGCCAGGTGGATGCGGACCTGTACGTATTGCTGAACAGCGATATAGAGGTTTCAAAAGGATGGCTCAGACCGCTTATGGAGACAATGGAGAAAGAGCCCGGCCTGGGAGCCTGCGCACCTAAACTGCATTCACTGCGGGAGCGGGATATGTTCGAATATGCGGGAGCGGCCGGAGGGATGCTGGACTGCATAGGGTTGCCTTTCTGCCGGGGACGAATTCCCGGAAATGTGGAGAAGGACCGGGGACAGTATGACAGCAGTTGCGGAATCCTTTGGGTATCAGGAGCTTGCCTTATGGTGAGACGTTCAGTGTTCTGGGAGATGGGAGGACTTGACGACAGGTTTTTTGCACATTTCGAAGAGATTGACCTGTGCTGGAGAATGCAGCTCGCAGGATACAGCGTGAAGGTCATTCCTGAATCAACAGTATGGCATATCGGAGGAGGGACACTACCGTCCAGTTCTCCGCGAAAACTCAAATTCAATTTCCGGAACAATCTTCTGATGCTTCAGAACAACCTCGCGCTCACCCTGGCTCATCACAAGGCCGGAGAGGACAATATGAAGGAGGATACTGCCAGAAAGATTGCCGTCAAAGCCTGCAGGAAAGCCAAAAGACTGATTTTCTACAGAATGACTGTGGACGGCCTTGCGGCCGCAGCCTATCTGGCCAGACTTGACACTGCCTCATTCAAGGCTGTAATTGCGGCGCATATGGAGTTCCGCAGCCTCGGCAGGAATACGGTTCCTGAAGAAGTGTCAAGGCACCTGCTCAGCCATCCGGGGGTGAAGGTCAGGGGGCTTTACCGGAAAAGCATTGTCCTGCAAACACTTCTGCACGGTAAAAATACGGCCGGAAAAATTGACTGGAACGACCAGTATTTCAAGTGATTTCCCGCCATTGCAAGCAATCAGTTTCATTTATTCCGGAGAATTGATAACTTTGCGG
Source organism: Bacteroidales bacterium (assembly GCA_029007435.1). GTDB lineage: Bacteria > Bacteroidota > Bacteroidia > Bacteroidales > UBA932 > Cryptobacteroides. The sequence goes on from JAQXHU010000071.1 coordinate 12,538, forward strand.
AAGCTGATATAAAATATTACCATAACTCTATGACAATTATTATCGAAGGCGCTGGAGAAGTAGGCTCGCATCTGGCAAAAATGCTGAGCGAGGAAGCTAATGACATCACAGTGATTGACTGCGATGCGGAGAGACTTTCCAGACTGAGTCTGACAGCGGATGTCGTGACCATAACCGGCAGCCTGTCATCAATAAAAGTGCTCAAAGAGGCCGGAGTTGAAAGCGCCGACCTTTTCATAGCGGTAAATCCGGCGGCTTCGCAGGATGTCAATCTTGTCAGCGCTCTGCTGGCCAAGAAATTAGGATGCAAGAAAGTCTGCGCCCGCATCAATGACGAGGAGTATCTGTCGTACGAGAACAAGTTCCTGTTCACAGAAATGGGCATCGACCTGATGTTCTATCCGGAAAAAATCGCAGCCGCCGAGATAACAGGCCTTCTGAAGCACAAGGCATCCACTGAATCAATGGATTTCGCCAGAGGCAAACTTCAGCTTGCTGTTTTCAAGCTGGAGGATGACTCCCCTGTCATAGATATGAAAGTATCGGAGTTCGCCGCGGCAATGGCACCCAAGCTGCAATTCCGAGTCGTTGCAATAACCCGGGACAACAAGACCCTGATGCCCCAGTTCGACACCAGGCTCAAATATCACGATGTGGTCTTCATCATCACGACAAGGGATGGAATAACCCCAATGATGGATTTCCTCGGCAAGAGCAATATCGAGGTGAAAAACGTTATGATTTTAGGTGCCAGCCAGATAGGAGAAATGGTGGCGGGGGGAATCAGCAAATTTGTCGAATCAGTCAAGGTGCTCGATATGGACAGGCGGAGATGTCTGGAACTGAGCGAAAACACTGACGACAACGTATTGGTAGTCAATGGAGATGGTCGAGACTCCGACTTCCTCTTGGAAGAAAACATAAGGGACTATGATGCTTTCGTCGCTGTTACCGACAATGACGAGGCAAACATACTGGCCTGCGTAGTGGCCAAGAAGTTCGGGGTTGGAAGAACTGTGGCGGAAGTTGAGAACATCGAGTATATCCGTCTTGCAGAAGAAATGGGAGTGGACGCAGTCATCAACAAGAAACTCATCACCGCCGGAAAGATATTCAAGATGACCCTGAGCAACAAGGTCCGTTTCATCAAATATATGAGCGGAACCGATGCCGAAATTCTTGAATACATTGTGGCCCCGGAAAGCGCAATCACTCACAACGCATTGAAAGACACAGACTTCCCACGTGACGCCATCATCGGAGGAATCATCCGTGGAAATGAGTCTTTTATCGCCGTTGGAGACACGAAAATAGAGGCATACGACAGGGTTGTGGTATTCTCCCTGCCTAACGCCGTGAAAGAGGTGGACAGGCTGTTCAAATAGACGGAAAATGGCAAGTTATCTGCAAATTGAGAACATAAGCAAAAGCTATGGACCCAAAGTACTCTTCGAGCATATCGGGTTCAATATCAACGAGGGAGACAAGATTGCCCTTATCGCTCCGAACGGCACCGGCAAGTCCACATTGCTCCGCATCCTTGCAGGCAATGACAAGTCCGACTCGGGCGGCAAAATCACATTTCTCAAGAACATCCGAATCGCGTTCCTTGAGCAAGAATATGCGTTCGACCCGGAGAAGACGGTTTTCCGCCAGATTATGGATTCGAGCTCGATTTACACAGATGGGATGGACGAGGACAGTTTGTTCAATTATGAGCTGAGAGTCAACAAATTCATATCCAATTTCGGGCTGGTCAAGGATAACCTGATGAAGAATCTGTCAGGCGGAGAGGTAAAACGTGTGGCATTGTCCCGGATGCTGGCATCCGAGGCGGATTTCTTCATAATGGACGAGCCAACCAACCACCTTGACATTGATGCCATTGAGTTCCTTGAGAATTATCTCGGTCACTCCAGGAGCACATTGCTGATGGTCACGCACGACCGCTATTTCCTTGACAGGGTGTGCAATACGGTGATGGAGCTCGACCACGGAGCGCTTTACACATATAGAGGGAATTACCAGAATTATCTGGAGAAACGGCAGGAGAGGGTTGACAATTACAATGCAGAGACAGCTAAAGTGAACAATATCCTCAGACGCGAACTCGAATGGATTCACAGCTCTCCCTGTGCCAGGACCGGCAAGGCCAGATACAGGATCAATGCGTTCAAGGAGTTGAAAGAGAGGGCGGAACAGGTCTATACCACCGGCAAGGTGAGTATGGACTCGCTGGACCGCGGCTCCAGGCTCGGAAGCAAGATATTTGACTGCAAAGGATTGACTTTCAAGTATGGAGATGACATTTACCTGGACGGTTTCACATACAATTTCCAGCGTTTCGAGAGAGTCGGGATTGTCGGGAAGAACGGCAGCGGCAAATCCACCTTCCTGAACATTATCACAGGCAACGTTCCTCCGGAAGGCAAGCTCTCCGGCATAATCGAACGCGGAGAATCCCTGAAGATAGGATATTACCGCCAGTCCGGAATGAGTTTCAATGAGGACCAGACTGTGCTTGAGACTGTAAGCGACACCCATCTGCTCAACCAGTTCCTTTTCGGGCACGATATGTTCAACACTAAAGTGTCCAGGCTGTCAGGAGGCGAGAGGAGACGGCTCTACCTGATGACCATCCTGATGCAGTCGCCGAATCTCCTCATAATGGACGAGCCTACGAATGATCTTGATATTGTGACACTTGACGTACTGGAGGAATACCTGAAGGACTTCAAAGGCTCTCTGATAATAGTATCTCACGACAGGCATTTCCTGGACCGACTGGTGGACCATCTCTTCATTTTCTGCGGCAACGGCATTGTCAAGGATTTCATCGGCTCATATTCTGAATATCACGAGTATATGAAGGAATATGAGGCAGACCAGCGCTCCCGGGAACGTGAGAAAGCGAAAGCGGCATCAAGTGCGGCCAATGCAGAAAGGCCAGCTTCTCCTAAAAAGAAGAAACTGACCTATAAAGAACAGAAAGAACTGGAACAGCTCGAAAAGGACCTTGAGGCCCTCGGGACCGAAAAGAAGGAACTTGAGTCCAGCCTGTCATCCGGAACGCTTCCTTTCGAGCGGCTCCAGGAGGCATCCGCAAGATTCGGGGAGGTTTCCGCCCTCATCGACGAGAAAGAGATGCGCTGGCTCGAACTTCAGGACCAATAGCGGTTCCAATTCAGCATTTTATTCAGTGACAGTCTTCTCGCTCTTCCAGGTAAGGGCGCAGAGAAGCACTGCCAGCGCACTTGCAATAGCGAGCATCATAAATGTGACCTGCCAGCCAGCGTGCTGGGCGACACTTCCCATCAGCAGTTTGGAGAGGATGGCGTCCCCGAAGAGATATCCGAACAGGCCGACGAAACCGGCTGCTGTTCCAGCAGCATTCTTAGGAACAAGATTGAGCGCCTGGATTCCTATCATAGCGACAGGCCCGTAGATGCAGAAGCCCACAAGAATCAACGCAAAGAATATCAATCCTTTGGCAAGTGACAGATATGCCGGTGTTCCAACCTCTGCGAAGAGTCCGGCCACATTCCCGGCCTGCCAGTAGAGAAGCGTTCCTACAAGCACGACTCCCATAAAAATCACGTTAGGTGGAGTGCATCTGCCCTTGAAGAATTTTGTGGAAATCCATCCGCAGATAATCGTTCCGAATATTCCTGCGTAATTATGCAGCGAGAATGCAAGGTTGCTCTGCTCAGGAGACATCAAGCCTGTGTCCTGCAGATAGATAGGCGCCCAGTCACCCACACCGTAACGTACCATATACACGAAAGCGTTGGCAAAGGCGATGACCCAGAGCAGCTTGTTCTTGAAAATATAATCGACGAACAGAGTCTTGAAAGGAATCTTCTCTGTATCTTTCACTTTGGACTTGACGCCCGAATAGTCATTGCGGTACTCATTGATTGAAGGAAGTCCGCAGGACTGAGGCGTGTCACGGATGAGCCACCAGCAAACAGCAGCAATAACCAGGGCCACAATGGCCGGCAGGATGAACGCTCCCCTCCAGGACTGGGCCGCAGGCACTCCGCAGAATACCACGAATGTCATTCCGGCGGTGGCGAGAAGGCCGAGGGAGCCGCTTCCGAATGTATGGGATGTATTCCATACAGACATCTTGAAACTTCTCTCGTTCTGGCTGAACCAGTGGGCCATAATTCGTCCGCAAGGAGGCCAGCCCATACCGGAAAGCCAACCTACGATGAGCATCAGGATGAACACAATCGCGATATTCATTCCCGGATTTGCCGGGCTGTACGGAATAATTCCTGTTGCAATCATTGTCAACGCGGAAAGCAACAGTCCGAACACCAGGAACTTACGGGCATCGGAACGGTCCGATATGCTGCCCATTATGAATTTGCTGAAGGCATAGGCGATAGAAACCGCCGACATTGCGATACCTATGCCCGCCTTGTCAAGAAGCCCGTTCTCAATCATTCCCGGAGCGGCGAGAGAGAGGTTCTTGCGGACAAGATAATAACCGGCATAGCCGAGGAAAGCGCCAAGGAAAACTTTCCAGCGCATCGCATTGTAAACTTTCGGAATTTTTTCTGACGGAAGCTGGGGCTTCGGTGCAGGTGGATCAAAAAATCTGGCCATTGATATTGTGTTTAAATTTCAGCATTTACACGTGGCTGCTCACTTGTCGTTTCGAAAGCGGCAGCATTTACGTTCCGAAAGCAAAGTTAGCATTTATTTGTGAAAAAGGCCGAATATCCCGCAAATA
>JAQXHU010000072.1 GCA_029007435.1 Bacteroidales bacterium
CAGGAGAATGCGTCAAGATATTGTCCGGGCACACAGATGGGGTTAGCTCCGTACGTTATAGTCCTGACGGGAAATATGTGGTGACCGGCTCTTTTGACACTACTTCAAAGATTTGGGACGTGACGTCAGGAAAATGTATAAGGACCTTGTCCGGACATAGAAATTGGATTAGATCAGTTGTTTATAGTCCCGATGGACAATATGTGGTGACAGGTTCTGTAGACGAGACTGCAAAAATTTGGAACGTGACGACAGGAGAATGCATAAAGACTTTGTCTGGCCATACTGCGGCGATTGAATCAGTTGCTTGTAGCCCCGATGGAAAATGTATTGTGACCGCTTCCTTGGACAATACTGCGAGGATATGGAATGTAACGACAGGCGAATGCATCGAGACCTTGTCTGGGCATCAAAGTGGTGTTTGGGCCGTATGTTATAGTCCTGACGGGAAATATGTGGCGACGGTGTCGAATGACTGTCTAATGATATGGGACGCAACGATAGGTAGGCGTATAAAGACTATAAATAGAACAAGTGAAGTAATAAGTCTTTTTTTGCCTTTAAGTTATAGTCCAGATGGGAAGTATATAGCAATAGGTCATGAGTCCGGAAAGTTTAGAATACTGAATGTATCTATTGATGCTCCGATAAATTCCTTTGAGATCGATGGTGACATATCTGCAATTGCTTGCAGCCCTGATGAAAAATGTGTGGTGACCGGTTCTTTGGACAATGCTGCAAAGATATGGAACGTGACGACAGGCGAATGCATCAAGACCTTGATTGGGCATACTGGAAGTATTAGTTCCGTAAGTTATAGTCCTGACGGCGAATATGTGGTAACAGGTTCTTTGGACAATACTGCAAAGATATGGAACGTGACGACAGGAGAATGTATCAAGACCTTGATTGGGCATACTCTTAGTATTAACTCAGTTGCTTATAGTCCTGATGGAAACTATGTAGTGACGGCGTCAAGTGATAGCACTGCCAAGATTTGGAACGTGGCGTCTGGCGAATGCACAATGACTTTGTTAGGGCATAATAATAGGATTAATTCAGTTAGATACCGTCCTGATGGAAAGCATGTTGTGACGGGGTCGGAAGATAATACTGCCAAGATATGGAACGTGTCAAGTGGAAGGTGTATAGAAACAATAACACTTGATTCTCCCGTAAAGTCTGTTGGTTATAGTTCTGATAACAAGTTTCTTAATCTCATTACGTCAAAAGGAGATTTAAGGGTATGGAATGTTTCAGGACAATACAAAAAATTAAAGTATGGATTAAATGGATTAAATGGAGTAAATTGTCTTATTATGTATATTATTGATTCTGAATATTGCGTAGCATACATTGATAACATTTTTGGTATTCACTCTTTGGAATATCTTAAAAGTGTATACAAGTTGAAAATTGAAAATGTGAAATTATTTGCAATCTCCCCAAGTAATAGAACAATATGCATTTATGCAGATGGAAAACTTATGTTCATCGATTTCCCGCCTCTGCAGGAACTGATTAACCAGACCCGGGAACGCTTCAAGAATGATCCACTGACCGCCGCCGAAAAAGAGAAATATTATCTTGAATGATTTGTTTTCTCAGGCGATTCCGCATTATAATTCAGTAATATACCTGGATATTTGATTCTTGAGCGGCTGTAAATCTTGGGTGACGACATTCCAGATTTCATCAGGATCCACCTGATAATACCCGTGTACCAGGAAATGCCCCATAGCAACAATTACTTTCCAGTCAGTGTCAGGATGGGACTCTTTGAACTCAGCGCTCAGCATATATGATGCCTCGCCTATGATTTCAATGTTCTTGACTATCGCAAAGTATAGTATGCTATCTTTCTTGAAATCATCTCTTGAAATGTCATTGGTGAACTGGAATACTCTGTCAATGGCTTCGAGAATATGTTCCAGTCTGCCTTTGTCCCTAACTTGCTCTCTCATATATCAGGATTCTGTCATTGTTTGCGGATTCCTCTGCGAACGGTAGCAAGGTGCCTTCAGTGACAAGATCAACGTCAAGACCAAGTAACTCGCTGAGTTCCAAAGAAATCTTTGTATGTTTCATAAGACTAACGTGAGCCTCTTTATCGAAAACAACCAAAATGTCAATATCACTTCCTGTATGGGCTTCACCTCTGGCGTATGAACCGAACACCCATGCCTTGAGAACCGGCTGAGTTGCGAAATAACGGGCTATTATTTTTGCAAGACGAGAGTCCATACATCATAGAATTAACTAATGCAAATATATAAGTAAATTGGAGTATTTGCAATATAGCTGCTAAAATGTTATTTTTGTAAGTGTTATGAAACACATTCTTCTTTCCGTGGCGGCAGTCATTGCCGGAGCGTTTGCGCTTCACGCCGGACGGAGAGTTGCGATTCGATATTGCAGGTATGGTATACAGGATAGGAAAGAGGAACTACTGTTCGCGTTCGGTCATGGGTTGGGCTATACCGGTTTCGAGGTGGTCAAGGCGAGACTGCGCTTGATATGACAATGGTAAATAACTGAATTATAATGAATTTTCTGGAGGAAAAAATTCTGGCCGACGGCATTATAAAGTCCGGCAACATCCTGAAGGTGGACAATTTTCTGAACCACCAGATCGACATTGACATAATGCGGCAGATAGCCTATGAATTCAAGCGCCGCTTCCGTGGCAAGACCGTGACCAAGATTCTGACAATCGAGGCGAGCGGCATCGCAATCGCAACAATGCTCGCTGACCTGTACGATGTGCCGGTGGTTTTTGCGAAAAAGGGCGAGACGGCCAACTGCACGGATGACAAATACGTTTCGCAGGCATATTCTTTCACGCACGAGCGTATGAACAATGTCTTCGTTTCCAAGCCGTATCTCAATGAGGGTGAGAAGGTCCTGATTGTGGATGACTTCCTTGCGGACGGACAGGCGATGCTTGCGATGATTGACATTGTGAAACAGGCCGGGGCGGAAGTAGTCGGCTTAGGAGTGGCCATCGAGAAAGGCCAGCAGAAAGGCGGAGCGACTCTCCGTGCGGCAGGCTACCATCTTGAGTCCATTGCAATCATCGATTCAATGGACGCCGATGCCCAGACAGTTAAATTCAGATAATTATTCCTGAAACCAACCAATTATGTCAAAACCAAACATTTACGAGCTCGACGGAAGAGTTCCGCTGGCCCAGGCGGTTCCTTTCGGCCTCCAGCACGTGCTTGCGATGTTCGTGAGCAACATTACACCTATCATCATCCTCGCCGGGATTGTCGGCGTCGATTCGGCATTGCAGGGAGCATTGATCCAGAACTGTATGATTATCGCCGGAATCGGAACTCTGGTCCAGCTTTATCCGGTATGGAAGGTGGGTTCGAGGCTGCCTATTGTGATGGGTATCAGCTTCACGTTTCTCTCATTGGCGATTGTCATCGGCACCGGAATGGGTATGGGGACGCTGATGGGCGCGGTGGTCATCGGCGGTATTGTTGAAGGAATTCTCGGCCTGTTCGCAAGATACTGGATTAAAATCATCTCACCTATCGTGGCGGCTACAGTGGTGACAGCCATAGGCTTCTCCTTGCTTCCTATCGGAGCGAACAGTTTCGCGGGCGGCCAGGGCGCTGCTGATTTCGGAGCGGCGCACAATTGGATAGTCGGATCTGTCACTCTCCTGACCTGCCTTGTCTGCCAGGTGTTCGGAAAAGGTTTTCTACGTTCCCTGTCAGTCCTTGTAGGCCTTATTGTCGGATATATTCTATCACTATTTATGGGAATGGTGGATTTCAGCGCACTCAATGGCGTCGGTGTAGTGTCCCTGCCTAAATTCCTGCCGTTCTCGCTTGAGTTCAATATTGGTGCAATCCTTTCAATCATTGCTATTTATATGGTCAGCGCGACTGAGACTATCGGAGACACGAGCGCTCTCTGCGCAGGTGCCTTGAAGCGTCAGCCGACTGAGAAGGAACTGGGAGGCAGTATCGCCTGTGACGGATTTGTGAGCTCGATTGCCGGGCTTTTCGGCTGCACCCCTATCACATCATTCAGCCAGAATGTGGGTCTCGCATCGATGAGCGGTGTAGTGAACCGTTCCGTGATCGCTGTCGGCGCAGGCATAATGATTCTCGGCGGAGTATTCCCGGCTGTCGGCGCCATTCTCACTACAATACCTCAGGCTGTACTCGGAGGCTGCACCTTGATGATGTTCGGAAGCATCCTTTTCGCCGGCTTCAGCATGATGTCAAAATGCGGGTTCGACAACCGCAACATGGTGATTGTCAGCCTTTCTCTCAGCGTCGGCCTGGGCTTCACCTCAGCTTCGCAGATGTTCGACATTTTCCCTGACATCATCAAGACCGTGTTCGCTGAGAACTGTGTCGCCGTTGTCTTCCTCCTCGCCGTCATCCTGAATCTCGTCCTCCCGTCCGACAGGAAGCAGTAGAGTGGTTCACGTAATTTATATTGAACGGCTTGTAAGTTAAGCAAAAGATACATTTATGATGGATAAAAAGTTCGATGTTTTCATAAGCTACCGCAGGACTTCATATGACACTGCGAATCTCATTGCCACACGGCTTAAATCAGCCGGGTACTCGGTTTTTTTCGATGTGGAGACATTGCGGGCCGGGAAATTCAATGAACAGCTGCTTGGTGTCATCGAGAATTGCAGGGATTTCATTGTTGTGCTGCCTCCTGAAGCATTGGACAGGTGCGTCAATGAGGATGATTGGGTGCGCAGGGAAGTCTGTTATGCGCTCCAGTGCGGAAAGAATGTAATTCCGGTGATGCTGAATGGTTTCCAATGGCCTGATCCTATGCCTTCAAGAATGGAGGAACTTAAGAATTATCAGGCTCTTACAGCAAGCTCGGGAGAATATTTCGATCTTGCGATGGAGCGTCTTATGAAACGATTCCTGACCAGCCGCAAGCACGTGCCGTTCAGGAGGCTCGCAAGATTCATCGGGCTCGGTGCAGTGACATTGTTCCTCGTCCTGTTCGCTATGTTGTGGACATTCCGCACATTGTCCAAAGGGGTCTGCGAGCAATATGCCACACGCTTGGTCAGGGATGCGACCGCGGTGCACGTGATAGCGGAGGAAAATGCGCGGCTGAAGCCTGTCTGGGATTCGTTTGAAAGCGCGGTAAAGAATCAGGCGCCTGAATCCCGGGTGGATGTGCTTGCGGAAAAGGTCCTCGATGCAGTTGAACTTGCTGAGGAAAATCTTTCCGTGGCCTGGACTGTGGATACGACTATGTACAACATCTCGTCTTATAATGCTTTTCTCTTGTCTATCAATGGAATAAGTGTAGAAGACGTTGTCGTTTCGCCTTTGCTTGCGACTATGTACCGCGATGATTTCATTTCCCAGCTTGGCCAGATTCGCAATGCGGCGGAGACGAAGGAGACTATGCAGATGAATCTTGCCTCCGCATTGTTCAAGTATCAAGACCATACTCTCAATAGCTATTATGCTTCTGTCCTGGCTATCCTGTCCACTTTCCCCGAAAGTGCTTTGAATTCATATAATGCGCTTTCACCCAAATGGATATATTATCCGAAATATATCAAGCCGGGAGAGTCTCAAGCATATTACATTGATTTGATAAACACTGAATCCGCCCTGGCGGAAAATGAAATCAAACGTTTCGAGTCAGTGCTTGAAGTTTCTGACGCAAAACTTGATGATATCGAAAAGTCATTACTGGAGCTTGAGGAACAGGCATCCGCTTTGGAATCGAAATAACTTACTGATAATCAATTATTCAATATGGAAGATAACAAGAATTACACTCCTTCACCGGTTGACACTTCGGATGTGAAGCTCCCTGAAGAATTGAACGGCCTGACAGAGGAACTTGCGAAGAATGTCCACGACAACTGGGCGAAAGCCAGGATTGCGGAAGGCTGGACATATGGGGAGAAAAAGGACGCTGGGATGAAGACGACGCCCGATCTTGTCCCTTATGAGGAACTTCCTGATTCTGAGAAAGATTACGACAGGAACACTGCCCTGGAGACATTGAAGTTCATCTATAAGAAAGGGTACTGCGTCAGGAACAGCAAGGACTCAACTGAGGAAGTCCTCCGTGAACT
>JAQXHU010000073.1 GCA_029007435.1 Bacteroidales bacterium
CGGATCATCAAAGATGAACGGCGGATGCACTGTGACGCCACTGGAGACAAGCGCATTGTACACAGTCTCCCCGGCAGCTTTGTATGTATTCACATCCGCAACAACAATCGCCGTTTCACCGGGAAAAAGTTCCTTGAACATATCCGGAACTTTCAGCATTGCCCCCTCTCCAAACTCGAGAGCCTTTGTGTCTCTGGCTCTTTTTAAAGCCTCCTCAATTTCGGTCATCTTCTTTATAATTTCAATTTGTTTCACTTCTCGTCCAACCCTACAGCTTCATATGTCACAAATATAATCATATTTTCATTTTACCCCAAATAATCATTAGAAAAATTTCAAAATGAAAATATTCTATGCATAAATACCATAACAAAATACATAAAACATTTTTATGAAAATTTTTAGATAATGATTACTTTTGTATTATATTACACTACAGGTTATGATCAGCATAGCGGAAAGACATAAGTTCATCAAGGAGCAACTTGCGAAGAACGGTTTCATCAGAGTTCAGGATATCGCGGACCAGTTGGGAGTCACCGGAGCGACCATCCGGAAAGACCTCAGAATACTTGAAAGCCAGAACGTTCTGTACAGGACTCACGGAAGCGCGTCCCCGGTCAAACCGCACGTTATGGATGTCAGCATCCACGAGAAGAGTATCCAGCACACCGCCGAGAAACAGGCCATCGCTCTCGCAGCCCAGAAACTTATCCAGCCTGACGATGCAGTAATCCTTGCATCCGGTTCGACCGTTACCGCATTCGCAGACATACTGAAGCCGGTGGACACCATCAACATTGTCACCCCTTCAGTGGGCATTGCGGTGATTATGAACGAGAAGGACAATGTCAAGGTGCTGCTTTTGGGAGGCGAAATGTACAAGAACTCCCTATCCGTGCGCGGAGGTTATGCTGAAGCCGGCCTGATCAACGTAAGCTGCTCGAAGATTTTCATCGGATGCGACGGCATTGACCTGGCATCCGGAGTCACCTGCGCCACCATCGAAGAAGCAAGGCTCACGAATGCGATGATGAAAGTATGTTCCCAGACTGTCGTACTGGCGGATTCTTCCAAATTCGGCAGAAGAGGATTCGGCCGGATCGGATCAATTGAGGACATTGACATCATCATCACCGATTCCGGAATTCCTGATTCAATAAGAGAGAAGATAGAGGAGGCCGGCGTGCATATCATCATCGCCTGATAGATTGAAACATATCTGTATCGTTTTTCATAAAAAAGTTCTTGGAATTGCAATATCAATCCTTTAGATTTGCGCAAGAACTTAACAGATTTATGAAGACAGTTTCTTCTTTTGTAAAAGACAACAGACCATTCACATAGACAACCATTGAGGGTGACAGGACGCCGCCCTCGGGATAGTTGTTGAGACTTGCGAAACATAAACCAAAAAATATTCACTGCAATGAAAAAAATCGAGGCGGTCATCCGTCGGACAAAGTTCGAGGAGACCAAAGAGGCTCTGATTGAAAACGGTGTGGAATGGTTCTCATACGTAGAAGTCAGGGGTGCGGGACATTCGCGGAACCGCAGGGCATACCGCGGAGTAATCTACGAGACCGACATTATCGAAAGGGTGATGCTAATCCTGATTGTCCGGGACGAGTTGTGCGAGACAGCTCTCGACACCATCTTCAGGCACGCCAGGACAGGCGAAATCGGGGACGGAAGAGTCTGGGTATCAGACATTGACCATTACTACAGCATTCGCACCGGAAGATGCGACGAGGACATCAACCGCAAAAGGACAGCCGAAGAGATTGCCGCAGGAAAAGGCAACGGCGCCGCGGATTGACACACTTGTATAACGAACGACAAAAGACATAGAAATGAACGAGACAATAGATCTGCTGTCCAACGTTGACAGCCTCATATCATCCGTTGACACCATCTGGGTGCTGCTGGCCTCAATATTGATATTTATGATGCAGCTCGGATTCGCCACTGTTGAAGCCGGATTCACCAGGGCAAAGAACACAGCGAACATCCTGATGAAAAACCTGCTGGATTTCTGTTTCGGAAGCCTTCTGTTCTATCTCCTTGGATTCAGGCTGATGTTCGGTGCCGACGCCTTGGCCGGCCTGCTTGCTAATCCGTTCCTGCAGGGAGCCTGCATACCTGACAATATTCCCCAGACAGCCTTCGTCGTTTTCCAGACAATGTTCTGCGCAACCACAGCCACGATAGTGTCCGGAGCGATGGCCGAGAGAACGGAATTCAGCGCCTATCTCGCATACTGCATTCTGATATCGGCAGTTGTATATCCTGTTGCCGGACACTGGACCTGGGGCGGAGGATGGCTGTACAAGCTTGGTTTCCACGACTTTGCCGGTTCCGCAATAGTACATTCACTCGGAGGATGGACAGCTCTCGTTGGAGCGGCGGCCGTGGGGCCGAGAATCGGCAAATATGTCAACGGCAAGCCGCGTGCCATTCTTGGCCACAACCTCACATTCGCAACTATCGGGGTTTTCCTGCTGTGGGCCGGATGGTTTGGATTCAATCCAGGAAGCACTGTAGGAATCGCCTCGGCAGATTTGCAGATGACAGCCTCAATCGCCTTTATGAACACCAACCTGGCGGCGGCCGCCGGAGCCGCATCGGGACTGATTATGTCCTGGACACTTTACGGAAAACCGTCACTTTCACTGTCCCTCAACGGAGTCCTTGCCGGACTGGTAGGCATCACTGCCGGATGCGATGCGGTTTCCGCAACCGGAGCCATCTGCATCGGCATCATCTGCGGCGTTATGATGGTGCTGGCAGTCCATTTCTTCGACGCCGTCGTAAAAATCGATGACCCTGTAGGAGCGATATCCGTCCACGGAGTCTGCGGAACCCTTGGCACTGTCCTTACAGGCCTGTTCGCAGTGGATGGCGGACTGTTTTATGGCGGAGGATTCCGAATGACCGGAGTCCAGACAGCCGGAGCGTTGGCATATGCATTATGGGGCATTGCCTGCGGACTGGTTGTCTTCACGGCAGTCAACAAAACAATAGGTCTCCGTGTCGCGGCGCGCATCGAGGAAGACGGACTCGATTACTACGAACACGGAGAGACCTCTTATAACAGTTAATTGATACTATTTCCCTGATTTGTATTCCTCGCGGACTTCATCCATAATCTTGGAGGCTTTTTCATACCCGTCTGCCGGAGCATTCCACATAGATGCTATGACAATCGAACCGGCAATGCCGATAATGACGGAAACGAGGAATACAGAATCCCATCCGTAATGGTCAGCAAGGAAACCGAACACGAGGCCGGAGACAGTGGTGCTGGCATAACCGAAAATTCCGAGAATGCCATTTGCCGTGGCGCAGGCGTGCTTGGTGGCCTGGTTGGAAGCCGCAATTCCAAGGAGGGCCTGCGGTCCGTAAACGAAGAAACTTGAAAGGCAGAGGAACACGACTGCCAGCCAGTTAGCTCCCGATGGAGTCTTCCAGAACAGGAAGAACGAAATGGTGGCGCCTATTGTGCAAAGGAGACAGGTCCTGTGCGCGCGGCTCTTCATAAACTTGTCAGTGAACCATCCGGCAAGCAGCATACCGGCGATTCCGCCTACAAGCTCCGAAGCCGCCACAACTGTGCCGGCCGTGGCAATTTCCATTCCCTTGAACTGTGTCAGGAAAGTGGCCCCCCAGTCAAGGATGGTGAAACGCACCACATAGATGCAGAAATTGGAGACCGCAAGAATCCAGATAATCGGATTCCTGAAAACCAGCTTGTTCACAAATGTCTTGAAAGCCTTGCCTGTCAGGTCGATGCCCGGTTCCTCCTCCTTTTTGGACTCCGCATCGCCATCCATTTCCTCAATCTCCGGAAGACCCACTGATGAAGGGGTGTCCCTCAGGGAGAAGTACAGGGCGAAGGCGCCCACAAGAGCGATGGCGGCAGGAACGGCGAAACAAAGCTGCCAGGCGCTGTAACCGTAATGGTTCAGTATGAACCCGCAGATGACACTGATCAGGCCGGCTCCGATAGAGTGGGACGCATTCCAGATGGACTGTTTGGTAGCCAGCTCGTCCGGACGGATCCAATGCGCCATAAGGCTCATACAAGGAGGCACGCCCATTCCCTGGAAATATCCGTTCAGAACCCAGAGCGAACCGATGATATACACTAAAGTCATTGTGGCTTTCCCTTCAGTGTCAAGCACATTGACAAAGGAGTTCATTGAAGGGCTGAAACAGATGGCGAAATTGGTCAACGCTGACAGTATCAGTCCGAGAGTCATCAGTTTCCTGCGGCTGAAACGGTCAGCGAGGAATCCGTTGACAAACCTGGAGAATCCGTAGATGATTCCGTTCAATGTAAGGAAAAGTCCCAACTGGACTTTGGAGATGCCGAGAGTCTCCTCCATAGCCGGCATAACCACACTGAAATGCTTGCGCACAAAATAATACAGCGCATATCCTATCATCAGCACAATCAAGGTGCGCCACTGCCAGTAATTATACTTCTTCGCAGTCTGTGAGTCCATAATATTGAATCAATTTAATTTATTTCACTTAGAAAAGAAACGAAAAGCAAAAGTTTCAAATCCTGTCATTAATTACCGTATGCAAAAATACAATTTTTATATGAACCGTCAAAAAAGAATGTCGGCTACTTCCGGAAAGGCTGATGCACGGAAGAGTCCCGGATGGTCATATTCATCTATAATCTCGTGCTGCCACGTCATCTCGGCCGGGATGTACACTCCCCTGCCACCTATTTTCAGAACCGGATCGATGTCTGACTTGAATGAATTGCCGACCATCAGCATTTCAGAAGCGTCAATCCCGAGCCTCCTGCAAAGATCCGCATAGACTTCCGGCTCTTTTTCAGCCACTATGTCCACAAGGTCGAAATACTGCATAAGTCCGGACCGGTCCAGTTTGCCCCTCTGCTCAAGCAGGTCACCTTTCGTAAGGACGGCTGTCTTGAAACGGCCGGATTCCCTGATGCGCTTCAACGTCTCCGGAACTCCCGGCATCGGCACCGCCGGATTCCTCATTATCTCGCGTCCGGCCTGCTCGATCCTGATAATCTGGCCGGCCGTGACACGTCCACCGCTCACCCGGACAGCCGTCTCGATCATTGAAAGGCAGAAAGCCTTCGAGCCATAACCCAGTTCAGCCATATTGGACATTTCGGTACTGTACAGCTCGGCAGCAAGGGCATCCCGGCCGCCAAACTCAGCAAGAATGTCATAAAACTGATGTTCAGCCGCCCTGAAGAGGGGTTCATTGACCCATAGTGTGTCATCCGCATCGAAGATGACAGCCCTTATTTTTTCAATTCCGGATTTCATAGGGCGCAAAGTTACCACTTTTTTAAAATAATTCTTGGATTATAGGAAAAGTATTCATAAATTGCCGTCAGTAATCAACAGCAAAACGAACGATGATATATTCTAACAACAATTGGTGGTGGCACTTATTACAGCTCAAAGAGTCGTAGTAGGTCAGCGCCATTGTATGTTCAACAGCATAAGGTCCTTGCCGCAACTGCGACAGGGACCTTTTCTTATACAGAATTCCCAAACTTTTAAATCCATATTATTATGAGCGACAAGATTCCTTACAAAATCTATCTCGAAGAGAATGAGATTCCAAGACAATGGTACAATGTCAGGGCTGATATGAAGAACAAACCGGCTCCCCTTCTGAATCCCGGCACGGGCAAGCCTCTGGGCCTTGAAGAGCTCAGTCCCATATTCTGCGAAGAGCTCTGCAGGCAGGAACTTGACAGCGACACCGCGTATTTCGACATACCTGAGGAAATTCAGGCTTTCTACAAAATGTACAGGCCTTCTCCTCTCGTCAGAGCATATTTTCTTGAGAAAGCGCTCGGCACGCCTGCTCACATCTATTATAAATCCGAGGGCAACAACACATCCGGAAGCCATAAACTGAATTCCGCCATTGCCCAGGCTTATTATGCAAAGAAACAGGGCCTGAAGGGTGTCACCACCGAGACCGGAGCCGGGCAGTGGGGAACCGCTATGAGTATGGCCTGTGCGTATTTCGGTCTTGACTGCCAGGTGTTTATGGTCAAATGTTCTTACGAGCAGAAACCTTTCAGGCGCGAGGTGATGAGGACCTACGGAGCCAAAGTGACACCTTCTCCGAGCTTGACCACAAATGTCGGAAGAAAACTGCTTGAGGAATTCCCGGACACTACCGGAAGTCTCGGTTGCGCGATATCCGAGGCCGTGGAGGCGGCCACCACACAGGAAGGATACCGATATGTGCTCGGCTCAGTGCTGAACCAGGTCCTTCTGCACCAGACAGTCATCGGACTTGAGACCAAGACCGCACTTGACAAATACGGCATAAAACCCGACATCATCATCGGCTGTGCAGGTGGCGGCTCCAATCTTGGAGGACTTGTCAGCCCGTTCGTCGGAGAAATGCTGCGCGGCGAGGCCGACTACAGAATCATTGCTGTCGAGCCGGCATCCTGCCCGAGCTTCACAAGGGGCAAATTCGCCTACGATTTCTGCGACACCGGAATGATCTGTCCGTTGGCGAAGATGTACACTCTTGGAAGCCAGTTCATTCCATCGGCCAACCACGCCGGAGGACTCAGATTCCACGGAATGAGCACTATCCTGTCACAACTTTATTATGACGGCATTATCGAGGCAAGGGCAGTCGAGCAGACTTCAGTGTTCGAGGCAGCGGAACTGTTCGCCAGAGTGGAGGGCACGCTTCCGGCTCCTGAAAGCAGCCATGCGATAAGGGCAGCCATAGACGAGGCCTTGAAATGCAAGGAAACGGGCGAAGAGAAAACAATCGTGTTCGGCCTGACCGGAACCGGATATTTCGACCTGAAGGCTTATGAAAGTTTCAATGACGGAACTATGTCAGACGTCATTCCGACGGACAGCCAGATTGCCGAAAGTCTCGCAAGGCTTCCAAAGATTGAATAAACTATTATTCCGTGACGGGCTTCTGTGACCGGGTGTCGCCAAGTATGGAGAGACATTCCGCCAGAGAGGTCCGCCAATGCGGAATTGTGACGCCGAATGTTTTTTTGACAAGGGTTTTGTCGAGTACGGAATAATGAGGTCGTCGCACTTTGGACGGGAATTCAGAACTGTGACACGGTCTCACATCACACATTCTGCCGCTCATCCAGCATATCTCCCGGGCGAAATCATACCAGGAGCAGACTCCTTCATCAGTGAAATGATAGATGCCCTGACGGTCCAGCATTCCTTTTTCCAGGACCTTGACTATCAATGCCGCCAAATCTCCGGCATAAGTCGGGGAACCGACCTGGTCGAAAACCACATCCAGTTTTTCTTTCTCCCTGGAGGCCTTCAATATGGTCTTCACGAAATTGCGCCCGTTGGCGGAATAGAGCCAGGCAGTCCTGAAAATGATGTAACGGCAGCCTGAATTCACTACAGCCCGCTCACCGGCAAGCTTTGTGATTCCGTAAACACTTGCCGGAGAAGTCTCGTCCATTTCAGAATAAGGCGCACAGGCATCGCCGCTGAAAACGTAGTCCGTGGAAATATGGATCATAACCGCATCGCACTCCCTGGCGGCTTCCGCAATACCTGCAACGGCGATATGGTTCAGCAGGTCGGCGGTCTCAGGATTGCCCTCAGCTTTCTCGACATCCGTATAGGCGGCGCAGTTCACGACCGCGTCCACTCCGGCTCTCCTCATAAACGCCATAACAGCATCTTCATCGGTAATGTCCAGATGAACAGTCTCAAAACCCGGCAGGTCGTTGACGTCAGTGAAAATATATCTGCAGGCAGATTTCCCCTGCTTGCCGGAAAACCGTCCCGCAGCTTTTCTTATCTCTATGCCGAGCTGGCCGTTCGAGCCTGTAACCAATATTGTTCTGGACATAATAATACAATTATTCTCTGAATTTTCAGCAAATATAAGTTATTTTCACTATTTTTGGGAATGACCAAATAATATTAATATGTCAAACTTCATAATCAAACATCCTTCGGCTGCGGTCCTGATGGGAATGGCGGCTATTTCCTGCTCCCAAAAAGAGAAACAGCAGCCATACAACATTGTTTATATAATGACCGATGACCATACGGCCCAGATGATGAGCTGCTATGACCACAGGTATATAGACACGCCGAATCTCGACCGCATCGCAGCAGACGGTGTGCGCTTCACCAACAGTTTCGTGGCAAATTCACTGAGCGGCCCGAGCAGGGCCTGTATGCTCACCGGAAAGCATTCCTGCGGCAATCATTTCTACGACAACACCCACTGCGTCTTCGACGCAAGCCAGCAGACGTTCCCGAAACTGCTTCAGAAAGCCGGCTACCAGACAGCCCTCATAGGGAAATGGCACCTTGAGAGCCTGCCTACCGGATTCGACTTCTGGCAGATTGTTCCGGGGCAGGGAGATTATTACAATCCGGATTTCATCACAATGCAGAACGACACTATCCGGAAACAGGGTTACCTCACTGACCTCATCACAGACGATGCGATAGACTGGATTGACGGAAGGGACAAAAGCAAACCGTTCTGCATACTCGTGCATCACAAGGCCATCCACAGGGACTGGCTGGCAGACACCACGCACCTGTCCCTCTACGAGGACAGGACGATTCCGGTTCCGGAGACATTCTACGATGACTATGAAGGACGTCCTGCAGCAGCCGCGCAGGAAATGAGCATCGACAAAGACCTCGACCTTGTGTACGACCTGAAAGTCCAGACTCCTGGACGCAAATCACGTCTCAGCGGCCTGTATTATCATTTCATCAACAGGATGAAACCTGACGAGAGAGCGGCCTGGGACAAGTTCTACGACAAGGTGGCCGAGGATTTCGAGAGCAGGAATCTGCAGGGACGGGAACTGGCCGAGTGGAAATTCGACCGCTATATGAAAGATTATATGAAAGTGGTCCATTCTCTCGACGAGAACGTCGGCAGGCTGCTTGACTATCTGGAGAAAGAGGGCCTGCTCAAGAACACTCTGGTGGTCTATACTTCTGACCAGGGTTTCTATATGGGCGAGCACGGATGGTTCGACAAGCGGTTTATGTATGAGGAGTCTTTCCGAACCCCATTGATTATGAGACTTCCTGACGGATTTGACAGGCGCGGCGACATTGACGAGATGGTACAGAATATCGACTATGCCCCGACTTTCCTGGAACTTGCCGGAGTGGAAGTGCCTGAGGACATCCACGGAGTCTCGCTTATGCCTCTTCTCCGGGGGGAGCATCCGAAAGACTGGAGAAAATCATTGTACTACCACTTCTATGAATATCCTGCCGAGCATATGGTGAAACGCCATTATGGTGTGAGAACTGAGAGATACAAACTGATACATTTCTACAACGACATAGATTTCTGGGAGTTCTATGACCTTCAGGAAGACCCTCACGAACTGCACAACCTGTACGGTGACCCGGCATACACGGAGCAGATAGCCGAAACCAAAGCCGAGCTCCTCCGTCTCCAGGAACAGTATGACGACCCGATAAGGAACGAGTTATAACGCAGGCATAAATTGACGGAAAGTTTGGCAGTTAGAAAAATAATTGCTAAATTTGCAGTCCTTTTTGCGGGAATTCCGCAGGAAGTAATTGATTTACTAACATTTATTATTAAAAGTATGAAACAGTACGAGACCGTTTTCATTGCAACTCCCGTTTTGTCTGAGGCCCAGATGAAGGAAGCGGTTGCCAAGTACGTGAACTTCATCACCAAGAACGGTGGTGAGGTTGTGTACGAAGAGGACTGGGGACTCAAGCAGCTTGCTTACCCAATCCAGCACAAGACATCAGGATTCTATCACCTGATCGAGTTCAAAGCAGAGCCTTCGCTCATCGCATCACTCGAGACCCAGTATCACCGTGACGAGAGAATCATCAGATATCTCACAGTCGCTCTTGACAAAGACGCAGCAGCTTATGCTGAGAAGAGAAGGGCTAACAAACAGGCAAAAGCAGCCGCACAGGCAGCCGAGGCCGAGAAATAAGGAGGACTGAATATGGCACAGACAAACAACGCACAGCAGAATAACGAAATCCGTTATCTGAACCCTCCAACAGTAGAGGTCAGAAAGAAAAAATACTGCCGTTTCAAGAGAGCTGGCATCAAATACGTTGATTACAAGGATCCTGAGTTCCTCAAGAAATTCCTTAACGAACAGGGAAAAATTCTTCCTCGCCGCATCACCGGAACTTCTCTCAAATTCCAGAGAAAAGTTGCCCAGGCAGTCAAGAGAGCACGTTCACTCGCTCTTCTCCCATACGTAACAGACCTTCTTAAATAATTAGGAGACAGCTATATGGAAATCATTTTGAAGAAAGATGTGGCCAATCTCGGCCACGCAGATGATGTCGTAAAGGTAAAAGCCGGTTACGCTCTTAATTATCTCATCCCTCAGGGTTTCGCCATTCTCGCCACTGTATCTGCCAAGAAACAGCACGAGGAGACTCTCCGCCAGAGGGCTCACAAAGAGGCCAAACTTGTCGCAGACGCACAGGCACTCGCTGCCAAGATTGAGTCTGTACTCGTGAAGGTTAGCGCAAAAGTAAGCGAGAACGGCAAGATTTACGGTTCCGTGACTACCGCCCAGCTTGCTGAGGCCCTTGTAAACGCAGGTATCGAGGTTGACAAGAAAGATATCACCATCACCTCAGCCGAGGTCAAAGAGCTCGGTGTTTACGATGCCGAAGTAAAATGCTACAAGAGTGTCAAAGGCGCATTCAAATTTGAAGTTGTAGCTGAATAAGCACAGTAATTCTGATAGATTGGCTGGCCGAGGGGCCAGCCAATTTTTGTTTATCGGACCAAAATTCCTAACTTTGTATCCGTTAGTATCAAACATCCCTAAACTTGCGGAACTGACAAATATTAAAACCATTTTATAATGTTCAAATCCTTTTACGGTTTCCAGATGGTGGAAACCTATCACGAGTGGAAGAAAAGCCACAGGACAAAAGACAAGATTGTCTCCAGGTCAATCAAACTGTCCATTGCGATTCTTATTCCTTTGATTCTCTGGCTGCTGCCTACATCCGCCTTCGGCATTGAGGGACTGACTGTAATAGAGCAGAGAACTATTGCGATTTTCGTTTTCGCAATTCTTATGTGGGTATTTGAGGCAGTTCCTGCCTGGACCACTTCAATGGTTGTAGTTGTCCTGCTTCTATTTACTTCATCGAACAGCAGTCTCTGGTTTTTCCGTGAAGGATATGACCCGATGATATTGGGAACGGAAATCAACTACAAGTCCATTCTCCATTGCTTTGCAGACCCTATCATTATGCTGTTCATCGGAGGTTTCGTACTCGCCATCGCAGCGACCAAGAGCGGTCTCGACCTGCTCCTTGCGAAATCACTCCTCAAGCCTTTCGGCACACAGTCACGCTACGTACTCCTCGGATTCATCCTTGTGACCGCTGTATTCTCGATGTTCCTCAGCAACACGGCTACAGCTGCTATGATGCTCACTTTCCTGACTCCGGTGCTCAAATCGCTGCCTGCTGACGGAAAAGGCAAGATAGCTCTTGCGCTTTCTATTCCAATAGCCGCCAACATAGGTGGTATAGGAACACCTATTGGAACGCCTCCTAACGCCATCGCCCTCAAATATCTGAATGATCCGGGAGGAATGAATATGAACATCGGATTCGGTCAGTGGATGAGTTTTATGACTCCGTTTGCAATTATTCTCCTCGTCATCGCCTGGTTCATCCTTCTCAAGATGTTCCCGTTCAAACAGAAGAAGATCGAGCTTCAGATTGAAGGCGAGCACGAGAAGAGCTGGAGAGATATTGTGGTATATGTCACATTCGCAATCACTGTTCTCCTGTGGATGACGGACAAGTTCACCGGTGTGAACTCCAACGTGGTTGCTATGCTTCCTATAGGCGTATTCGCTATCACTGGAGTTCTCAGCAAGAGAGATCTTGAGGAAATCAACTGGAGTGTGCTCTGGATGGTGGCCGGAGGTTTCTCCCTCGGTGTAGCACTTCAGGAGACCGGGCTTGCAGGACATCTTATCGAGGCTATTCCGTTCAACACCTGGCCGGCCGCTATCGTGGTCGTAGGTTCCGGGCTCATCTGCTACATTATGGCCAACTTCATTTCCCACACCGCCACAGCGGCTCTCCTTGTGCCGATTCTCGCGGTTGTCGGGCAGAGTATGTCTTCGAACCTCGCACCTCTCGGTGGCGTATCAACTTTGCTTATCGGAGTGGCAATCGGTTCGTCACTGGCTATGATTCTGCCTATCTCCACACCTCCTAACGCCCTCGCTCACGCGACAGGAATGATTGAGCAGAAGGATATGGAGAAGATGGGAATCATTGTCGGAGTAATCGGACTCCTTCTCGGCTACACGATGCTGATTTTCCTCGGTTCATCCGGAATTCTTTAGTATCTGACGTCCGTTAGAATAACAGAACAGAAGCTAGCTCATATAAAGGTCAGCTTCTGTTTTGTTTTGTGGAATGAGATATTCAGGAGGGCAACATTCGGAAAACTGAATCCCTCCCACTTCGTGGGTCCCTCCCGTTCACAATGCCACGTGCGGCAATGGTTTTCCGAACGTCACCCTCCTGAACTATTACAGTCCGGTCAAAATAATTAATACATATCCTTTAATTATCAGAATAATAGCCAAATTCGCATTTCAAGAGGGCGGATGGTAGGGATTGAGGAGGCGTGTCCACCCGCGGACACGGGTAGCGGGAGGGTGCCCAACGGAGACAAGTGGTCGAAGACCGCGCAGGAAACGATGGGAGGGTCCGGAGTGAGCGAAGCGAACGGAGTCCTC
>JAQXHU010000074.1 GCA_029007435.1 Bacteroidales bacterium
GATAATTCACAAAAGAAATAAAACTTAGAATTGTATGAAACTTGATGTAGTACTCGGACTCCAGTGGGGAGACGAAGGAAAAGGGAAAATCGTTGATGTCCTGGCTGGAAGATATCCGGCAGTGGCAAGATTCCAGGGTGGTCCGAACGCCGGCCATTCGCTTCACTTCAACGGTCACAGTTTCGTTGTAAGAAGCATTCCTTCAGGCATTTTCAGAGAAGGAGCCACCAACATCATAGGCAGCGGAGTTGTTCTTGACCCTGTCACATTCAGGGAAGAGTGCGGAAATGTCGCCAAGATGGGAATCGACGCCAAAGAGCGTATCAGGATTTCCAAGAAAGCGCATCTCATCCTACCTACCCACAAACTTCTCGACGCAGCCAACGAGGCAGCCGCCGGAAAGGGCAAGATCGGCTCAACACTCAAGGGTATCGGACCTACATACACTGACAAGATAAGCCGCCACGGACTCAGGGTCGGAGACATACTCGCTCCGGATTTCAAAGAGAGATTCGCAAAGCTGAAAGCCAGGCATATCCAGCAGATAAAAGATTTGGACTACCAATGCGACCCGGACGAGAACGAGGCTGAATGGATGGATGCCATAGAGTTCCTCAAAGGATTCAATCTAATTGACTGTGAATATTTTGTAAACGAATGGCTGGAAGAGAAACCGATGCTTGCGGAAGGCGCCCAGGGCTCTCTCCTCGACGTTGACTACGGTTCTTATCCGTTCGTGACCTCTTCCTCCACCACCATCGGCGGAGTGTGCACAGGTCTCGGAGTGGCTCCTTCAAAAGTCGGACACGTTTACGGAATCTTCAAGGCTTACTGCACCAGAGTGGGCAGCGGACCGTTCCCTACCGAACTTTTCGACGAGACCGGAGAGAAAATCCGCAAGATCGGAAATGAGTTCGGTGCCGTGACAGGAAGACCTCGCAGGACAGGCTGGCTCGACCTTGTGGCATTGAAATACACTGTTATGATTGACGGCGTCACAGACCTGATAATGATGAAATCAGACTGCCTTGACAGTTTCGAGACCATCAAAGTCTGCACATCTTATATTGTTGACGGAAAGGAGACTGACCAGTTCCCGTTCGACACGGCGGCCGAAATCACCCCTGTTTACACCGAGTTCAAGGGATGGAACCAGGATCTGACCGGAATGCGCAAGGAAGAGGAGCTGCCTGACGCATTCAAGGAGTATATCAAGTTTATGGAGGACTATCTGAAAGTACCTATCAAGATCATATCCCTCGGTCCTGACCGCGAGGCCACTATCGAGAGGTAGCCGGACTACATTGAAGAGGATAACCTCAAGTCAATCAGACTGTCTGGTTATCCTCTTCTTTTATTATATCAACTATTGCGCAAAATCCCGGGCTCAGCTTGCGCTATTTCCCGCCGAGAGCGTGATACAGAGATATAACGCTGGAAATCAGATCATAATGATCCTGTGCGAAATCAGTCTGAGCAGAAAGCAGTGACTGCTCTGCAGTCAGAACCTCAAGATAAGTGGTGGATGAATACTTCATAAGGTACTCTGTTTTCTCCACCGCCTCCTCAAGAGCGGCTATTCTGCTTCTCCCTGGCAGTCTCAATGTCGCCTCTGTTCCATGCCTCGATGATGCCCACAAGTTCCCTTCCGTTATAATTCGTGGTGCCGCCTATACCCCCACGCGCTCCGCCCTGGGCAAGGCTCGGAAGGATTGTCTCGTCCTGTCCGTGGAGCATATCGTACTTCCCGTCTTTGTACATACGGCACTGGTTGTACTCGTACAGGCTCTCGTAAGTATATTTGATGCCGGCGAAATTCGGAATCCGTCCGTCAACAGCCTTCAGCAGATCAAGCATTGGCAGATAGGCCCCGTTGAATGCCGGAATGAGCTACAGATTGATATCTCCGTTCGGGTGCATCGGTGTGAACGGAGCATCGATAAGTCCTGTGATTTTTTCCATAATGCGAGAATATTAGTGTCATTAATTCTTCATTTGCCTTCCGCGCGCCGGGCCAGCCGTATATTCAGCGCCCTCTGGAAAGCCTTCGCATTCTTGAGATGCTCGGAATAGGTCTCGGCGAAAAGATGGCTGCCGTTGAAATCCGGGCTTGCGCAGAAAAACAGGTAATTCCCGCCGGCGGGATTCAGGACTGCGTTCATCGCGTCCCTTCCCGGAGCGTAAATAGGAGCCGGAGGAAGGCCTTCATATTTATATGTATTATATGGGGAATCCACCGAAAGATGCTTTTTCAGGATACGGTTCAATGTGTAATTGTAGCAGAAAGCGATTGTCGGGTCAGCCTGAAGTTTCATTCCCTTGTGGAGCCGGTTCAGATAAACGCCGGCAATCTTCGGATACTCAGGCACATAATTCGACTCCCCACGGACTATTGACGCAAGAACGGAAACTTCATAAGGAGCAAGTCCCTGAATTCTGGCCTTTTCGAGGTTCTCCGGCGTCCAGAAAGCATCCAGCGCCGCCTTCTGTTTGTCTAACACAGTTTTCATCGAATCAGTCCAATACACCTCGTATGTATCCGGGACAATAAGGCCGAAAACATTCTCCGGAGTGAATCCGTATCCGGCGAGCAAGGCTGAGTCATTCAAAGCATCAATCACTGTCAATGAGTCAAGTAGCATCTGGCGGCTGATTTTCGAAGCAATCTGGCTGCGGAGACGTATCGCCCCTGAAAGAACCAATTTCACAGGAGTCTGCCATCCGCCTTTCAGCATTCTGGCTACGTAAGAGCTTGTGTTCGATGCAGATATGGTGTAATGGCCAGGAATCACAGAGGCTGATGCACCGTCCATAGGAAGGAGTCCCTCCTCTTTGAAAGCCCTCCTGAGGCTGCCTGGCCTGACTACAGTACCGCTGTCTACCAGTCCATCAATGACATCCAGCGCATCCATATTGGGATAGACATAGAGTTCTCTTGTCTCCGTAAAATTCGGGACTCTGTGGTCAACATATTTCCTGCCGAACAGAAAAGAACACAAGGCCACATTTGCCAGAGCCAGAACAAGGCCGCAGACGAATATTATCTTTGTCGAATGTTTCATAAGTTTGAAAGTTCAGTATTATCTCAATTTCAGTTCATCCCCCGGCCGGGTGACATAAGAATCCGGAAGAGTGTTCATCTTGCACAAGTTCTTGAGTTTCAACCCAAAACGCTGCGACAACTCCCAGATTGTCTCACCACCCTCATCAGAGATGTACTTGTCCAGACCTTTGGCAGTCCTTGTCTTCTTGGACTGGATGTACACCGTCTCGCCGGCCCGCAGAGCCTTGTCAGAGCCGCGGTCATTGAATTTCAGAATCTCTTTCCGGAAAAGTCCGTACTTGTCAGCAATAGAACCGTAAGTTTCTCCGTCATAAGCATATACAAACCTTGCACCATTGATCGTATAAATCTGGCGGGTCAATGCGAAAGAGAACTTCTCACCGCTGCCTGACGGTCCGGCTTTCTGAGGAGCCTCCATCTCAAGAGGAGATTCAGGAATATGTTCCTCCTGGGCCTGCTGTCCTCCCGTACTTGGCGTCACAGGATGTTTCTTCTCCTTTCTGCGGGCCTTTTTGGTATCCGTCTTCTTCTGGTCCGGGGCTGACTCTGCCCCAGGCGCCATATTGTCATAATCATAAAGATGGTAATCCTCAATCAATTTGATGAGCTTGGACGGATAGGAAGAGTCAGTCGCATAGCCAGCCTTCTTCAGGCCATATGCCCAGGCCTTGTAATCATTTGTCGGATAATCAAAAAGGAATTTGTACCTGTCCCGGTATCTGAGAAAGTCCGAATGGTCCCTGAAACTGTCCTCTGCAGACGCATAAACCCGGAAACACTCCCCTTTCGCATCGTCGTCATAGTACATTTTCCTGCCTGTCCAGTCGTGGCATTTGATTCCGAAATGGTTGTTGCCGTTCACCGCAAGCACAGACTGACCGTACCTGGACTCCAGCAGGCCCTGGGCCAGGGTGATGCTCGCCGGAACACCGCTCCTGTACATTTCC
>JAQXHU010000075.1 GCA_029007435.1 Bacteroidales bacterium
GGCCAGGGCGGCATCATCAATATCAAGACCAAGAAGAATTCTCTCTCCGGACTCAACGGCTCTGTAGGGGCTGACGGCGGAGGAATGTATTTCGGGGAAGACAACAACCGTTTCCTCTGGCAGGAGAGCGCCTGGCTGAACCTCTCGTACAGGACCAGGAAGACCAACACTTTCCTTAACCTTTACCACGGCCGCTATTCGACGGATGTCGATATCGACATTACAACCAGGACTCCGACTTCGGTAGGCAACCTCGAACAGGTTTCATCATCCAATGTGGAATTCGTATCGAATGCCTGGTCCGCAAAAATCGGCAACGACTGGTTCATCAATGACCGGAACACATTCGGCTTCATCCTGATGTTACCCGGCCAGAGAGAGGACCAGAAATCAGATCCTGCTTGCAACGAGACCACCCAGACTGTTTCAGGCATCCAGATGACGCGTGACAATACGGCCATCGATGACAACTCCAAGCAGCTGAATGCCAGCGCCAACCTGAATTACACGCATATTTTTGACGAGTCCAGAAGCGCTGAGATGACTGTCAATGCCGATTATTACCATATCGGGAACACCTCTCTGTCCAATCTCGATATAGCTACGTACCATTTTGATACAGAGGAAAACTCGGCGCTTTACAGGACGGTTGACACTGACAACGGAGTCAACATTTATTCGGCCAAGCTGGACTATCAGACACTGCTATGGAAAAAAGTTATGTTCGAGGCCGGTATGAAATGGTGCCTGTCGAATACCGACAATGAGACTTCACGTGTCGAGACAGGCTCTTCTTCAATGGAGCAGATAACGGAATTCACCTACAAAGAGCACGTTGCGGCTGCATATTTCAATGCGGCAATGTCTCTCGGTAAAAAATGGAGCGCAAAAGCCGGTCTCCGTGCGGAGTACACCAATTCCTATGGCGACTGGAAGACCGCCGGTGAGAATACCGACAGGAGCTATCTCAACCTCTTTCCTACAGTGTTCATAGGATTCAACCCTAATGAAAAGCTCCGCTTCTCAGCATCCTACACAAGGAGAATTGAACGTCCGGGATATTTTTATCTCAATCCTACAGTGACTTACGTTGACGCCCACACTTGGACAGTCGGCAATCCGTCCCTGAAGCCCCAGATTTCGGACGACATCGCTGTCAGCGCCGGTTTCGGCAACCATATCAATATTGCCGGCGGTTTCACGCACATAGGGGACTGGGTAATGCAGGTGCCGAATGTCCTGGACAACGGCGACCAGTATCTTGAGTGGAACAATTTGGGCACGACCAGGACCGGTTATCTGTCTTTCAGCGTCTCCGCCCTGCCTTTGGCGAAGTGGCTTGACTGGACTCTGAATCTCACCGGACTCTCAATGAAAACTTTCGCAAGCGGTCTGGATTACAGCACGCATTCGCTTTTCGCCAACGCATATACCTGCTTCTCTTTCCGTCTTCCGAAAGACTGGAAATTCGAACTTGACGGCAGATTCACTTCACCTATGGAAATGGGCTATTACAAAATGCGGATACAGTGGTGGTCCGATTTTGCGGTCAAAAAGCAGCTTCTGGACAACAGGATGACTCTCTCCCTGAATCTCAATGATGTGTTCAGAAGCCGGACCGCCAATCTGGATATTCTCTCAAAGTCTGACACTGCGGAGTCAACCTCCTATTTCGGCCAGAAATTCTATCAGCAGAAGTTGACAGTCGGCCTGTCCTGGAATTTCGGGAAAGCCCAGCAGCCTCTCCGATACCGCAAGGTGGGCAATCTTGAGGAAGCCTCCAGGGCAGGCTCAAGCAAGAGCATAGGAGCTTGACAGTTATGCATTGCCGAGAGCCGCAAATCCGCGCTCAAGGTCGTCAATAATATCGTCGATATGCTCGACTCCGATTGAAAGCCTGATTGTAGTCGGTGTGATGTGCTGCTCGGCCAGTTCTTCCGGACTCATCTGTGAATGGGTGGTTGTCGCCGGATGAATCGCGAGACTCTTCACATCGGCTACATTCGCGAGAATGGAGAACAGCTCGAGATTGTCAAGGAATTTCCAGGCATCCTCCTGAGTGCCCTTTATTTCGAATGTGAATATCGAGCCTCCGCCGTTCGGGAAATATTTCTCGTACAGTCCGTGATCCGGATGTCCGGCGAGTGACGGGTGATTGACTTTGGCGACTTTCGGGTGAGCCTCAAGGTATTTGACCACTTTTAGGGCATTATCAACGTGCCGCTCTATACGCAACGGGAGGGATTCGGTACCCTGGAGCAATATCCAGGCGTTGAACGGACTGATGCAGGCTCCGGTGTCCCTGAGAATTACCGCCCTGACTCTGGTGACGAATGCTGCCGGTCCGGCGACATCAGCGAAAACCGCTCCGTGGTAGCTCGGGTCAGGGCTTGCAAGAGTAGGGTATCGGCTGGCATTTTTCTTCCAGTCGAATTTCCCGCTGTCCACGATGATGCCTCCGAGAGACGTTCCGTGACCACCTATGAATTTTGTGGCTGAGTGCACGACAATATCCACGCCGTGCTCGATAGGACGGATGAGTATCGGAGCGAAAGTGTTGTCCACAATGAAGACAATTCCGTGCCTGTGGGCTATTTCTGCTATACCGTCAAGGTTGGTGACGTCTGAGTTCGGATTGCCGAATGTCTCGGCGTAGATGACTTTGGTATTAGGTTTTATCGCCGCTTCGAGGGCTTCAAGGTCGTTTACGTTGAGGATTGTGTTCGATATTCCCTGTGTGGTGAGAGTATGGGTGATGAGATTGAATGAGCCTCCATAGAGATTGTCCGCGGCGATTATGTGGTCGCCGTTCTGGAGTACGTTCTGGAGTGCATAAGTGACTGCCGCAGCGCCTGATGCGAGCGCCAATGCGGCCACGCCGCCTTCGAGAGCCGCGATCCGCTCCTCAAGCACTGCCTGAGTCGAGTTAGTAAGCCTTCCGTATATGTTGCCAGGGTCCCTGAGCCCGAAACGGTCAGCTGCGTGCTGGCAGTTGTGGAATACGTAAGATGTTGTCTGATAGATTGGCACTGCTCTTGAATCAGTTGTCGGGTCTGCTGTTTCCTGTCCTGCGTGGAGAGCTATTGTCTCCAGATGCGCTTTTCTTGTCTCTGCCATAGTATAGTAATTCTATTTGTTATTTCTGTGGCAAAGTTATGTCTATTAATCAAATGCTCCAATAAGTTATGAAATTTTGGAATATTTGTCTATTTTTGCTGAAATTTCAGAATAATTTTATTGAAAGCTTCCTTTTGCGGAGCATTTTTAAGAATTTTTATCTTATGCAGAATCTTGACAGCACTGATCTGGCTATCCTGAAACTTCTCCAGGAAGACGCAACACTTACGACAAGGCAGGTGGCCCAGCGTGTCCATCTTTCCCCGACCCCTGTCTTCGAGCGGATGAAGCGGCTTAAATCCGAAGGATACATCCGTAAAATCGCCGCGGTTCTCGACCAGGAAAAGCTTGGATGCTCATTTATGGCTTTCTGCTATATCAAGCTGAAGCAGCATACTTTCGAGAATGCCAGCCATTTTATGGAAGCTGTGCAGAACATTGAAGAAGTCGCTGAATGTTACAATATATCAGGTGATTATGATTTCCTTATGAAAGTATATGTCTCCAGTATGAAAGAGTACCAGCAGTTCGTGCTCAGGATAATGGGCGAGCTGGACTGTATAGGGGGCCTCAATTCCTGTTTCGTGATGGGGGAGGTGAAGAATATCTGCAGTGTTCCTGTACGGAAGTCACGTTGATTGATTTCACCCTGCGGTATTTTGGGAAATACTTGCTATTTTTGTAAAAACGAATCATTATGAGAAATTTGCCCGCAATTGTTTTGGCCTGCCTGCTTTGCCTTGCGGCCTGCTCAGAAGAGCCTCTGAAAAAGGTTTATAATGAGGACATTGATCCTGTGGAACAGATTGACTCAGCTCTCGCCAAAGCTGGAGCTGAAGGCAAATTCGTCATCTGCCAGGTGGGCGGAAACTGGTGTCCGTGGTGCCTGCGTTTCGCCGATTTCATAACCGGAAATGAGGAGATCAGCAAGATCATCTCCGAAAATTTCATCTATATCCACGTCAATTACAATCCGCGCAAGGCATCCGGTCCTGAGAAAACTGAGCGCGCGGCCGAGATGATGGGCCGTCTCGGCAATCCCTCCCGTTTCGGATATCCCGTGCTCGTTGTTCTTGACGAGAATGGCACAGTCCTGCATATCCAGGATTCCAGCTTCCTCGAAGAGGGCAAAGGCTACAATGCTGACAAAGTCATCCGCTTCTTCCGCTCCTGGACACCATCCGCTGTCAATATGCAATAATCAGAAATCTTGAGAAACGTGAATATTTAATTGTAACGCAAATGGTAAACTTTGATTATCAGACACCTACGAGACTCATTTTCGGCAAGGGCGTCGTTGAGGAAAAACTTTGTTCTGTGATGGAGCAATACGGCAAGCGTGTTCTCATCACTTATGGTGGAGGCAGCATCAAGCGCATCGGCCTCTATGAGCAGGTCATCAGGCTGCTTGAAGGCAAGGAAATTTACGAACTTCCGGGCATCGAGCCGAATCCTAAATTCAATCCGAGCGTGCTGGAAGGCGTCCGGATTTGCAAGGAGAACAACATTGACGTTATTCTTTCAGTAGGAGGCGGTTCAGTTCTGGACTGCACAAAGGCTATAGCCGGAGCTGCCTGCTCCGACGCCGATCCCTGGGATGTCGTCACAATGAAGGTTCCGACCCTGAAGGCGATTCCGATAGTGGACATAATCACCCTCGCCGCCACCGGCTCCGAGTATGACAGCGGCGGAGTGATATCCCGCACCGAGACGAATGACAAACTGGCCTATTTCTCGAAACTTGTATTTCCTGCGGTTTCCTTCATCGATCCGGTTTACACTTTCTCTCTCCCTGTCAAGCAGACACTTGCAGGCATCGCTGACTGCATCAATCATATTATGGAGCAGTATTTCTGCGGCGAGCACATTATGATGAACGATGCGTTTATGGAAGGCGCTATAAAATCCCTTATGAAGAACGTGCGCATTATCCTGAAAGACCCTCAGAATTATGAGGCGAGGGCTGAGATTTTCTATGCCACAACCCTCGGATGCAACGGAATCTACTCATTGGGCAACAGCGACAGCGGCTGGCCTATGCACGCAATAGAGCACGCATTGTCAGGATATTACGACATTACTCATGGAGAAGGTCTGGCAATCGTCACCCCTCGCTGGATGAAGCATATTCTCAATGACAATACCATTGAACGCTTTGTGTCGTTCGGTACTGGCGTTTTCGGAATAGACCCGTCACTTCCGGAGCGCGAGATAGCTGAAAAAGCCATTGCGGCTATATATGATTTCTACAAGGAGATTGGCATCCCGATGACTCTCGGGGAGGTCGGGATAGATGACTCAAGGATTGACGAGATGGCTCATCATATTGCTGTCAATGAGGGTCTTGAGAATGCCTGGGCTCCTCTGTATGAGGACGATATAGCGGCTATTCTCCGCGATTGCCTGTAATCGTTTTGTTCCATTTGTCAAGGAACTCCCTGACAATCCTGGTGTATTCTTCCGGGTGGTCCCTATAGGCGTTGGCGTGTGCCGAGCCGGGAGCCACCCAGAATTCTTTCGGCTCGGGTTTGGCCTCGTAAAGCGGCTCCATCATCCGGAAAGGCACGAAACCGTCAGCGTCCCCGTGGATGAAAAGCATTGGCTTTGAACATCTTGACACTGATTCCAATGGGGATGCCTCCTTGAAATTCCATCCGTATTTGATCTGGCACAGCAGGCTTGTCGAATACAGAAGCGGGAACGGTGGCAGTCCGAACATATCTTTCAGCTGGGTCGTGAACTCATCCCATACACTTGTGTAGCCGCAGTCTTCCACAAAAGCGTTGACGTATCCAGGAAGCTCTTTTCCGGACACGTTCATTGTCGTGGCGGCTCCCATCGACACCCCGTGGACAATCAATGCCGACTCATATTCCTCTGACCTGAAGAGCTCTTCAGCGAAACGGATCCAGTCCAGGACATCATCTGCGTCTTTCCATCCCATCTGGATATCCTCTCCGTCCGAAAGCCCGTGGCCGTGCAGGTCCGGCATCAGGATGTTGTACTGCAAATCCCTGTTGTACATCCTGCCGAAATAGAAGAATTTTATTGCGCTGTCCTTGTATCCGTGAATGAGCAAAGCCGTCTTTCCGCAGGCGTTGTCAGCGGCGAGATAGTAAGCGTGCCTGCGTTCTCCGGAGGATGTAATTACAAATGTATCACGCAGATGGCCTTCAGCCCGGATACTGTCCATCCACGGTTTCATATCCGGGAAACGGGAATACAGGATGTTGTAGGTGCTGTCTGTGTCCCTTCTGTTCGGATCCGGGGCGAGCGAGAAACGCAGCATATAAAAACTTGCGGAGATGATGACCGCAGCAATCACCAGCAGGATTCCGGCGGTGATATACAATGTGTTACGTAATGATTTCCTCATAATGCGGGTAATTGTGTCTTCTGCAAAATTATCAAAAAAATGCTGAATTTCAGGACAATTTGTGTAAATCCGTATTTCTCCATATATTTGAAGAATTATTGTAGATATAACAGAAAATGTCTGGAAAGTTTTTCTCCGGCAGAAAAGGAGTATTTGGTAGTTTCACGCTTGCTCTGGTTGTGGCGGCGGGCGCTGCGGCAATGGCGATGATTCCGCCTTGCCATATCGGCAATATTGCACTCGGACGGGCTGATGTTTTCGGCCTCTATGACAATCCCGAAGTATCGGCATCAACAGAATTCAAGGCAGATATAACCCGGCTTGACCGTCAGCTCCAGGAGTTTGAACAGTCAAAATCAGAAGTGGCTGACAGCCTGATTGAAAATTTGAAGGCAGCCTCCCTATGGGCTGTCGCTCCGGTGGACACATCTGTCAGGCAATCTGTAAAGATGGATTCCACAATGGATTTAAGTTCTGACAGGACTCTTGTCCCGATTGAGAATTTCGATACTGCAAGAACTTCTGCTCTTTCCGCGTTCGGAGATGCCCTCATAAGCGGAAAACCTGTCAAGGTCGCATTTATGGGCGACTCTTTCATTGAGGGGGATATATTGACTTCCGATTTGCGGAGAATGATGCAAGCCCGTTTCGGAGGTTCCGGCATCGGTTTCATTCCCTGCGACATTCCTTTCAAGATTTACAACAAATCCGTCACCAGACTTTCCTCGGGATGGACTTCATACAGCATAATGAAACAGAAGGCCGTACCGGAAAGTATGAAGGACAAGTTCCTGATTTCCGGATATTTGGCATCCGGAGGACCTGGCGCTTCGACAGTCTGGGAGGACAAGACCGGGGGGCGCACTGCTGATTTGTCAGAGATATATTTGTATGCGGAGAATGAAGGCCGGGTGGAAGTCAGGCTCAACGATTCCGACACGTCCTTTTTCTCTATTCCGGCCGACGGACACCTGCACAGCATCCGTATTGAGGCGCCTGCGTCAAGGATAGAGTTGAAAGTGAAATCCGGCAGGATACTGTGTTACGGAATCCGTACAGGACTGGCTTCGGGATTCCATCTTGACAATTATTCCGTCCGCAGCAATAACGGCCAGGCTATATTCGGGACCGGGGCGGTGATGAACAGGCAATATGATGAGATGGTGGGTTATGATATGGTCGTCCTGCAGTATGGCCTGAATATTCTACAGGACGGCAAAACGGCTTATCTGAAATATGAGCAGCAGCTTGTGGACATCATCACATACATAAGGAGGTCTTTCCCGGGGGCAGCAGTGCTTGTTCTCGGCGTGAGTGACAGATGGATCAAGGACCAGGGATCAGAAGAGTTCCGCCCTATCGACTCCGCATCCACTCTTATCAGATATCAGCGTTCAGCCGCACGTAAATGCAGAGTATGCTTCTGGAATACACTGGAGGCTATGGAGAAGCTGGGCGGAATGCCGTATTTCATCGAAAACGGATGGGTTGCAGCCGACCATACCCATATCAACTACAGAGGAGGCAAAGCATTTGCTTCCAAACTTTACGAGGCATTCTGCCAGTGCGCCTACGATGCCTGGTCAAGACAGAAGGAGGCTGAACTGGAGAGAATACGTTCCGCTGAACTGGACTCCCTGATGAAGGCGGAAATGTTCATTGTCCCTCCCGAAAGTGCATTGAAAGTTGAACTGTAACGGGCGTGAAGACTTATGTTAGGCTTTTTTACCAACGGCACATTCTCGCTTGCGAGCGGAGAGTTCCTGGTTCTCTTTCCAGTCTTCCTTGCCGGATATTGCCTGCTTTCAGGAAAACGGCGGATCCGTAACCTGTATCTGCTTCTGTTTTCATTGTTCC
This sequence comes from Bacteroidales bacterium, assembly GCA_029007435.1. Classification (GTDB taxonomy): domain Bacteria; phylum Bacteroidota; class Bacteroidia; order Bacteroidales; family UBA932; genus Cryptobacteroides. The sequence continues at coordinate 8,351 of JAQXHU010000075.1, forward strand.
TGTACTGGAAACTGAGCGGCATTTATGTGCTGTTGCTGATAGCCGTCGCCTTGACAGACTGGCTGCTGGGCAAGGCAGTGCGCCGGCCTGACGGCACTCCGGGAAAGTGGCCGGTGGCTTTGTCCGTCTTTGTCAATGTTACTGTGCTTGCAATATTCAAGGCCTCCGGTTTCTTCTCGGGCCTGTTGGAAATGCTCGCCGGCAAGGCTTTTCCCGGCATCGAGTCCCTAATCATTCCTGCCGGAGTCTCGTTCTTCATCTTCCAGTCAATATCTTATGTTGTAGATATATACAGGGGTACGGTGAATCCTGTGAAGCGTTTCACGGACTATCTGCTCCTCCTGTCATTCTTTCCGAAGATGACTCTCGGACCTCTTGTCCGCAACAAAGATTTCATCCCGCAGATTGAAAATGAGAGTGTCAGTGTCACAAGAGAGGACATAGGAGAGGCGGCGAGGCTGATTGCTTCCGGTATAATAAAATACTCAGTGATAGCGAGGTGCGTCGGCATGCTGATTGCCGGTCCGGCTTTTTCGGGAGAGGCTGGCACTGCCGGTTCAATCGCTTTGCTCGGGCTGTATGCTTTCGCAATCCAGATTTACTGCGACTTTTCCGGTTACACGGACCTGGCCAGCGGAGTCTCCCTGCTTATGGGATTCAGGCTTCCGGTCAATTTCAATGCCCCGTACAAATCAGCCACAATCACGGAGTTCTGGCGGCGGTGGCATATATCCCTGTCTTCCTGGCTGCGGGATTATCTGTATATCCCTCTCGGCGGCAGCCGCAAAGGCGATGTGCGAACGTATATCAATTTGATAATCACAATGTTCCTTGGCGGATTGTGGCACGGGTGCGGAGTCTCTTTCATAATCTGGGGCCTGCTGCACGGAGTCGCATTGTCTGTCCACAAAGTCTGGCTGGCTCTCATACCGGGAAGCCACAAGACAGGGGAAGGAATGAATCCAGTCCTGCGTTTCGGGGGAGTCCTGCTGACATTCCATATTGTATTGGCCGGATGGCTGTTTTTCAATGCTCCTACAGCTGACAGGGCGGGGGAGATGCTTGTCGCGATATTCAGCGATTTCAATCTCCAGGCGTGCCTCCAGTTCATCTCCGGGACACTTCCTGCATTTGCACTGATGCTGGCCGGCTACATACTTCATTTCCTGCCTTCCTCATTGAACAGGCAGGCAGACCGTCTTTGCTCCGGGGGCGGGATTGTGTTTTGCGCAATTCTGATTCTTGCCGCAATATGGATTGCCCTGCAGGTGGGTGGATTGTTGCTTCCTGCTTCCGGGGCCGGCCTGCCTATCTATGCCAATTTCTGAGACTCTTCTTGGACTTCATCAATATAATTTATATTTTTGTTGGATAAAATCATTCACAATGAAAGGAATAGTATTGGCCGGAGGCAGCGGGACGAGGCTTTATCCCATCACAAAAGGAGTCAGCAAACAACTGCTTCCCGTCTTTGACAAACCGATGATATATTATCCAGTGTCCGTGCTTATGCTGGCTGGTATCAGGGATATCCTGGTTATATCGACTCCATATGATTTGCCGGGATTCAAGCGCCTTCTCGGAGACGGCAGCGATTTCGGAGTGGATTTCGAATATGCCGAGCAGCCTTCACCGGACGGGTTGGCACAGGCTTTCACTATAGGGGCTGACTTCATCGGGGACGATTCGGTATGCCTTGTGCTCGGGGACAATATTTTCCAGGGAGCAGGCTTCACTCCGATGCTGAAAAACGCTGTGAGACAGGCGGAGGAAAACTCAATGGCTACAGTCTTCGGCTACTGGGTGAGCGACCCGCAGCGCTACGGCGTGGCAGAGTTTGACAATGAGGGGAAATGTGTCAGCATAGAGGAAAAACCGGCTGAGCCGAAGTCGAATTATGCAATCACCGGCCTGTATTTCTATCCGAACAAAGTGGTCGAAGTCGCCCGCTCAATCAGACCGTCAGCGCGTGGCGAATATGAGATAACTACTGTGAACCAACGTTTCTTGGATGACGGAGAACTGTTGGTACAGACTTTGGGGCGGGGCTTCGCCTGGCTTGACACGGGAACACACGATTCATTGAGTGAAGCATCGACATATATTGAAGTCCTGGAAAAACGGCAGGGGCTGAAAATCGCCTGTCTGGAGGGTATAGCCTATGAGAATGGCTGGATTACGAAAGACAAGGTAAGGGAACTTGCGGTTCCGATGCTGAAGAACCAGTACGGCCAGTACCTGATGCAGTTGATCAAGTAGTTTCGCGTCTTATGAATATAATCAGGACAGACATAGACGGTCCGGTCATAATTGAACCGAGGCTGTTCACTGACGGAAGGGGATATTTCTTCGAGTCTTTCTCATTGCGTGACTTCAAGGACGCCGTGGCCGATGTGGATTTCGTCCAGGACAATGAAAGCCGTTCAGTTTACGGAGTAGTCCGCGGTCTGCATTTCCAGAAGGCGCCGTATTCACAGGCGAAACTCGTCCGCGTGGTCAAAGGAGCAGTGCTGGATGTGGCTGTCGATATCAGGCCTGATTCCCCCTCTTTCGGAAAGCACATAGCAGTGGAACTCACAGAAGAGAACCATCGTCAGTTGTTCATTCCGGGGGGTTTCGCCCACGGCTTCAGTGTCCTCTCCGACGAGGTCGTGTTTCAATATAAATGTGACAATTATTACGCTCCTTCGAGTGAGGGCGGCATTTCATTTGATGATCCGGACCTTGGAATAGACTGGCGGATTCCGTCAGACAGGATAATCCTTTCGGAGAAAGACAGGCATCACCCGCGCCTGAAAGAAATTCACCTTATTCAATGATGTCACAGTTCCCGCTGACTGATTCTGTACGGATTGAGGATATTTTCCTTAAAGCGAAGAACAGCACGGCAGCGCAGACCAATGCGGCTCCGGAATACACCTGAACTGACAGCGCATCTATGAAATTGTCATAATCCTTCAGCGAGTCAATGTTGCCGAGAATCAATGCAAAAGTATTGTTGGTGAAATGCATAAGCATTGTAAGCCACAGTGAACCGGTCTTGTAGTAAACATAGCCGAACAGGCAGCCGAGAGCGAATGCCGGCAGCGCCTGCCACGGATTCAGATGGATGACGGCGAAGAACAATGCCGAGATGATAATTGCCCAGACAGGCTTGATTCCGTATTCCCTGTCGTCTTCGGAATTCCCTCTTTTGTAATTCAGAAGTCCTCTGAGAACCATTCCGCGGCACAGCCATTCCTCGAAAAACGGAGCGAAAACTGACACGCAAAGGAAATTCACCCATAATTTTCCCTGTGTCATACTCTTCAACGTATTCTCCAGCCATTCAGGCATTTCCGGCATCATCGAATTGAAGATGTCCATAATGAAGGCGGTGCACAGGGTCGCCAATACCACGAGAACACAGCATACGGCCGCTCCAAGTCCTCCGAAATGCCTGCTGTCAATCCTGCATCCCTTGTCGAAAAGGGCATTGCCGCGGCTCTTGCCCAAGGCGTACATCATCGGGGGAATGAACATCACTGGGTAAGACACGAGCATCATATAATCCTGACCGGCTCCGCCCATAGCCAACATAAAAATGGCGGCTATGACATTGCCTATCAGGGCTCCGACAAGAAACAGCAATGTCAGAACGAATATGCCGGAAGGCCCGGGGATGAAGAATGAATAACCTGAAAGCAGGTCGTAGTCTTTTACTTTTCTGGAGGATTTCATCTCAAATAATTGTCTCAGGCTTGCGCCTTATGTTGAAGGTTCTTGAAATATTTCAAAACCGATTCTGAAACGGGCCGGCAAAATCCTGTCTGGTGTCAGAACGCAGATTCCCCGGCCACGTTAATATATTGTGGATTTATTTGCTGTAAAGCGGAGAAGGATATACGCCGTTGTCAGCGAACTCCTTGAACTTGGCCACTACTGCAGGACGGTCTTCCTTGTAGGTCACGCCGAACCAGTGTGACGGAGTGGAAAGCACGTCTGTCTTTGCCTCTCCGGCCTTGATCATACAGTCAATTGCGAACGGAATGTAGAACTCTTTCTTGAGCTCCTGGCAGTTCTTCTCGAGGAATGACTCGAAAATCTTTCCGCTCTTTTCGAAATAATCAGGAGTGAAACCCCACATATTCATTGAGCAGAGTGCGTTGGCTACCAGCTCAAGATGAGTCTCGCCGGTGACGGAGTTGTCTCCATATACCTTTCCGTCAGCCTCTTTTGCGATGTTGAGGTGCTCTGCGATGTCTGTAAGATGCTGCTCCCCGTCATAAGAGCATATTCCTCTTGACACTCCGCCGGACTCTGAAAGGGTGTGGTCAAGCTCGAATCCCACTATGCTGTAAACTCCCTCGCTGTTCTCGTGAGCGCGAAGCCAGTCCCCGAGGATGCGGAAAGAGTCTTTTCCGTAATAATCATCACCGTTGATGACAGCGAACGGCTCGTGGATGACGTCTTTGGCCATAAGCACGGCGTGGGCGGTTCCCCACGGTTTCTGCCTTTCAGGGTTCATTGTGAATCCTGCAGGAATCTTGTCGAGTTCCTGGGTAACGAACTGGAACTGGAGCGGCTCTCCGTCAATACATTTCACCTGGCTGTATTTCTGCCTGACAGTCTCTTCGAACTGCTCTTTGAAATACTCCCTGACGATGTAAACTACTTTGCCGAAGCCAGCCTGAACCGCATCGTAAATGGAATAATCAATGATTGTTTCACCATTTGGACCGAGTCCGTCCATCTGTTTCAATCCGCCGTAACGGCTGCCCATACCGGCGGCAAGTACAAGTAATGTTGGTTTCATTGTTCAGTTTTGTTATAATACGCAAATTTAATTAATTTTGCAGATATACAGTAAATTTTGCCGATATTTCGATGGAAAAGAAGAGCAGACTCAGCGGACTCTGGAAAGGGGACAACAGCTCCTTTGTCAAATATGCGGTTTTCATCACCGCCGCTTTTTTCATTTATATTGTCTTCATCTCAGATGACAATCTCATCAGGCTTGTCCGCTCCGAGGTGGAATACAGGCGGCAGCTGACCAGAATCGACGAATGCCGCCAGGAACTGAAAATTCTTGACGACAAGATAAAGATGCTTTCCACAGACAGGGACACGCTTGAAGAGGTAGCAAGGGAAAGATTCCATTTCGCCGCCCCGGGAGACGATGTGTATCTGCTTGACCGGGATTGATGCAGCATTCAAATTTTGTAGTTGTTTACAATGGAAAATACTGAAAGAAAATTATATCCGATGAGGTTCTCTGCTGAATCGGGACTTGCTGACCTTGGTTTGAAAGAAACTGAGGTGATGAACGGCTGGCTTGCCGGAAGCACTATTTCAGAGGTGATGGAGACATATCTTGAGAGGGTGACGGGGGAGACTGTCTATTCGTATTTCGGCAGGCAGTTCCCGCTGCTGATGAGGCTTTTCAAAGTGGAAGAGCGCCTTCCGCTAATGGTCTGCCCTGATGACGGCATTGCATTCCAGCGCTACGACACCCTTGG
>JAQXHU010000076.1 GCA_029007435.1 Bacteroidales bacterium
GGCTTCTGGCATTGTATATTTCTGGGTATTCAAATCCAGATGCAGCACTGGGTATTCAATCCAATCCTTCTCCAACTCCGCCACTGCAAGTCCCTCGAACAATTCTTTCTTCCCAAGGAAATATGCCTCCAATGTGCTGATTAACAGGCTTTTTCCAAAACGCCTCGGTCTCGAAAGGAAATAATAACTCCCTTCCTTGACCATCTTGTACATCAATGCGGTCTTGTCCACATAGACGTATCCGTTCTCCCGGATTTCCGAAAAACTTTGAATTCCAATCGGATAAAGCATATTCTCCTCCTTTTTGCAGTGTTATTGCAAAATTAAGAAAAAGTTTCCAAATAGTCATTGGCAGTTCAGACCGAATTGAAATAGCTGATGGGTAATCTCTGTATTTGGAATCCTTAAGATTAGAGTCGCGAACTCAATGAGGTATCCGTCGATTTTGATGATGCAGTATCGATTAAATACTAACGTTTTAATTACATGCTTGCAATGCTTAGTGTCATTCAATAATTTCCATTCGATGAATTTATAATTAGCGGAATCTATCAAATTTTTGTAGATTCCGCTAATTATAATTATATTTGAGGAGACAAAATTTTAGAACGATGATTGGCAGAATCAAAGAACAGCAGACATTGAAAGAAGCTTATAAATCTGAGTATTCCCAGTTTGTGGCAGTATATGGAAGGAGAAGAATAGGAAAGACGTTTCTAGTAAGGGAAACTTTTGGATATAACTTCACTTTCCAGCATGCTGGCGCTGCAAAGGAAACTTTGAAAGGACAGCTGGCCCTGTTCAGAATATCATTGCAGGACTTCGGGCATAAGGAATGCCCGGAATTAAAATCCTGGCATGATGCTTTCAATCAGTTAAAGGTATTGATTCAGTCTTCAAAGAAAAAGAAGAAAATAATATTTCTTGATGAGGCTGCCTGGATGGATACTCCCAAATCAAATTTTCTGTCTGCTCTGGAGCACTTCTGGAATAATTGGGCCAGCAACAGAAAGGATGTCTTGCTGATAATATGCGCTTCAGCTACATCCTGGATAATCAATAAGGTATTCAGGAATAGAGGCGGGTTGCATAACAGGGTTACGGTGAGAATCCCTCTGGCTCCTTTTACCCTTAAAGAATGTGAACAATATTCAATAAAAAACGGGCTGAAACTGTCCAGATACCAGATTTTGAATCTTTATATGGTAATGGGTGGCGTGGCATTGTACTGGAGTATGCTGGACAGACAGTCCTCGGCCGTTCAGAACATCGATCAGCTGTTCTTTAACAAGGATGCCAAGTTGAAAGGCGAGTTCAACGATCTGTATGATTCCTTATTCAAGCATCCGGATGCATACAAGGCAATTGTCGTAACACTGGGCAAGCATCTTTCTGGATTGACCCGTAAAGAACTTCTAAAATATACAGGTCAAGCTGATAATGGCGTATTTTCGGATCGCCTTGAAGAATTGGAAGAGTGCGGTTTCATATTGAAGATGAGATTGTTCCCTAAAGAAAAGAAAGAATCCGTTTACAAATTGTGCGACAATTATACTATTTTCTATTTCAAATACATAAAGTCCAATTCCGGAACAGACGATTTCTGGGCACGGAATTTCAAGTCACCATCAATTAAAAGCTGGTCCGGGTTTGCCTTTGAACGGGTTTGCTTGCAACATGTATGCAAGATAAAGAAAGCTATTGGAATAGCTGGAGTTGCTACAACTGAACATACCTGGCGCTTCGTACCTGAAAATGGGGAGAAGGATGTCCAGGGAGCACAAATTGACTTGTTGATAGACCGGGATGACAATGTTCTCAATGTTTGTGAGATGAAGTGGGCTTCCGGGGAGTATGTTGTCCAAAAGAAGGAAGATGCGGACATCCGCAATAAGGTCAGTGCATTGGAGCGGGAGACAGGTACAAGAAAAGCTGTCCATGTTACAATGGTTACGACCTACGGCGTAAAACATAATATGTACTATGACGGGATACAGTCAGAGGTGGTTCTTGACCAGCTATTTGATTAAGATATTTAGCGGAAAGTGTTAAAAATTGAGAGATTCCGCTAATTATAATGATGTTGATAGCCATCATTCAATAATTCACTTCTCCAGCCGTCAGCATTGCCGGGCAGAATTAGGGTATTGGAATGTTGGAAATGACTCAAAACGTGCATTGGATGGCGATATTGTTGCATCCGGGGAAATAAATAATTATTACATTTGGATGCACATAATGCACGAGACTTATGACCGGAAATACATTTTTCAATATTGGCAGACAGAGCCTGGGACTCACCGTTCTTGCGGCCTGCCCTGCATTGCTTTCAGCCTCGCCGGCGGCGCCGTCAGCCGCCCATCGGCAGAATGGAAAAGATTCCCCGGACGCCCGGAGGCCGAATATCGTCGTGATCCTCGCCGATGACCTGCTTTCATCCGAACTGGGCTGCTATGGGGGACGCAATATCAAGACTCCCAACATCGACAGACTCGCAGCCGAGGGGGTCAGGTTCACGCACAACTATGCCTCCCAGGCCATCAGCTGCCCGATTAGGGCATCCCTTTACACCGGTCTTTATCCGGCGCATCACGGGACATACCAGAATCATAAATACACTTTCCCGGGAACCAGGACGGTCAACGAGTACATAGCAGATGAAGGCTACAGGGTCGGCCGCACCGGCAAGACCCACCCGAGTCCGTCATCCGTATATAAATTCGAAGAGATTCCGGGATTCGTCCAGAATTGTGTGGCGAAAGAAGCCCCGTTCAGCACGGATGGAATAAAGGAATGGATTGAGAAAGACGGAGCAATGCCGTTCTGCCTCTTTGTGTGCAGCATCAATCCGCACGCTCCTTGGACCTGGGGCGACCCGTCCGAATTCTGCCCTGACAGCCTCAAGATGCCGGAAATCTGCGTTGACTCGCCGGAGATGCGGAAAATATTCTGCAAATATCTCGCTGAAGTAAGAGCTCTCGACAATGAAGTCGGTGCCGTGATGGAAGTGCTTGAGACCACTGGAAAGCTTGACGACACCATTGTTATGTTCCTCGGAGAGAACGGTCCGCAGTTTCCCGGCGGAAAGTGGACGCTCTGGTATCCCGGAGTCGGAAGCGCCCTTGTCGCAAGATATCCCCGCGGAATCAGGCCGGGCACAGTCTGCGACGCCATTGTCCAGTACGAAGACATTCTGCCGACATTCATTGATATTGCCGGAGGCAGACCACGGAAAGAACTCGACGGAGTCAGTTTCAAATCCGCATTGTTCGGAAAATCAGACAGATGCAGAAAGTACGCATACGGAATACACAACAATATCACGGAAGGCAGTCCATATCCCGTGCGGAGCATCAGGGACAGCAGGTATGCGTTGATTCTGAACCTTTTGCCGGACAGCCTGTATTTCGAGAAGGGATTTATGACCGGGAAATCGGCTGTTTGGTCCGCTTACAGGAAAGCCTCGGAGACCGATCCGCACGCGGACTTTCTCTGCCGCAGATATCTCCAGCGTCCAGCTGTGGAATTCTATGACCTTGAGAACGACCCGTGGGAGATGGATAATCTCGCCGGGAGGAAAGAGTACAGAAGGAGAATCGCCCGGATGAGGAAGGCTCTTGAAAAGTGGATGGAATCCCAGGGCGACCCCGGGATTCCTATGGATGTTCCGTTTGTAAATCAATAACAATCAGACCATAATCCAAGTTTCGCAGAGCGAAACAACTGCTTTTGAGGCCTTCAGGCCGAGGGTAAGTCCCTTTCCCGGGGATAGGGATTTAGGAAAAGGATAGCGTAGAAAAAGAAAAGTGCGTTGGCCTTTGCCCGGATTGAGCAACAATCCCAATCAAAAACAATAATTCGCAGTTTGCGAAACTTTAATCAATAACAATCAGAATGACGAGAAGATTTTCCGGATTATTCCTGAATGTGGTGGCGGCAATGTTGGCGATGCAATGCGTCCTGAATGCGGCTCCTGCTGACAATAAATATTATTTCACTTCGTACACCACCGCCAACAGCGGAATCCCGTACGATATGGTCAATGCCATAGTCCAGGACGACTACGGTTTTATCTGGGTCGGCACTTCTTCCGGTATCAGCCGGTTCGACGGAACCAGATTCAAAACCTGGAAGAAATGGGACATCGGCCTGAGTTCGGACTATGTGGTGTCGATGGCCGTTGACAAAGGCGGAAATATATGGTTCGGCACCGACCGTGGCGTGACGGTATATTGGAAAGAGGAAGACCGCTTCGTTCCGTTTGCGGAAGTCAGTGACATCGGGACGCGGATTGTCAACAAGACAAACTCGATAAAGGTCGCGGAGGACGGCTCGATATGGCTTTCAGTCAACGGCCAGGGCCTTTTCAGGTTCGACCCGTCCACCAGGACTCTGAAGAATTATTTCTTTGTTGACGGGAAGCAGGCATTTCCTGTGAATATCTGCACATTCCAGCTGACGCCGGATAACCGTGTCCTCATTGACCTTTATTGTGACGGGATTTACGAGGCGGATGATTCCCTCACCTCGTTGAAACCGCTCCTGCCCCGGTCCCTGGCCGCGGAATTCAGGAACGACGATATCGTGGAATTCCTGATGAGCCCGGGCTCGGATAACATCCTTTATGTGGCCAGCGTCAGGAAAGGCCTATGCGAGGTCAATATCGCATTGGAGGAACTCAAAATCCTGATTCCGTCTTCCCTGGGTTTCAACCCGGAGAAAATGTTCATTGACAGCAACAAGCAGATCTGGCTCTCGACCTCGTCCGGAGTGTATATATTCAATCTGCTCACCGACACGTTCAAGGTGTTGACTGAAAATCCGGACGACCCGTTCGCACTGAACGACAGCCACGTTTTCTCCGTCCTGATTGACTCGGACAATGGCCTCTGGGTGGGCACAAATGTCGGAGGATTAAATTACGCAGGCGTGGCCCAGAGCCATTTCGAAAAAGTGTATATGGCTGAGGGGAAGTCACTTGGAGGCTGCCTTGTGAGAGGTATAGCGGACGGAAGCGACGGGCTGATATGGGTGACCACCGAGAAGTCGGGGCTGCTCAACTACAATCCTGCCACCGGCGAGCTGAAGCATTGCAATGTGCCGGGAATCCCCAAATCCCTTTTTCCTGTCTGCGAATATGCCGGATATATCTGGATTGGAACGATGAAAGGTCTCATCCGTTTGAATCCGGGGACCGGCCGGATCAAGGCGTACAGCCTGTTCGAACAGTCCGACAGGGTGGTTGACAGCAAAGTCCATTCGCTATACAAGACGGAGAGAGGTGATTTTCTGGTAGGGACAACTCTCGGCCTGCACCGCTATGACAGGAACAATGACCGTTTCATACCAATGGCCGGCCTTGGAGGAAAATTCATCACCGACATCTCGGAGGACAAAACGGGCTCGCTCTGGCTGGCAACGTACGCTGACGGAATCATAAACTACAATATCGACTCATCCATAGTCGTGAACAATGTCAGGAGCGCTCCTTCCGACTCCTCATCCATTCCGTCCAACAAGATTTTCTCAATAATCACTGATTCCAGAGGCCTTGTGTGGGCTGCGAGTTTCACGGGAGGCTTTTTCTGCTACAATCCGAAAGATGGCTCCGTGAGAAAATATTCATCTTCAACATCTTCTGATATAGATACAGATGTCTTTTTCAAGATTGTGGAAGATGATGACGGACAGATATGGGCAAGCTCGGACAAAGGCCTTTTCTCGCTTAATCTGTCGAACAACAGCGTGGTGAGATATACTACATCGGATGGTCTTCTGAACAACCAGTTCAAGAATTGCGGTCTGAAAACAGAGGACGGCACTCTGTATCTTGGATCAAAAAACGGCTTCATAAGATTCAGCCCGAGGGACCTGAGGTCTTTGTCCGGGCCAGCGGAAGTGCTTGTGTCAGAATTCCGTATAGGCGATTCCCCTGTCGTTCCCGGGCCTGGTTCTCCCGTTGAGGGAAATATCAATGAAACAGCCCATATCCATCTTTCACCGAAACAGAATTCATTCGGGTTCTCTTTTTCCACGCCGGGCTCAGTTCCGTCCGGCGGTATGAAACGGATAATGTGCCTGCTTGAAGGATATGACAAAGACTGGAGAACTGTTGACAATGACAATTCAGTCTCTTATTTCAATGTCCCGGCAGGCAATTACACATTGAGGCTCAGGTGTTTCGCCAATGACGGCGTATGGGCTGACTCCAGGGTGAGCATCCCAATCAATGTCGCAAGGCGTTTCTACGAGTCTCCTTATGCGCTGCTGATATATCTTCTGATACTCTCACTCATTATCGGAGGAATATCCCGGGCCATATACAACAAGGCGATGAGGCAGGAGAAACAGAAGCAGGCGGAGTATGAGAAACGCAAAGAGCAGGAACAGTACGAGGAGAAGATGACCTTTTTCTCCAATGTCATCCACGAGATAAAGACTCCGCTGACCCTGATCAAGGCTCCGTTGCAGAATATCATTGCTTCAGGCTCAGTTTCCGGCGGCATAAAGGAAGACCTTGAAGTCATCCAGCACAGCAGCGACTACCTTGACAGGCTGGTGAAAGAACTTTTGGAGTTCGTCAGAATCGAGCGCCACGGCTACAGGATGAATCCCCGGAGAGTGGATATAGTGGACAAGATAAGTTTCCTGTGCTCGGACTATGCCGAGACCGCCCGCGCAAGGAACCTGTCCCTGGAATTTGAGCACAGTGATGACCATATTTATATCGAGGCCGATGAGTCAGCCCTTGACAAGATGCTCAACAATCTTCTGCACAATGCGGTGAAATATGCTGAGACAGAAGTGTTTATAAAGCTGTATGCAGAAGGGGACAACGCCCGTGTCGAGTTCGGCAATGACGGACCTGAAATACCTGGCAGCTACCGGGAGGAAATCTTCAAGCCGTTCATCAGGTACTCCACCGAGAAAGAGCCGTATTCGCAGAGTTTCGGAATCGGACTGCCTCTCGCGCGGACCCTGGCCGAACTGCATAACGGAAGCCTCAGGCTTTCAGACAGCCAGGACTGCACCATATTTGAACTCGTGCTCCCTCTTCATCCGGCAGTTTCCGCTCCAATATCAGAGCCGGAGACAGTCCCGGGACTTCCGGAAGACGCTCTCACCCTGCTTGTGGTCGAGGACAATGCAGAACTGTCCTCCTATCTGACCCGCAAGCTTGGGGAACACTATAATGTGCTGCCGGCAGGAACGGCAGAGGAGGGGCTCCGGATCCTGAAACGGCAGGATGTCGATATTATCCTGACAGACATAGCTTTGCCAAGTATGAGCGGAGTTGAGTTCTGCTCCCGGGTCACCACGGACATTGAACTTTCCCACATTCCTGTGGTAGTGGTGTCGGCTATCACGTCCGAATCCACCAAGATATCCTGCATCGAGAATGGCGCCAGCCTTTATATTGAGAAACCTTTCACTCTTGAATATCTGTTTGCCTGCATAAAAGGAATTATGGCCAAAAGGGAATCACTCAAGAAGACATACCGGACCGCTACGTCTGAAATCGATGTCCGTCAGTACAATCTGGTGGATACGGACAAGGATTTTCTGCGCAGGCTTGACGAGGCTGTCATTGCCAATATTTCGGATCCTTCGTTTTCAAGCAAGCAGATGGAAGAGGCTCTTTTCCTGAGCCGCTCCACATTGATCCGGAAGGTCAAGGCCCTGCTCGGAACCACTCCGAATGACTACCTGAAAAAGAAAAGGCTGGCCGAGGCGGCCCGTCTTCTGTCCGAGAGCAATGTCAGGATAAACGAAGTCTGCTATGCGGTCGGCTTCAACTCCCCGTCCTGGTTCGCAAAATGCTTCAAGGACGAGTATGGAGTGCTGCCGGCTGACTACCGAGACGGAAAAAGGTAGGTCGGCAAGATTCTTTTCAAAAGATGCGACGATTTTTCCATCCTGATTCTGACCTGTGTTGTAAAATGTTTTATAGGGGTATATTTGCCCCAGGTGAAACATACTAAAACTATTTTATATGAAAAAAGAATCTTGTGTAAAAACGGCTGCGGGCATAATCTGCGCATTATGTCTCATATTCGTTCAAGGGTGGAACAGCACCCTGAAAGCGCAGCCAGGAACCGTGGGCCCCGAATCGGGGACGTGCGTTTTCCACATTGTCGATTCCGAGGGTCTTCCTGTCCCGGGAGCTGCCGTGATGGTGAAAGGCACCAAAACGGGAGATGTGGCTGACCAGAACGGAAGATGTGTCCTCGGAGGCCTTCCAAAAGACGCCGTGCTGGTGGTTTCCTGCCTTGGATATGAAGATGTTGAAGTCTCCAGAATGGGCAGGTCGGAAATCAAGGTCAAAGTCAGGTCTTCAAGTCTGGCTATGGACGAGGTTGTGGTGGTTGGCTATGGAACCCAGAGGAAGAAAGACCTCTCCGGGGCAGTGGCTTCCGTCAAAGGCGAGACCATCCGCGAGTTTTCCAATCTGAATGTTGCCTCCGCTCTCCAGGGCCGGGTGTCCGGAGTGGAAATCACCCAGCTGAACGGCCAGCCGGGCGCCGGTATGCAGGTGCGCATCCGCGGAGCGAACTCCATCAAAGGAAGCAATGACCCGCTTTGGATTATCGACGGCTTCCCTGGAGACATCAATATGATAAACACCTCCGACATTGAATCAGTGGAGGTGCTGAAAGATGCTTCTGCCACGGCGATCTATGGTTCAAGGGGTGCCAACGGAGTTGTCATCGTGACCACCCGCAGGGCGAAAGAGGGGGATGTCCGTGTCGAGTACAACGGAAGCGCCGGTGTCCAGAATCTCACCAAGCAGATTGAGATGCTCAGCGGCGACGAATATATGCATTATCTCAATGAGAAATCAGTCATCCAGGGCAATTCCCCTGTGTTCACTGAAGAGGAAATCGCTGCCAACCAGTGGAATACCAACTGGCAGGACGAGATATTCAGGCCTGCTCTCATCACCGACCATTCAATCAATGTCACCGGCGGTTCCAAAAAGATGCAGACCGCTCTCGGAGCATCCTGGTTCTCCCAGGACGGTATCATCAAGCACGGCGGCTACAAGAGAGCCTCCATCAATGCCAAGGTGAACTACAATTTCTCAAAATACGTCTCGGCAAATGCGAACGTCATCTACACTTACACGATTCACGACAAGATGGACTCGCAGGGCGGCGGCCGCGGTTCGACCGTGATCGGCACGGCATTGTCAGCATCTCCGCTTGCGACACCGCATTATGACGACGGCACCTGGAATGACTTCATCACACAGCCTGCAGGAGGAATGAACCCTGTGGCTTATCTGAGCGAGGTCTCCACCAAGTGGCGTTCCAACAGGGTGCTGGCCAATGCCGGAATCACAATCCGTCCGTTTGACGGGTTCTCAATCCAGTCTTCGGCGAATGTCCGCAGCAGCATCGGCCGCACGGATTATTTCAAGAGCAAGCTCTATCCAAACTACAAAGGCGCTGCCTCCGTCTCTTACGGTGATGCCGTGGAGATAACCAGCAACAACCTCATCAACTACGACAAGACATTCAAACGCCACAGCATCAACCTGATGGCCGGTGTCACATACGAGCAGAGCATCTCAAAGAGTATGTCTTCGGGAACGGCCGAGAATTTCATCAGCGACGTTATGGAGTCTTATGATCTGGATGCGGCGGAGATCAAGGGCCTACCTACATCGAGCTATTCTGAATGGAAGATGCTGTCTTTCCTCGGAAGGGTGAATTACAATTTCGACAACCGCTATCTGCTTACTGCTAATTTCAGGTCCGACGGTTCTTCCCGTTACAGCAAGGGCAACAAATGGGGATATTTTCCTTCAGTGGCAGCGGCCTGGCGAATTTCACAGGAGAGTTTCCTGAGGAACACGGAATGGCTGTCAGAGCTGAAACTGCGTGTTGGATACGGAGTCACCGGAAGCACGGCAATCTCTCCTTATTCCACCCAGAACACCCTTGAGAGTGTGAATGTGGTTTTCGACAAGACAACCACTGTAGGCTATGCACCGAAAGACAAGTATCTTGGAGACCTCAAATGGGAGACTACGGCCCAGTTCAATACCGGAATCGACTTCTCCATCTTCCAGGACAGGCTCAGCATCACTGCGGACTATTATCACAAGAAAACCTATAACCTTCTGAATGATGTGGAGATGCCGCGTTCCAGCGGATATACCACAGCGTTGAGGAACATCGGTTCCATCAGAAACTCCGGATTTGAAATCCAGCTCGACGCAAGGCTCGTGGACAGGGCCGTCAAATGGGATTTCGGAATGAACTTCTCGCTCAACAGGAGCAAGATTCTGAAACTTGCAGACGGCAAGGACATTTTCGGCCCTACCATCTCCAACGACATTATCCGCGACCAGTTGAACATTATGCGCGAAGGAGAGCAGATGTATCTGTTCTACGGCTATGTCGAGGACGGTTATGATGAGAAGGGCGCTATTGTTTACAAGGATCTCGACGAGGACGGCAAGATAACGACTTCCGACAAGACCATCATCGGCAATCCAAACCCGGATTTCCTGATGAACTTCAATACCTCTGTCAGCTTCAAGGGCCTCACAGTCAGCGCCTTCTTCCAGGGCTCGTTCGGCGGGGACATCTACTCTATGACAATGGCGTCCCTGGCTTATGACTATGGTGTCAACGTGAACATGCTCAGGGAAATGTACTACAATCACTGGACTGAGGACAATCCGGCCGCCAAGTACCCTAACCTGCTCTCCAACATCAATCTCAAGATGTCCGACAGATTCGTTTACGATGCCACCTATCTGCGTCTGAAGAATCTGGAGATAAGTTACGCTATTCCTTGCAAAGGCAGATTCCTGCAGGGTGCCAAGATATATGTCAGCGGACAGAATCTGGTGACATTCACATCCTATCCTCTCTGGAACCCGGATGTCAATGCAAAGGGCGGCGGAAGCTCCCTTGCGCAGGGAATCGATGCCTCCTGCTATCCGATTGCCCGCACATACACGATTGGATGCAGACTTAAATTCTGAGTTTAACCCGATAACACAGATTACTTATGAAATTCAACAATATATTTCTGGCCGCTGTGGCCTCCCTGTTGTCCGCCGTGTCCTGCGGGGACTGGGCGATGCTTGAAGAGCATCCGAAGAAAGTCGATGCGACCACGTTTATGAGGAACGCGGAGGAAGTCCAGGGCGTTATCAACTCGGTATATTATCAGTACCAGAGAGATGCGGCGTTCGGCAGGTACCTGAGCATCCTTCCGGAAGCGCTTGCCGACTATGCTTACGGAAGAGGCAATTACAATACTTCCTACGAGACCGGCCTGACCACCGGCGCCGTGGGATTAGTGAAGGATTCCTGGGCCGTGCTCTACAGGACAATCCGCTTCTGCAACAATATTATGAGCCAGATAGACGATGCGGAACTCTCCGACACGGAATACAGGCATTTGACCGGAGAAGTGCGCTATCTCAGGGCTATGTCCTATTCATATCTCGCCAGATACTGGGGAGGAGTGCCTTTCTTCGACGAGACCAATATGGACGACTTCAACAAGCCGAGAACTCCGGTGAAGGATATCTGGGAATATGTGGTGGCTGAGGCAGGATATGCTGCAGAGAATCTCCCGGCAACACCTTCCGCCGCCGGGCGTCCGTCCAAATATTCGGCTTATACGATTAAGGGTGAGGCTCTTATGTATCTTGAAAGATGGTCTGAGGCATATGATGCTTTCGACGCTGTGATATCATCCGGCAAATTCTCCCTTGTAGAGGTCAGCACTGCCGATGACTTCATCAAAGTATATGGAGTCGCAGCCAACAACACCCCGGAGGAGATATTCTATATCAAGTACAATGTGGATGTGAGCGGCTCGTTCCAGTGGATGTTCCTCTGCAAGCCGAACCCGGTTTACCAGACTGGCGCCGTGGGCATATATTCGGATTATGTCAACAACAAGTTCATTGCCGGGTGGGACAAGAATGACCTGAGATATCAGTGGTCATTGTGGGCGCAGACCGGGAACGGGGCATTGAACTCCCTCACGAAAACCGGCCTCATCTGCCTGAAATACAGGGATTATGACAATGGCAACGCTACAGACTGGCCTCTCTACAGGTATGCGGACGTGCTGCTTTGGTGCGCCGAGGCCATTTGCCGCAGGGACGGGAAACCGAACGCCGAGGCTATGGAGTATGTGAATATTGTCAGGCGCAGGGCCTACGGACTCAATCCGAAGAAGTCCCAGGCTGTGGACAGGAATCTCTCCGACTATGCTGACGCCCAGTCGTTTATGGATATGCTTCTCAAGGAGAGAGGTTATGAGACCTGCTTTGAGGCCAAGCGCTACAGCGACCTGAAGAGATGCGGACTGCTCGCCGATTATGCAGTCAAAGCCGGCAAGATAGAGTCAGCTTCCCAGGTCAAGGATGCCGCCTACTGGTGGCCTATACCTACAGATGAATTCAACTACAACACTGCTCTCGATCCGACTGTGGATCAGAATCCCGGATATTAACCATTGATATTTTTATTATGAACAGAATATTTCTTGCGGTGACGGCCGCGACTATGCTGCTGTGCTCCTGCGGGCAGGTTCCCGCGGGAGATGCGGAGGGACGCTGGAGCGAGGAGAAGGCTGCCGGATGGTATGCTGACAAACCTTGGCCTGTGGGATTCAACTATGTGGCGGCCACTGCGATAAACCAGTTCGAGATGTGGCAGGAAGAGACTTTCGATCCAGCCACTATGGACAAGGAAATGGGAATGGCGCAGGGCCTTGGCTTCAACACCGTCCGCATTTTCCTGCACGACATTGTCTGGGAAGCCGACCCTGAGGGATTCAAGTCCAGGGTGGACAGATTCCTCGGCATCGCTGAAGCCCACGGGCTGAAGACCATTGTCACTTTCTTCACCAACGGCGGGCGTTTCGAGAACCCGAAACTCGGTCCCCAGCCTCCTACAGTCCAGGGAGTCCATAATTCCCAGTGGATACAGAGCCCGGGCGCTCCATCAGTCAACGACAGCACCACCTGGCCGAGACTTGAGCGTTATGTGAAAGATGTAATCACTGAATTCAAGGATGATGACAGGGTGCTTTACTGGTGTCTTTACAATGAGCCTGAGAATTTCAAGCAGGGCGCCAAAAGTCTTCCTCTTCTCCGTGCGGTGTTCAAATGGGCCAGGGAGGTGAATCCTTCACAGCCGCTGTCCTCGCCGATATGGATATGTCCGGGCCGTCACGGGACCAAGACCAATTATCCGATTCTGAGTTTCCTCGGGGAAAACTGCGACATTATGACATTCCACTGCTATTACGAGGCTGACGAGATGGAGGAGTTCATTTCAATAATGAAACAGTTCGGGCGGCCGATGATATGCCAGGAATATATGGGCCGTCCGCGCTCCACATTCGAGGAAATTATGCCGATTCTCAAACGGGAAAAGGTCGGCGCTGTCTCCTGGGGACTCACAGCCGGCAAATGCAATTTCCATCTTCAGTGGGGAAGCAAGGCCGGCGACCCGGAACCGGAAGTGTGGTTCCACGACATTTTCCGTCTTGACGGCACTCCTTACAGCCAGGAGGAAGTCGATTTCATCAAGTCGATGACCGCTGGAATCAATGTGGCTGAATAATTTATTGACATTATTTATAATATTATGAAAATCAAATATTTATGTCTTATATCCCTGGCGCTTTGCGGATTCGCCGCCTGCGACAAGAGCTCCGCTGACGACAATCCGAATCCTCGTCCGGGAAAGGAAGAGGAAGAACTTCCCGAGATTTCGGGCCTGTCCTCAATCTATGATTTGAACACGGTGGAAGGGTATCTCAATTCTCATTCGGCCACCTGGCAGAACAGCACGCTGGAGATGGATTACACTTCCCTTGTAACTATTGAGAATCCGAAGGTAACTCCGTTGTATCCGATGTACCCGCGCATCAAGAAAACGGCAGTAGGGACATATATACTTATCTACCAGCAGAATACGGCTGCACACGATGTGTATTTGTCCAGGAGTGCCAATCTCAGGAGCTGGACAGAGATGGAGACACAGTTGTTTGCCAAGACGGATATGAAACAGTATGAGTCCGAGGTTATGGACAGGGTCCTGTTCACATCGGCTGACGCCATAGTGCTGGCCAACGGGGACATTCTGGCGTTCGCCTCTTTCCGCCTGAACAACGGCTACCGCACAAATCCGTTGAACAACGGAATAATGATGAGGCGTTCGACCGACAACGGAAACAGCTGGTCAGAGCCTGAGGTGATATACAGGGGGACCAACTGGGAGCCTTCCGCCCTGCAGCTCAGGACCGGCGAAATCCACGTCTATTTCACCAGTTCCGACCCTAACAAGGGCGATTCAGGAACTGCCCTTCTCCGTTCCAATGACAACGGAAAGACCTGGACGTCAGTGGGCAAGATTATCCGCCAGTATGCTGGTACAGCTATGGACGGTTCCGGAGACCCTATCTATACTGACCAGATGCCGGTTGCCATCCAGCTGAACGGCAGTGACCGGATAGCTGTGGCTATCGAATCCAGATTCGGAAGGACCGGCACTTCAGCTGACAAGTACCATATCTCTATGGCCTACAGTGCTGACAACTGGGCCGCAGGCGGACTTGCCGGCACTGAGGAAGGTCCGGCTGACAGGAAATCCAACCTGTATCTGAACGAGGCCGCTCCATATCTCCGCCAGTTCCGTTCCGGCGAGACCCTGCTTTCCACCGGAGTCAGCAAGGTGTTCAATATCAGGATAGGCAATTCCAAAGCGAGCCAGTTCGGCACACCTATGCCTACAGTCTTCAAAAACGGCTGCTGGGGCTCCATTGAAATCATTGATGACCATACAGTCATCGGAGTGTTCCCGTTCGCCTGGTCGGAGACTGTTGACGGCAATTCTGTATCAAGAGCCCGAATCCAGCTTGCCAAATTCGTTCTGAACCACGGAGTCAATGCCTCTGCCTTCACTCCGGTTGTGGACGGCACCGCAGAAGACTGGAAAAATGTGGATGACGCATTGTTCATAGGCAGCGAAAGCACTACGAGTTCGGTGTTCCGTTTCGGCTATGACTCTGAGAATCTGTATGGTATGATTGAAAGAAAAGACGAGTCCCTCACCTCGCAGGACGGATTTGAACTTATGTTCCAGAGCGGAAACGGCAGCGGAAATCCTGTCGTGCTCAAATTCTCGTTCAACGAAGGAAAGCTCACCTGTTCGGACGCCAATGTGAAATTCGCCTACGGCCTTATCGGCAATCTGGACGACGATATGGAGGATGACGGAATGGCGATAGAATTCTCAATTCCGCGCTCATCCCTGAATGTGGTGAATGACGGGCTGCTGTTCAATGCCGTGATCAAGGACGCCGCCGGAGATGACACTTTCTGGGGACTGACAGGGACCAATTATTCCAAATGGCTCAAGCTGGATCTGAAACCTGCTTCCGAACCTGCTCCGGAACCTGAACCCGGAAAGGGAGAGAATTATGGAGACGGTCCTTCCTGGGGAGAAGGCGATGAAGTTGACCCTTGGTGATAATCTTTTGATTGGTAATTATTTATGAAGAGTATAAATATAATGTCGCTGGCGCTTTTATGCGCAATCGCGGCAGGCTGCGCAAAGGATAACGCAGCTCCTGAAAACAGCGTCGGACACAGCACCGGCAGCATTACAGGCATCATTCCGTCCACCAGGACATCTCTTGATATGTCGATGGACGTGGTATGGAATTCCGGGGACAGGATTATGCTGTTCAGTCCGGAATGTCCGGGAGGACAGGCATATGTCACAGAGTCTTCCCAGACAAAGGAAGGCGCTTTCAATCCAGAGGGCGAGTCAACTCCAGGCACTAAGAGATATGCGGTTTATCCGGCTTCGGCAGTGGAGGGGGCAACCCTTTCGGGAGAGACTGTGAAAGTGGATTTCTCAGCTGCTGCAGTTCAGGGTTTCGCCGGGGCCCTGGATGCCAATGCGGACATCTCGATACTTCCGATGACTGCCTGTTCCGGGAATGACAAGTTTGCATTCAAGAATCTCTTTGGCGGAATCAAGTTGCAGATGGTTGATTACCAGGACCTTGGTATTATGGTCAAAAAGGTGGAGATTACCTCTCTTGATGGTCTCCAGATAGCCGGCAAGGCCGATGTGAATCTGGTTGACGGAACCTTCACACTTGCTGCGGACGGCGGGGCCTCCTCCATTGTCCTTGACCTCGGAGCCGGAGTGAGCATCGCTTCAGGAGGCAGTTTCGAGAGCGTTGCGGATTTCATCGCCTTCATTCCTGCGGGCACGTACAGCAAAGGCTTCAGGTTCACCATCACCGATACAGAAGGCCGCATTTACAAGAAAGAAATGGCGTCGGCCATCACTGTCGAGCCGGGATTCGTAACACCGCTCAAGGCAGTACCTCTTTCACTGTATTATGGTAAGGCAAACTGCTGCCAGACAGCGGTTTCAGGCACTGTTGACATTGACATAACCCCGTATTACACATTCTCGCCGGACTTCATTTACGAGAACATCAAGGTCGAGGGCAACACATCCCTTGCGAAGAGCGCCAAAGTCATCTGGCAGCATCCTGTATCAGGGGAGAGCGGTGATGTGGTGGGCACTCCGTCCATCAAGGACAATCTCCTTCAGGTTCCAGTCAAAGGCTTGAAAGGCAATGCTTTGGTGGGTATTTGCGACGCTTCCGGAAATGTGCTCTGGTCATACCATATCTGGGTGTCGGAAATAAATGACCTCAAGTACACCAATGAGACAGCGGGCGATTTCACGATGATGGACAGGGCCCTGGGCGCCGTGAGCGTGACTTTGAAGGACCAGAACAGCTACGGATATTTCTACCAGTGGGGAAGGAAAGACCCGTTCCCGCGTCCGGTTCCGCTCACAAGACCGACATCGGATGATAAGTATAAGAATGCAGATGTGGAACTTACGGCCAATACAGCGTCCACTGCGGAGACAGGCACCATCGGCTATGCGGTCTCTCATCCTGACACCAGGATTCTGGATGCGAAAAGCTGGTATTTCGGCGGCACTCCTGCCGGTCTCTGGGGCAATTCCAAAGGCACTTATGAGGGAGGAAAAGGCGTGAAGACTATCTATGACCCGTGCCCTGAGGGATACCGTGTGGCCGACCCGATGTGCTATTCGATGGGATGGCAGTTCGACAAAGATTATTGCAATGCCAATTACGGATACAACTTCATCGTTGACGGAGGCTCGGTGACTTCCGCATATCCTACCAACGGATTCCTGAGTGCCAATGGAAATGCCGTCGAATATCTTGAGTATCGTGGCTATCTTTGGACCAATGCATTCGGAGACACCGGCGGCGTGAGATTCTATTACAACAATGCGTCAATCAAAAACACGGACCAGAACGTTCCTTCAATCGGAATGGCTGTCCGCTGTATAAAAGAACAATAATGAACAGGATAAAGTATATGACAATGTGGTTGGCGGCGATTCTGCCGCTGACCATTTCGGCACAGGACGGGCCGGTGAAAATGTGGGAGGGGACAATAGACCTTCCGACTTACAGGGTGAACGCACCGGAAACGGCCCCGCTCTTCGAGAGGGATTTCGCCTATCAGAGGGCAAAAAGGGGAGTGTATCCGTATGCAATGAATGACAATCCTACAAATGTCAAGGTTGACTCGACCCACAAAGCCCTGTATCTTGAGAACGACTACCTGAAAGTGTGTGTGCTTCCGGACATCGGAGGCCGCCTTTTCTATGCCACTGACAAGACCAACGGCTACGAGATTTTCTATCGCCAGCACGTGATCAAACCGGCCAATGTCGGAATGCTTGGGGCCTGGATCAGCGGCGGCGTGGAGTGGAATGTGTTCCATCATCATCGTGCCACGAGCCAGTATCCGGTTGACTATAAATTGGTTGACAATAAGGACGGCAGCAAGACCATCTGGGTCGGAGAAGTGGAACAGCGCCACAGGATGAGCTGGGCGATTGGCTTGACGCTCTATCCGGACCGTTCCTACATTGAGGTCACCGGCCGTTTCTTCAACACGTCCCAGGACCGCAACTCTATGCTTCACTGGAACAATGTCGCCACCCACGCCAACGAGAACTACCAGATTGTGTTCCCGGAATGCACGGAGTTCGGCACTTACCATCACAAGAACAGTTTTCTCCGCTGGCCTGTTCCGGACAGGGCTTATTGCGGCAATCCGGATTACGAGGGCAAAGACGTCAGCTATTGGAAGAACCTTCCGGCTCTTACGGGTGGCTCGGTGTTCGTTTACGACCTGCAGGACGATTTCATCGGAGGTTATGATTACGGAAAAGACGCCGGCACAATGCTGGCGGGCAACCACAATATCAACAAGGGCGGAAAATTCTGGTCCTGGGGCAATATGCGCTACGGCCACGCCTGGGACTGCGAGACCCTGACAGATTCGGACGGACCGTATGTCGAGCTGATGACCGGAGCTTATTCCGACAACCAGCCGGATTACTGCTGGATCAATCCTCACGAGACCAAAGAGTTCACCGCTTACTGGTACGGAATCAGGAATCTCCGCCACGTGAACCGGGGCAATGAGAACGCAACGGTGAATATGGACATTGACCCATCCGGAAAGATCCATCTTGCAGCCAATGTGACCTGCGTCAGGAGAAATGCGGAAGTGATTGTGGTTGACGCCTCAGGGAACGCTCTGTACAGCAATGTGGTGAATATAGCTCCTGACCGTCCTTTTGCTGACGATTTCCAGGTGAGCCCGGAAGCGGTCAAAGAGCCGTCAGAGGTGACAATGGTGTTGAAAAGCGCTGAGGGGAAAGAACTTATAAGCTATCATCCTTATAAACTTGACCGCAGCCGTCCTCTGCCTGAGCCTGTGGTGCCGCTTGACCCTGATCCGGAAAGCATTGACAATATCGAGGAACTTTACTATTTGGGTATGAGGAATCTCCAGTTCCATCAGGCCCACGTTGACCCGAACATTTATTTCAATGAGGTGCTCAGACGTGACCCTGGAGATGTGCGCTCAAATACACAGCTCGGTATATTCTACAGAAAATCAGGAGATTATGAGAAAGCCAAGCAGCATCTGAGACGTGCCCTTGTCCGCCAGACCTCAAGTTACACGAGGCCGGCTGACGGCGAGGCTATGTACAACCTCGGTCTTATACTGAAAGACGAGGGACGGTTCGACGCTGCAGTGGACACTTTGTACCGCGCGGCCTGGGATTATGAGTACGCATCCGCTTCTTATTATCAGCTTGCCCAGATTTCCTCCATCAGGGGGGATTTGCACCAGGCTATGTCGGAGATATGCAAGGCTGTGGATTACAATGGAATGAACATTGACGCGCGGAATATGAAGACTACTCTGCTCAGGCTGTCCGGAAAACAGGCTGAGGCCAGGGCAGAGGCGGAGGCTGTGCTCAAGACCGACCCTCTGAATTTCTATGCGTCGAATGAGGCGGTGCTTCTCGGCTTGATGAGGGAGACGGAACTTTCCGCCCTGTTGAGGAACGAGCCGGAGTCATACCTGGAGCTTGCCCTGTATTACCTGAACAATGGATTCGAGGACGAGGCGATAAGGAAAATGCTCGCTTCGGAGGATGTAAAGCCTTATCCCACAGTGGAATACTATCTTGGCTATCTTGCCGGCAGGCGGGGTGACAAAGAGAAGGCCGCCAGATATTTTGCCTCGGCGGAGAGCTTGCCAACGGATTACGTCTTCCCATACAGAAAGGAGACCCGCGCTGTATATGCCAAAGCATTGGAGTACAATCCTTCATCCGCCATTACCTGGTATTATCTCGGCAATCTTCTGTACCACGGCCAGCCGGAGAAGGCGATGGATGCGTGGAAGAAAGCTGTGGAGATTGCCCCTGATTTCGCAATGGCTCTGAGGAATCTCGGATGGGGCTGCCGTTTCCATACCGGGAACCTTGCGGAAAGTGCTGAATGGTATTACAAGGCGATTGGGGCCGACAATGGCCGCAATGCTCTTTTCCTTGCGGAATGCGATGAGGTTCTGGAACTTATGAATGCTCCAGTCCAGCAGAGGTATGCTCTTTTCAAAGACCGGAAAGCTCTCTATGAGAAGCGTTATGATTCAGAGACCAAGGCAATCAAGATGCGGATTCTTGAAGGGGAATACGAAGAGGTGCTTGAGCCGCTTCTTTCCAGATTCTATTCGAGACGTGAGCATATCGAGGACCTTCACGACATTTATGTGGATGCCTGCCTGCTGTCAGGTCTGAAAGCCTGGGATGAAGGGGATTCTGAGAAAGCGTTGAAATATATGCTTATGATGAATGAATATCCTGAAAACCAGGGGTATGCGCATCTGGAATACTATGCGAGGGATGCCCAGGTCTATTACAATATAGGGCTCGCTTATGAGAAACTGTCCGATATGGAGAATGCCCGCAGGTATTATGAGATGGCCGCCGCTGTGGAGATCAAGCCTCAGGATTCGCAGTATTGCTATGAGAAGGCTCTGGCGATGCGGAAGCTGGACCCGAAAGCGAGGACAAAGGATATGGCCCGCGCTGCGCTGAATTATGGGCAAGGTCTTGTGACAGAGCGGGTTGACAGATTCTTCGAAAGTTTCGGCTATGGGGACTATCCGGAAGATGTCAACACAAAGGCTTATCTCATCCAGGGTATGGCGTACAAGACTCTCGGTCGGGAGGCCCGTGCGAAAAAATGTTTCCGCAAAGCTTTGGACGAACGTAATGGAAATGTTTGGGCAAATTATTATCTTGGCAGAATAAAATAGGAAACAACCGATGAAACTGACTGCAAGACTGTCATTTATAATACTGTGTGCCGTTTTGGCGGCCATCCCTGTCTCCGCCGGGGACAGGGGCGGCTCCTGCGGCGATGTTGACGCCTTGGCGCTCCGTCCTGTGCCGGGATATCTGAATGTCATCGGCAATGAAGAGCTCGGCGCCGGCAAACTGGCGGTTTATCCACGGATAAAGAAACTCGTTGACGGTACGTATCTTATGCTCTGCCAGGGAGGAAAGATAGCATCCAATATCTGGGCATACCGCAGTGAGGACCTGATACACTGGACGGGATGCGGCAATGTCTTCGAGGCTTATCCGGTGACGACGGAGATGGGGGAGGACACCAGATGCTTCTCTACTGCAGATGCTGCGGTTTTGCCTGACGGGGATGTGCTTGCGGTGGTTTCGTTCCGTGCGTCCAAAGGCTATAAATACAATATCGGCTGCGGCCTGATGACCCGCCGGTCTTCTGACGGAGGCCGGACCTGGGGCCCTTCTCAGGTAATCTACGAGGGTACCAACTGGGAACCATATCTGCTGGTCCTGCCGGACGGACGGATTCATTGCTATTTCACGGACTGCCTTCCCGCCGAACGCAATTCGGGTACGTCTGTTCTCGTGTCGGAAGACGGAGGACACAACTGGAGCGCAAGCAGGAAAGTGTGCCGCCAATATAAATACACATTGGACAGCGGAGCCCGCATTTACACTGACCAGATGCCTTCGTTCAGGGTGCTGAAAGACGGCCGGACCATTTTGGGCTTCCTGGAGGCCAGGCTGGAGCCGGGCGGACCGGGGGACAAGAGTGTTTACAAGATGTCGCTTGTCCGGAACGTAGGCCTTGACTGGCAACCTCTTGCGGAGGACGGAACAGGCCCTGTGGACAGGGAGACGAACTTGTTCAACGGCTGCGCAGGCTATGTGTCTGTGTTCCCGTCAGGCGAGGTGCTCCTCTCCTGCAATATCGATATGCTCTTCAGTATGAAGCTTGGAGATGCGGAAGGACGTGTGTTCCAGGGACCTGGCTGGCAGGACGGCTGGTACAGGCCTTTCAGAGGCAGGGGATACTGGGGCAGTACGGAAATAGTGTCGCCTCATCTTGCGGTGGGCGCTATGCATTGCGACGAGGGCATCCAGACAGGTCTGTTCTATCTCAATCATCCTGTTTCAGTATCTGCCCGCAGTCTCTCCAACTTGCCTGTCCTGGATGCGTCAGATGTGTTCAATTATCCTGACAATGTGCTTTTTGCATCCAATGATCCAGGGACAGTTTCAGCGTTCCGTTTTGTCAGGGAACGAAGGAAATTTTATGCTGTGGCTGATATTTCCGCCCCGGAGGATGTTGATACTGTCAATATCTCAGTCAGTCTGAAAACACCGGACGGGATTGTGGAAAAGAATGTGGACCTGGTGCTTGACGGAGGCCGTGGCAGGATAGAACTGTCTGTGCCCCTCAGATCTTCCGTGAAGGAGATACTGTTCAATGCGGCAGTCACTTCAGGAGGAATCTCCGGCTTCGTGTCAGACAGCCCTGAAGGAATCAGGGTGTCACTGGATTAATTGAGTTAATTATTGATTATATGAAGATTATGAGAATGCAGGCGGCCCGGAAGTGCCTGTTGAGCCTTCTGAACCTGAAGAAAAACCAGTGATTTCGTATGGAAACACATTCACTGCCACCTGGATATTCAAGGAAGCCACTGCTTCAATATGGAGCTCTTCCTGGACAGGTGAATTTGCAGATGGCTCTCTTCTCGAAAGCCATCTGACTTTCAGTGATGTTTATGGTTCCAAGTATGTTCATTACCCTCTGTATGCCAAGCCCGCAGCCACTTTCCGGGAAAAAATTGCGCAACTCCGAAATTATTTGCCTATCTTTGTTTATGCTTGGTGTGTATTTCCGTTCTGTTGTCCTGATATACTGAAAATCAGTGAGATAATAAAATATTTCAGGGTTTTCAACCTGGCTTTTTGTTTAATAATTACTTGCGAAACTTAAATGAAATACATTAAAGCCACAGTTGAGGATATTCCTGCAATCCGGAGAATCGCAGAGGTCGTTTTTCCGGCTACATATTCATCTATAATATCCAGGGAGCAGATTGATTTTATGATGGAATGGATGTATTCTGAAGATGCGTTGCGCAAAGAACTGACCGGAGATGTCACATATCTGTTGCCAGTTGAAGACGGCGCGGCTGTCGGATATGTGTCATTCGGCCCAGATGGCATCGAGGGACAATACCATCTCCACAAGATTTATCTCCTGCCGGCTTTCCAGGGCAAGGGTTATGGCCGTGAACTCTTTCTTGCCGCCGAGAATGAGATGCGCAGGCTCGGGGCAGAAGCGTTTGAACTGAATGTGAACAGGCACAACAAGGCGCTGGACTTCTATATCCGAATGGGGATGGAAATTGACCGCAGCGGGGACTTTGACATAGGCGGAGGCTTCTATATGAACGACTATATAATGAAAAAGAACTTAACCGGTGAAATCTGACCTCCCTGTTTGATAAAAGACTGACTTATGGACATTTATTCAAAAGTAACAGACGAAATACTCGCTATTGTCAATATCGAGGAGCCTATACTCCGGTCTTTATCGGAGGATGTAATCACCACCCGGTTCAATCATCAGAACCGAAGTATAAAAATGCTGCTTGGCCATCTGGTTGACTCGGCGAGCAACAACCAGCAGAGGATGGTCAGGCTGCAATATGCACCGCGGGTTGGACATTGCATTCCTGACGGTGAACGCGGACTGCTGGTCTTTCCGGACTACACCCAGGACAATGATCTGTGGATTCACCTTCAGGATTATCAGCGGGAGGACTGGGATACACTTGTCTCTCTTTGGAAGTTTTTCAACCTGCACGTCGCCCATATCATCAATGCTGTTGACCGGACAAAACTTTCTTCATATTGGCTTGATTATGAAGGCCATCAAGTCACGCTCAATGATATGATTCTCGGTTATACGGACCATCTCAGACTGCATATCGGGCAGATTCACGAGCTGATGGAAATCGACATTAATACTTTGGGGTGATTGCTGTTTTGCATATTTGTAGTAACTTCGCAAAGTTGTCATAACGAAGGTATTATGAAAAAGTTCCTGTATTCCCTGCTTGCTCTCCTTCTGATAGGCGCAGGCATTTTTATCTATGGCGGATGGAAACTCTTCGGAGATGAAATCAATGCTATCCGGAGCCTCAGGATGATTGATGAGGGCATATATACATTCACTTTCAAGGGCGATTACGGATTCAAGGGATTTCTTGAACAGGGCGGTGCCAAAACCGATGCGGAAACGGCACGTTACATCGCAGAGTTCCTTTCCAAGGGATATATGAAGATGCCCGTGTCAGAGGATCTTGCAGTCGAAGCAGGCTGTACTTCTTTTCAGGGGAAGGGCGTGTTCGCCCGCAATTTTGATTTCGAGGATGCCGGGCAGAATTTGGTGATAGTCAAGACTGAACCGGTCGATGGCTATAAGTCAATATCCACCAGTACGTTCGCCTTTCTAGGCAACGGCCCCGACTGGCGCCCGGTAGCGGGAATGGACGGTTTCCTGGCATTGGCCACAGCCTATATCCCGCTTGACGGAATGAACGAAAAGGGAGTTTGTGTTGCTGATTTGATTGAAATGGATGGCGATGCGGCTTGCGTTGATACGGAAAAACCTGACCTTACAATTGTCGGGGCAATCCGGCTGGTTCTTGATTATGCCGCATCGCTTGAAGAGGCTGTCGAACTGCTTTCCAAGTATGATGTCCATCCATCTATCGGGCAGGCGCATCATCTTGCGATAGCCGATGCTGGCAGTTCTGTCGTGGTTGAGTGGAAGGACGGGGTGATGCACGTCACACCTGCCCCGGTTGTAACGAATCATTGTCTATGGGAGGCCCGTGAGCACCCGATGACAGCAGAGTCTCACAATAGAATGAACCGCATCGGCGGTCTGTGCCCCGCGGACATCCACAGTGCGGAGGATGCGGTCAGGCAGGCATCTTACGACAAGTTCACTTTATGGTCAGTGGTTTACGACAGGCCGGCAGGGAGCGGTACCTGGTATCTCCGCTGCCGCTGGGACAACCCGATAGCATTGTCATTATGAAAATGAGGAATAAACTGATCGGCCATTGCGGCCTTGACTGTGAACAATGCGATGCCAGAATCGCAACTATGAACAATGACGATGAGCTCCGCGCCAGGACTGCGAAACTCTGGTGCGAGTGGAACAATACTGACGAAATCAGGCCGGAGCATATCAACTGCCTGGGTTGCAGGGCCGAAGGGGTGAAGACTTATTTCTGCGCCTGTCTGTGCGAAGTGCGCAAGTGCTGTATTGCCAATGGCTTTGACACCTGCGCAGAATGCTCCGACAAGGATGTTTGTGAAAAGCTTGCTCCCTTCCTGGCCAATGAAACGGCAAGGAAGAATATCCTCTGATGATTGCGGTATGAATGAAATGGAAACAATAACAGTCAAACGTTTCGATGAACTCACCCTTGAAGAACTCTATGGGATTCTCCGGGTGCGGTCAGAAGTGTTTGTGGCGGGACAGAAATGCCTGTACGTTGACCCTGATGGCAGGGATCCGGATTCCGTGCAGGTTTTTGCATCGGACGGAGGAAGAATTACAGGTTGCCTCCGGATATATCAGAAGGAAGCAGGTGTTCTTCAGATTGGAAGAGTCGCAGTGATTGAGAGACGGCGGGGCAATGGCCTGGGATTGCGGATGATGCAGCAGGCGGTAAGCTATGTCCGTGAAAACCGTCCGGAAGGAAAGATATATCTTGAGGCACAGACCTATGCGATAGGCTTTTACGAGAAACTTGGGTTCAAAGTGGTTTCAGACGAATTTCTTGACGAGGGGATTCCTCACAAGGGAATGGAGTTGATTATCGACAGGGAATCCGGTATTCAGTCCTTGGCGGATGCAGACAAAGCGAAAAGGGATAAGTATTGCCTTGTAAATAAGCAAATTGAATCCCTTGTAGATGGAGAACCGGACAGCATCTCAAATCTGTCCAACATTGCTGCCCTCATTCACGATGCTTTCGGGTTCTGGTGGACAGGCTTCTACATTGTCAAAGGTGATGTGCTGGTGCTGGGCCCGTTCCAGGGGCCTGTCGCATGCTCCCGTATTCCGTTCGGAAAGGGGGTGTGTGGCTCTGCTTGGCAGCGCAAGGAGAGTATTATTGTCCCTGATGTGGAGGAATTTCCCGGGCATATTGCCTGCAGCAGCCTGTCCCGCAGCGAAATTGTCGTTCCGATATTCCGGGGCGGAGATGTCATTGCTGTCCTGGATATAGACAGCATGGATTTGGCCGCATTTGATGAAACTGACCGTGAGGCGTTGGAGAAGATAGCGGAACTCATCCGTCTGTAGGTCATCTCTCCCCTTGAAGTTCATCCTCGTTGGCCATTTAAATTTTATCCACAGAGATGCCGGTTCCCGTGGACAAATTAGTAAACTTCCCGGGAATACAATGTCTAATAGTCTTCAAACAAAATTTTTACTGCTATCGCTGCACAGGCTTCGGCATCAGCGAGGGCGTGATGGTGGTTCATAAGGTCATAGCCGCAGGCCGCCGCTACGGTCTGTAGCTGATGGTTAGGGAGGCGGCGCCCGAAATGACGGTGCGATGCTGCCAGCGTGTCGTGGAACTCAAAGTCGGGGTAGTCCATCTGATATACCCTGAACACTGCTTTCAGGCACCCCTCGTCAAAGCGGGAGTTATGCGCCACCAACGGAAGACCATCTATGAGCGGTTCAATCTTCTCCCATACATATGGGAACACCGGCGCATCTTCCGTATCTTCCGGTCCAAGTCCGTGGACTCGCTGGCAGAACCATTGGTAGTATTCCGGCTCGGGATGTATGAGGCTGTAGAACGAGTCCACGACTTCCCCCTCACGTACTATCACCACTCCTACGGAGCAGACGCTGGACGGCTGCTCATTCGCCGTCTCGAAATCTATTGCTGCAAAATCTCTCATTTCTTTCCTGATTTACCCGGGGTTCTGAAGATTGCGTCCCTGCGGCTGCATCTTCTTTATTGTTTCGCAGTGCGAAGATAAGCATCTTTACTGCAAGATCTATTATATCTGTTCTCCCAATACCAGGCCAAGCAATTAAGGAATCCTCAGATTCCCTCTATGTATTCCCTTTCAGCAATGAACCTTTTTAGGAGGAAGGCAAGGACGTACGGGAATGTGTAGAATGTGCCGTTGAAGCCGATATTTTTGTAGCAGAACTTAATACCGTACTTAATATCCGGATATTTGTCTTTTTTCAGAAGATTGTTCAGTGAGGCGGTGGCTCCATCCGTGGCTTTGACTTCCACTGGTATAAGGGAGTCTGCATCACGTACAAAGAAGTCCATTTCAAGAGAGGGCTTGTCGCTGTGGTAGTAATAGAGATTGTATCCTTGTTTGACGAGCATATCGCCTATGATATTTTCATAGATTGCTCCTGCTCTATTGAAAGAGTTTTGCCAATCTGACGGGCACCTTTGACAATAAGTGGCTTCCTGTCAGGGTTATTCTTCCATTCAATAAGGAATGTGTCAACCTTTCGTTTTAGCAGATTTTCCATCTCCTGAATCTTCATTGTTTATTGCAAAGATAGCACAATTCACATAATCCACACTACTTTTTGGGGCATATTTCACATAATCCGTCCATTTTTGGCTGATAATTTCACATTTTCCTATTGTGCGCTCCAAAATGTGTTGCGTACAAACAACAGTTTTGTTAAAATGTGTTGTTTAAGCGCAACACTTTTAGAGACAAATATGGAACCTGACGGGGAGGAAAAGAATGCCGGCGAGATAGAGATTGTCAATTATAAGAATCTGCACAAATTATTACAAATCTTTTTGTACTTTTGTGTGCGATCTGCGACATAAAATACTCACTTTATTTCACAGATATATCGTATTTATAATGAAGAACTACATCATCAAAGCAATTGTGTCCGCAGCAGCATTCACGGTTGTTTACATTATTCTTGACCTTATATCCGGACATCTCCAATCCTTCCGGGAGTATGCAGTGCAGGCTGTTATATTTGGGGTATTATTTGGTTTGTCCAGCATTCTGGATGAGAAAGGATGGAATTCTTGGAAGAAAGTTGGAGGCTTGTTTAAACGCAAGTAAAGGCGGTCCGGATTTCAAGGAGGATAACAACGCAGAGCAATATTTTTTGAGACAATGATAACAAGTGTGATAAGAAGTATTCTGATAGCCGGCACGGGCAGCTTCCTCGGTGGGGCGGCCAGATATTCCCTCTCGCTGCTGATAAAGAATACGGGCAAAGGATTTCCCTGGGCAACTCTTGCAGCGAATCTCATTGGCTGCCTGCTTATTGGAATGCTTTGGGGATATTTCAACCGCATTTCGAGTGATGCCGGCAACTGGGCTCTTTTTATGACAACCGGTTTCTGCGGAGGGTTCACAACATTCTCGACTTTCTCCAAGGAGGCCCTGATGATGCTTCAGGCCGGCAATTTCTGGTGCTTTGCCGGTTATGTGACATTGAGCGTGATTGCCGGCATCGCATTGGCAGCATTGGGCTTCTGGCTCGTCAGATAATAGGAAAGTTGCAAAATGGGAAAGCAATGGGCAGATACAATGATTTATCAGCTTTGAAAGCGTTGAAGAAGGAACTGGAAAAGAAAGATCCCGGGACTGAAGATGCTGCACCTCAGCAAAGGAGACGCAGCCGCACGGTGGCCAATAAGTCGAAGTCGCAAATGGAAGAGGAGAACGCGGCGAAAGAACGAGGTCTCCGTCCCGGATGCACGGTCACTCTGATGGACTCCAACGACAGGGGAATACTCCGCCACGTGTACAAGGACTCTGTGGAGATTGAGATTGACGGTCTTCTTTTCAGGGCCGGGTTTGGTGACTTTGTCGTGAACAATGCCGAGGAGGACTCCAAGCTCGTCAGCAGCATAGGTGGCGGACATAAGCGAAAGGCGCAGGAGACTGAAAGACCGCAAGCCATTCCTAATGAAATCTCAATTGACCTGCATATAGAGAAGATTCCTTCAGAATATGATGCTCCGAAAGGCTTTGAACTGCCATACCAGCTGGAATATTTCAAGAGCATCCTCCATAAGTATATGAAACACAGGGGGATGAGGATATCTTTCATTCACGGGGTAGGCGACGGGATTCTCCGTGACGCAATCCGGAAGGAGATTGACGAGGTTTATGCCTTGACCTGCACATGGACTCCCGGTCCTGCCGGAGTGACGATAGTGACCATAAGATAATCATTCATTATATTTGAATTCGCTCGGAAACTTAGTCAATCTGTTCTCTCTGAAGAAGAACAAGAATAAAGAGGAATAGAATGGAAAAGAATCAGCCTAACTGCGTAAACTGCTACTTGAGTCATTACGATAAGGATGAAGCTGGAGGATGGACTATGAGTTGCTCTTGATTGGTGTCGTTATTTATTGTAGATTTGCAATAAATTCCGATTCGAGCATTGCGCTTCGAGGAGATAAGAACTAATTGAGATAATGAACGGATATATACAAAGAGAAGTTTACCTTCAGAAACTGATTGATAGCAGGGAGAACGGATTCGCAAAAGTGGTTACCGGCCCCAGGCGTTGCGGGAAGTCCTGGCTTCTTACCCGGTTGTATAAAGATTACCTTGTTGCTGACGGTGTCCCTGAGGAGGATATTATTATCGTTTCCCTGGATATGGACGATGAGAACAATCAGAGCGAGTTGGCGGATAAAGAGAAGTTAAAGTCCTACCTTTACAGCAAGATTACCGACCCTGGGCGTATGTATTACGTAATACTGGATGAAATCCAGGAAGTGCAAGGTTTCGATAAACTGGTAAATGGACTGAGGGCAAAAGACAATGTAGATGTCTATGTCACTGGCAGCAACGCCAAGTTGCTCTCCAAAGATATCAGTACCATTTTCCGTGACCGTGGCCAGGAAATCCGCTGCAACCCGTTCTCGTTCAAAGAATTCTGTACCGGGAGGACAGAACCTTTCAGCGAACTGTGGAAGGAGTACTACACTTTTGGCGGTATGCCTGGAATGCTCCGTATGAAAACCCCTCTCCAGAAGGCACACTACCTGCAGGATCTTTGGAAGAAAACCTATCTCACTTACATTCTGGAACGCTACCATATTGAGAATGAACTGGCATTGGAGGCGATTGCTGATGGAATGTGCTCGTCCATTGGCTCTCTTACCAATCCGACCAAGATGGCAAAGTCCCTTCGGAGTATCCAGAATATCAAGATTGATGAAGCTACTGTTCTTAAGTACCTGGGATATATATGCGATTCTTTTCTCTTTGAGGGATCCAGAAGATATGACATCAAAGGCAAAGAGTATTACAATTCCTTCAAGAAGTATTACTGCGTTGATGTGGGGTTGAGAAACGCCAGACTGAATTTCCGTCAGCAGGAGATAACCCACATAATGGAAAATGTCATTTACAATGAACTACGTTCCAGGGACTATATGGTTGATGTGGGTTTGGTTGAATCGCGTGAGATGAGGGAAGGAAAGCAAACATATATTCAGTACGAGGTGGATTTCATCGTCACCAACGGCATTGAAAAATATTACATTCAGTCGGCTTATGCGTTGCCCGATGAAATGAAAAAGAATCAGGAGTTGAATCCGCTCAGGAAGATTGGAGATTCTTTTCAAAAGATTGTCATACAGGGTGACGATATAGCGACTTACGTCAATGATGAAGGAATCATTTTTATGGGGCTGCATCAATTCTTGATAAACAGAGATATCTTGAAGTAATTGTCGGATAAGCTTTTGAGATAAGTAAACAGCTAATGATAATGATGGGACTGGATACCACCAATATATGTTCTCACCTCAGGAGGAAACTCTTCGAGGAGGAAGGACCGTACCACAAGATTTGGCTCGCCCTGCAGGAGGATGAGGAGTTGACGGCGGTGGTACGCAGCCGCCAACTGCATATCTACCGAAACGGGAAGAAAGTCCTTATCCTTGCGGGGAAGGCCGCTCCGAAGGTTTTGATGGAAGACAGTCTGGCAACTTTGATTTGTTCTCAGACAAAGAAGGGTATATCTCTTGATGATATTATCCCGCAGAATGTGGTGTGTTCGCAGGAACTCCGTGCATTCTTCGTTGAGCATCTAGGGAAGGGCTTCCATTTCAAGGCAGAATTCCAGGACTGGCTGCACAACAATGCCGGTAAGACCTTCCGGGAAGCGGTAGAGACATATCACTCCATCGAGCATCCAAAGGAAATCAAGCCACAGTTCGAATACAATCAGTATATCCGGGACTTCTTTGCCGACAACAAGGGAGCGACCCTCAAGGATGCCATCAGCTGCTGGCACTGGAAGAAGATTCAGCCGGGGTCTCATAGATATGAAAGGACAGATAAAGATATATTGAGATGATTGCCGGCATTGTATTGGTCGCACTGGGATATTATCTCGTTAAATAAAGAACAATTCAAAGATGGGCAAGTTCAATGATTTCTCGGCGTTGATTCGTGCAGCATGTCGAGGCGGATGGCCCGCTTCTCTCCAACTGACCGAAAGGGCTGCGACAATGATTGCGAATGATTATGTCAATACAGTCTGTGAGCAGGAGAGTCTTAAATTAAAGATATGACTTCTTAGTTTAACCACCACAAAAGTGTCAACCATTCTCAGGGAAGGTCACTCCCGGAGTTCTCTGTTGTTCCTCAAAGTATTCATTTGAACAGAAAACAATATAATAATTTGTTTAGTGTACAAATTATGACTATATTTGCTGCGTAAATTCAAGATAAGATGTCTCCGCTAACAAATATAGGTATTGTACCCTTTGACCTCAATGTTCTTTCCTCAGTGTATCCTGAGACAAAGCACATCGTTGAGAAGGCCAGGAGGCTTGAATCAGATGGAAAGATTATCCGTCTTAAGAAAGGGATGTATGTGGTCAGTCCTGAAGAAACAGGAAAGGTACTTAACAGAAATCTCATAGCCAATCATATCTATGGACCTTCCTATGTGAGTCTTCAGACGGCTTTACGCCACTATGGATTTATTCCGGAACGAGTTCATCTGATTCAGTCTCTGACTACAAAGCACTCTCGAAGTTTCGAAACGCCTGTAGGCAGTTTCGACTACAAATGCTGCAGTAAGGAATATTTCCCTATAGGAGTAAGGCTGGAGAATGACAATGACATCACCTATCTGATAGCGACTCCAGAGAAAGCCCTATGTGACCTTATCAATTACTCCAAGGGAGTCAATCTGCGCTTCATGAAGGACGTAGCCCTATATCTGGAAGAAGATATCAGGTTTGATATGGACGCCCTATCAGAATTTGATATGGACATACTCGAGAATTGCGCTATATATAGTCGTAAGAGCCAGAATATCAATACTCTAATTAAGTACATCAAGCATGAACGATATATATAACCTGATGCTCCGGCAGCACGATCTGTCAACGGCAGATAACCAGCGCAACGCCACTTATGAGGTGATGCAGCAGGTTGTTCTCAGTGGACTTTACCGCGGTGGATTCTTCAAGGAGGCGGCCTTTTATGGCGGCACTTGCCTCCGCATATTCCATAATCTGGGACGCTACTCAGAGGAGATGGATTTCTCTCTGTTAGAGAAGAATCCCGACTTTCATTTTGAGGACTACTTCCCTGCCATCATTGAAGAGGCAAAGCTTCTGGGTCGTGAAATAACCATCACCAAGAAGGAGAAGAAGAACTTCGGCAAAGTGGAATCGGCATTCTTGAAGGACAACACTGATGTTTACAATCTGTCATTCCAGACGGAGAAGAACTTGAAGATCAAGATTGAGGTAGATACGAACCCACCTCTTGGTTTCAACACTGAGCAGAAACTTCTGATGCTGCCATTCTCTTTCCGGACGCGATGCCTGACCCTTCCCAGCCTATATGCAGGAAAGATGCATGCCCTTATCTTCAGAGCATGGAAGAACCGCATCAAGGGACGCGACTGGTATGATTTTGAATGGTATGTGCGCCACAGAGTACCCATGGACTTCAAGCATCTACAGGTACGTGCCAGCGAATTCAACGGGCTGGAACTTACCAAGGACATGTTCTTTGAGAAACTCCGTGAACGACTTGCCACCGCTGACATTGAGATGGTGAAGCAGGATGTAGAACCATTTATAATAGATAAAAGGGAACTTGACATTTGGTCAAATGAGTACTTCCTGCAATTGGCAGACATGATTGTGTTAGAATAATTATCGATATTTAACAAATTAAAGGTATTATTTCATCACTAAATCTGAAAATAATGAAACAGCTTGTAGGCTATTGCGGCCTCGATTGCGCTCAGTGCGAAGCGAGGATTGCTACTATCAACAATGATGATGAACTCCGCGCCAAAACATCGAAACTCTGGTGCGAGATGAATAACACCGACGAAATCAAGCCGGAGCATATCAACTGTCTTGGGTGCAGGACAGACGGCATAAAGACATATTTCTGCTCCTGCCTGTGCGAAGTGCGCAAATGTAGCTCGGGGAAAGGTTTTGAAACCTGCGCCGAATGCTCTGAAAAGGCAAGTTGCGGAAAGCTCGCTCCGTTTATGTCAAACGAGGTGGCAAGAAAGAATATTCAATGATATGGAAGAGCCGATACTGAACCCTATCAGCTGATAATTTGAATATTACAATAATCCGGGCGATTTATGGAGATTTTGTTGCATATTTCGCCCGGATTAGTATAATTATTGAGAAACAATACTAGTGATGCGTTAACTTTCGCATCTGTGTTTGTAACTACTTAATATATTATAATTTAACTAAGTTCTTTGACAACCGCGATTTGAAATGAGTTCGTAGCTTTGCGGCATAATCCGTAGAGTATGAACGAAGGCAAGTATATATTCGCCCAGGTAATGAGTCTGATTCCAAGGCAGATCTTCCAACGACTTGTTGACAAGTACAAAGGAGACTACAGAGTTCGTGATTTCAATTGCTCAAATCAGTTGCGCTATATGATGTTCGGCCAACTCACTCCCTGTGAGTCATTAAGAGACATCTGCTTGTGCTTGAATGCACACATGAAAGTTCTCTATGGGCTTGGCATCACTGCATCCGTTAACGAATCCACGCTTTCCCG